>DAOTZA010000179.1:0-52027 GCA_034434515.1 Anaerolineales bacterium | reverse complement strand
GCCTTGGAGTGTAACCCTCGCTGGCAACTGTGTGATTGGGAAGCACCCAACTGGGAAACCCAAATTCGCAATCACCATGCCTACGCCTTCGTCTTCAAATGCTCACGTTTAGCCACTCCATCTGTCCGCCCTTGAACCCCTTGTGGGAGAGGGGCCGGGGGTGAGGGCTGCTCCCCTCTCCCGCCCTGTCAGGAGGGGTGCCAGGGGTTAGATTTTCTCCCCTCTCCCTGCCCTGGGAGAGGGGCCGGGGTGAGGGCTGCTTCCCTCTCCCGCCCTGAGAGAGGGGCTGGGGGTGAGGGGCTTCTCCCCTCTCCCGTCCTGGGAGAGGAGCCGGGGGTGAGGGCTGCCCCCCTCTCCCGCCCTGAGAGAGGGTCCGGGGGTGAGGGGCTTCTCCCCTCTCCCGCCCTGGGAGAGGGGCCGGGGGTGAGGGACTTATTCTTCCCCCGCCGGCGGGGCAGCCTCACCGTAATCTAAGACCTCCCGCGTCCCCGTACCAGGCATCGGCGGACCGACAATCCCTTTTTCCTCCATTGTTTCGATCAGACGCGCCGCCCGAGTATACCCGATGCGCAAACGCCGTTGAAGCATGGAAATCGACGCCCGCCCTTGTCGCCTGGCAAGGTCCACCGCTTCCGGGAATAATGGATCCTGACTTTCCTCACCCATCAGATCATCCCAAAGCGGCATTTGCTTCAAAGGGATACCGCTGGGAAGAGAAGCGGCAATCTCGCCGCTCACCGGGCTTTCGGTGGGCTTATTCTGAGCCTGCCAAAACTCCACCAAACGTTGAATTTCTCCATCAGAAACGAACGCCCCTTGCAGACGAATCGGCGCAGCCGCATCCGGAGCTTGAAAGAGCATATCGCCGCGGCCCAATAGCCTTTCAGCACCGAGTTGATCGAGAATGACACGACTATCAACACCCGAAGCGACCGCAAAAGCAATCCGAGCAGGAAAGTTTGCCTTGATCAAGCCGGTTACCACATCTACCGAAGGACGTTGGGTGGCAATCACCAGATGAATGCCGGTTGCGCGCGCCAGTTGGGCAAGACGGGTGAGAGAGCGTTCGGTTTCTTCGGGAGCAAGCATCATCAAGTCTGCCAATTCATCGATGATCACTACCAGATAGGGGAGGGGTTTTTCCCCTCTTTGGAATGCTTTTGCGTTGTACTCAGCAATGTTGCGACAACCAGCGTTGGCTAACTTTTGGTAACGGCCTTCCATTTCCCGCGTCACCCATTGCAACACCCCGCTTACCCGCTCCAGTTCGACCACCACCGCGGTCAACAGATGGGGAATGCCGTTATAATTCGAAAGTTCCACCCGTTTCGGATCAACCATAATCAAGCGCAATTGAGCCGGCGTGTTATGCAATAACAGACACGTAATCAAAGCGTTAACGCATACCGATTTCCCTGAGCCTGTGGTGCCGGCAATGAGCAGGTGCGGCATCGCGGCCAAATCAATTGCCACTGCTCGACCACTGACATCCTGACCCAATCCGAACCGCAAGGGAGAACGCAAGCGTTGAAAAGCCTCGCTCTCAATAACATCCCTTAAGTGCACCACAGCCGGTTGGTCGTTAGGTACCTCAATACCGATATAGCCTTTGCCTGGCACTGGAGCCTGGATACGGACACTGCGCGCAGAGAGCGCCAATGCCAGATCGTCCGCTAACGCGGCAATCTTGCCCACCCGAACACGCATCCTGCCACTCCGAGTTTCGACGAAATCCGGCTCTACGCCGTATTGGGTGACCACCGGACCGCGGTTAATTTCCACAATATGAGCAGGTGCGCCAAACGAAATGAGCGTATCCTCAATCACCCGGGCTCGGTGTTGATCAATCTCCTCTGAATTCTGGACGATTCCGCCCGTTTCCAAAATCTCCGCCAGGCTGGGCAATTGCCAGTTCACTGCCCGGTCGCCTGCATCCTTTGTGCTTTGCGCCAGGGCTGCAGAATCACCCTGTCCCGCCCTTTGGCTCGGGTAAATCGAAGAGACGGATGGAGAGGAGGACAATGGAGAGGAAGCCGCGGGAACAATGCTCTCGGGTTGCCGCGGTGATCCGTTTTCTGTTCCAGCCTGGCGTTCATCCCACCAATCCAGGAATCGCGTCCCAAGGTGAGCCAGGCCGCTTAAGGCTTGCGCTAGACGAATATCAAAAGCGAAGATCAACGAAATGATTGTCCAGGAAAACAAGGCAATGGTCGCCCCGATCAAGCCTAAACCATCTTCCAATAAGTTAAAAAAAGCAGCCCCGACTTTTCCCCCAAACAGAACGTTTGCGCGATCTTGCTGAGCTTCGCTCATCCCAAAAAGAACCCCAAGCCAATGGAAGATGACCAGGACGTTAATGTATAAGAGAAAGACGCCTACCAGTCGTTCGAGCGTTGGGGTTGGAATCCTTTCAAAACGGCGCAAAATCAACCACGCTCCCAAAACCATCAGCACCAGCGGCAAAATCACCGCTCCCCAGCCAAAGGCAATCAGCAAGAGCTCAACCAGCACATTGGTCAGCCAACCCTGGGAGACTGAGACCATGCTCAGCAAAGTCACAACCCCTATGGCGAAAAAGATCACTCCCAATAAATCCAGCTTTTGGTCCAGCGACAATCCCTCTTTTGGCAAGCTAACTTTCTGGCTGAGCGTTGTGGGTCTCCGAGGAGCTTGTTGCTTACCGGTCCGCCAAGGAGGCTTTCGGAAAAGGCTCCTTAACCAGGCAAACCGCGGTTCAGAGGTGGTTTTTACCTGAGATTTTGGGGTTGACTTGACCCCTCCTCTGTCTGGCTTCGGGGAAGTTTTTTTCGACGTCGTTCGATTTTGGGAAGATGAGGATTTCTTTGGCATAAAAGATCGCTTCCTGAACATTCCAACTGCTCAATTTCATTATAGCGCATTTCATCATGCAGGGATAGCGACAAGAATCCGGTTGCCAAGGCTTCTAAAAGGTTGCAAAGACACTGAGGATGGAACACTTCCGCGCTCTATTGGGTAATATCTGGAAGTAGGACTTCTGCACGCCAAAAAGGCACATCACCCATTGCCTCTCCGAATATTCAAACGTAGAGCAAATTTGAAATCTGCCGTAATTACCTACCAAAGGCTCTATTTGGCGGGAAAAACCGTCCACGAATATTTCACGAATGCACGAATAGCGCTTCTATTCGTTTATTCGTGGTCTATTCGGGGACGGTTTTCTCAGCAAATTATCAATACGACTTGTGATGGTAGGTTGTTACAATCTGCCCCACGTTTCCAATTTTCGCTGAGAATTTTTGACGCCCGACCTGAATCGCTTTAGTACATTAGAAACTGGGTGAATTTCAGGAGGTTTCTTAAGCTATAATTATTTATCCTTGCGTTTTTCGATTGAAAATCTCTCTTGGGAAAGCGAACTCGATGAAATCTGCTCGCCTCATTATCCGCACCGTCTTTCTGATCCTGATTGCCATCTTCATCGCTATCCTTGCCCCGCCTGAGCGAACGCTCGGCAGCCAGGCAAGGCTGATTTATTTTCACGGCGGCTGGGTGTGGGCAGCGTTGATCGGTTTTGGCTTAAGCGGAGCAATCGGGGTCTTCGGCTTCTTAAACCGCAAAATACCCCTTCTCACCTGCTCGATTGCTCTACAACGCAGCGCATTGATCTTCTGGTTGCTCTTCTTGCCTATGTCTTTATGGGTGATGCAGGTGAGCTGGAATGGACTCTTTCTCGCCGAACCGCGCTTTCGCATTCCTCTCAACTTCGCCATTATCGGGCTGATCTTTCAAGTGGCAACCTCTCTGTTTGCCAACCTGCGCCTCAGCGGCTTGGTGAATTTCCTGTTCGCCGGGGGACTTTTTTGGGCTCTCGCCAGCGCAGAGTATATTCTTCATCCCCAAATGCCAATCCTGAACAGCCAGGCTGGGGTTTTACGTTACATCTTTTTCGCTTTGGTCATTCTGCTCAGCGGAGCGTGTTGGAGCCTGGCAGATTTGCTCTATCATCTTACGCCGCTCTCAAGCGACTATTCTGCCTCCTCCGCGCAACTCAAAGCATGACCAACCCATCTTTTCCAATCTCGGGGCGGCGGCTGGCTTTCTTCACTTTTACTCGCATATTGCTCAATACCATGTACCGCATGGTGTATCCCTTTTTAGGGGTTTTTCGCACTGCACTCGGTGTTTCTCTGGAACAGATGTCGCTTATCCTGACCATTCGCGCTGTGCTAGGCGCACTGGCTCCGCTGATTGCCAGCATTGGGGATAGCCGCGGGCGGAAAACCGGTATGGTAAGCGGGGTCAGCCTGTTTATTCTGGGTTGTGTCTTTGTCCTTTTTCGGCAAACCTACGCCGTTTTCGCCCTTGCCATTTTGCTGACCATGCTGGGCAAATACCTGTTCGACCCCTCTTTATTGGCATATATTGGCGACAAAGTCAATTATGCCTCCCGCGGCCGTGTGATGGCTCTAATGGAACTGGGCTGGTCTCTCTCTTTCCTGTTTGGGGTTCCATTCGTGGGTCTGTTGATCACCTATTTTGGATGGAGATCTCCGTTTGCGGTTTTTGCCCTTCTAGGCAGTGGGCTCCTGATTGGGCTGATGGCCACAATCGCTGCCGAGCCAAAGCCTTCGAAATTGCCGCACGAGCCGCACCGCTTCATCGCCGTTCTAACTTCAAGTATCGCCCTGAACGGCCTTGCCATTGGACTGGCAATCAGTGCTGCCAACGAAGTCATCAATCTGATCTTCGGGGTTTGGCTCGAAGATACTTTTCAGTTAAAAATTGCTGCCTTAGGCGTAACGACAGCAATCATCGGAATTTCGGAATTGGCTGGGGAGTTCCTGGTTGCAGTGCTGGTGGATAAGTTGGGGAAACCGAAAACAGTGACGATTGGCATTCTGCTCAATATCCTTGCCGCGTTTGGATTGACTCAAGGTGGCGGGTCGCCCGTTGCAGCCGTTATCGGATTGTCCTTGTTCTATATTACTTTTGAATTCACCCTGGTCAGCAGTATCCCATTGATGAGTGAGCTTTTGCCCGAAAACCGGGCAACCATGCTCTCTTCAACCGGAGCGAGTCACTCGCTCGGCCGGGCTTTTGGAGCGTTCTTAGCTGCACCGCTCTATCGGCTAGGCATCTTCGCCAACCTCGCCGTCGCAGTAGGGTTTAACCTGCTTGCCCTGTTTGCCCTTTGGACACTTACGCAACGCAAATCGCTCTGATGATATAATCTCTCCCATGAAAAAGCCCTGGCTATTTGCCCTGATTCTGCTTCTTCTAGGATGGCTAGCAATCCCGTCGCTGACCAGTGCATCCTTTCCTGCACAGCTTACTCCCTTTCCCACTCCAACACCTGGGACGGATGGGAGAATAATCTACATTGTTCAACCAGGAGACACCCTAATTCGTATTTCCCTGATCTCGGGAGTACCGATTGAGGAATTACGCGGTCTCAATAAATTAACCGGCGATAATATCATCGTAGGGCAAGAGCTCTTGCTTGGCTTGGGTGGACCCACCATCGAAACCCCTACCCCAGGGCCAAGTCCTACCCCCACCCCGGAAATCCCTACCCCAACTCCGGTACCAGGCACCGGGATTATCTGCGTTCTGCTCTACGATGATGTAAATGGTGATGCTCTGCGTCAAGAGACGGAAACCGCCATACCTGGTGGCGCCATCAGCCTTTCAGAAAGGTCCGGCAAAGCAGCTTTTACAGCCGAGTCACGCAGCGGTAGCGATCCGGTTTGCTTCAATGATTTGCCAGAGGGGGAATACACCATCTCGGTTGCTATTCCAGGCGGCTATAATCCCACAACCATCAACACCATTACCCTCAAACTGAACGCCGGTGATGAAACATACCTTGACTTTGGGGCGCAAAAAAATTCTCAATCCTTAGCCGAGGAACCGCAGCCAAGCGCATCGTCTTCTTCCCCTCTTTTAGGGATTGTGGGAGCAGTTTTCTTACTAGCAGGTATTCTGCTTGGCTTGTTTGGGACGCGCATCTTAAGGGGAAAATAAACCCCATCCGCCAGGCTTAACAGCAAGCAAAGATCGGCTATGCGAATGTGAAAACGCTCATCACACCGAATGGACTATCACCTGGCGGTACAGACGTAACATTCCTCTGCGGAAATTTTCTCTCTGCCAGTTTTTCGCCCGTATGCGGGCTTTAGCCCGTAAGCCCGACAGGACCTCCTCCTCCACCACCAGGGTCATCAGCGCCGCCGATAGCGCTCGCTGATCGTCGGATGGTACGAGATACCCCGCAGGACCTACCGCCTCGCCCAGCGAAGGATGCTCAAAACCCACCACCGGAACGCCGTAAGCCAATGCTCGCCGGGCAAGGCCACCCCACAGGGGTTCTCCATCCAGTTGAACCAAAGCCAGCGCATTTTTTAGCAAGGATATCAATTGAGCAGGGGATACACCCGCATAAAGGCGGAGGGTTTGCAAAAACTCCGTCGCGCTGCGGGTCTCGATCTGTTCCTGTTCGTGATGATCGGAGCAGATAATAACCAAGATAACCTGATCCCCCAGATGGGCAGTTGTCTTCGACCAGACCTCCAGTAATAGTTGCACATGCCTCCAATCGCCAAAGCTTTGATAGAGAAAATAGGGGATACCTGGGACGGTCTGGAGTTTCGTCTCTAGGCAGGAAACCATCGCTTTCGGTTGTGCGCTTTCCCCTGCCCAGTCTTCCTCTAATAATCGCTCCAACTCAAAAACCGCATTGCGATCAAGCGAAATAGCCCGGCTCACCCCACCCCAGCCAAACGCCTCATCGATCCGTTCCCATAAAGTCAGGCGTCTTTTTGGGCGCTCCTCAGCGAGTCTGGTCGGGCTGTAGAACAAAGCCTGCGAGGCAAAGAGAGGTGCAAAACCATGAACCGTGTGAATAGCATTCGCCTCAATTCGCCGCGCAATGTTTGGCAAATCCACCTGCACCCAGCGCAGGTGATTGAAAGCGGAAAAAGGACGCTTTAGGACAAAAACGGAAATCTCTGGCGCAAGCCAGAGGGGTTTCTCAGCAGGGAGGGCAAGGATCAGTTCTACATCCTGCTGTAGGGCTTCAAGGATTTCCAGAAGATGAAAGGCTGCCGCAGAAAGCGGGTCATGAATCAACTGCCAGCCGTCCAGGAGAACCCGCATGTCATTTTGCCTCCTCAAGGCGCTTGAGAAATCGTTGCTCGTCAATGATAAATCGTTCGTGTTTCCCATTGCCGATAATTGCATCCCCCTGAAGCACCTCGACAGAGAAGAAGACTCTCAACCCATCAACGCCTAAAACCTCGCCCCGCACCTCAACCGTACTACCCACCCTCGCCGGCGCAAGGTGGCGAATATCTACGGCTGTCCCAACACTGGAATAGCCGCTCGGCAACCGTTCTGCCAGACAGCGATGACAGGTGCGTTCCATGAAAAGAATCATCCACGGCGTAGCCAGCACGCGTGAAGACCCACTGCCAACGTGCTTTGCCGTATGCTCCTCCTCGACCAGATAGGTATCCACACGCCTCAGACCTGGTTGAATGAGATCCCGAAAATCCATACACCTTGCCTCAGTTGACCGATTTTCATTAATTGAAAACATTATACCGACAACCATTGAAATAAGAAAGATCGATTACGGAATTTTCGGATAAAATATAGATGATCCAATTGCGAAAAAAGCCGTGGCGAGCGCTGCGAAAACAGAGCCGTTCAAGAACATTTCTCCGTGAGCGTTGCAAGCTCTTTAGTGAAACAGCCTTTTTGCACAGGAGTCAAACTGAATACCGTGAGCACTGTTAGACCGTATTCGATCACCATCGTCAATCCAAGAAATCTACAATTATTCTATAAAGGAGGAAAAAGATGACAACGATCACCTGGCTCGGACATGCCAGTCTGGCAATCCAAAGTGGCAACTATCACATTCTGGTTGACCCTTTCATTAGCGGTAATCCCGCTGCCCCGGTCAAAGAAGAGGAATTAAAGGCTGATTTCATCCTGGTCAGCCACGGACATGGGGATCATGTGGGCGATACGGTATCGATTGCCAAAAGAAACAATGCGCTGGTAATCAGCAACTTTGAGATCGCCAACTGGTTGGGCAATCAAGGCGTGCGCACCCATCCGCAACACATTGGCGGTGGCTTTAACCATCCATTCGGCTATCTCAAACTGACCCAAGCTCTACATGGTTCTGCCTTACCGGATGGCTCGTACGGGGGCAATCCAGCCGGCTTCCTGATCACCACCTTAGAAGGGAAAAAACTCTATCTCGCCTGCGACACCGGCTTGTTTGGCGATATGCGCTTGATCGGCGAAGAAGGCATCGATCTTGCCGTGCTCCCAATCGGCGATAATTTTACGATGGGCCCAAGCGATGCCTTGCGCGCCGTTAAACTTATTCAACCCAAACAGGTCATTCCAATTCACTATAACACCTGGGAACTCATCGCCCAGGACGTCCAGGACTGGAAAAATCGAGTTGAATCCGAGACCTCCGCTCAAGTGCATGTCCTCTCTCCAGGCCAATCCTTGCAATTGGATTAATGCGATAAAGACTATCTGATATAATGCAGGCAATCGGAGGTTTCCATGTTTGAAAGTTTCTTTCGTCGTCGCGAAGAAGAAGAAAACTACGCCCGTCAGGGTCGTTTACCCCCTGGTCAATCCCTGACGCAGAAGTTCCCAGTCTTACATTATGGACCCGTTCCCACCTTTAACCCGGCAACCTGGGATTTCCGCGTTTGGGGCGAGGTCGAGCAACCGGTTACCTGGACGTGGGAGGAATTTAATCAATTGCCCCGCACGGAAGTCGTTATGGACATCCATTGCGTCACCCGCTGGAGTAAGTTTGACACCCGCTGGGAAGGCGTATCCGTCCGTACACTCGTGGAGCAAGGCCTGATCAAGCTCAAACCTTCCGCCCGTTACGTCATCCAACATGCCGAATACGGCTTTACCGCTAATCTTCCTCTGGAAGTTGTGCTGCAAGATAACTTTCTGCTCGCCACGCACTATAACGGTCAACCTCTTACCCCCGATCATGGTTATCCTGTGCGGGGCGTTATCGGGTACATCCTTGGGCGGGACGATCTCAAAGTCCCTTACTTTTGGAAAGGGGCAAAGTGGCTTCGCGGTCTGGAATTCACCGCCTACGACCGGTTGGGCTTCTGGGAACAGGCCGGCTACCACAACGAAGCTGACGTGTGGAAAGAGCAACGCTTCGGCTAGGAAGGGAATCTACGCCCGCCAGCGAACATAGATTGCCATCGGCAGAAGCCGCCCGGCCGATTGTTCTGCTAAAGTCAGTTCGCCGCAACTTAATGCACCGTGGCGAAACGAGAGGAGTTCCTGCACCGCATAGTACAGGCTGATAGCAGAAGCCTGTACAGCATAAGCCGTCAACACAAAGAATTGCGGATGGGGGCTCAAGGCTTGCCGACACAAGTCCAAGAGGTTGGGAAGCAGTTCAAAAAACTCCCATACCTCTCCTTTGGGCCCGCGACCGAACTTCGGCGGGTCTAGAATGATGCCATCATAGCGAACGCCGCGCCGAATTTCCCGTTTAAGAAATTTCAAGGCGTCGTCCACAATCCAGCGCACCGGTCTGTCAGTCAATCCGCTAAGAGCCTGGTTCTGACGAGCAAGTTGCACAATTTTTTTAGAGGCATCAACATGGGTTACTTTTGCTCCAGCCAAAGCCGCCGACAGGGTAGCCAGGCCGCTGTATGCAAACAGATTTAAAACCTGGAGCGGCTGACGACTAGCCTGGATGGTTTCTATAATCCAATCCCATTGTGGCGACTGCTCCACAAAAACCCCCACATGCCGCGAAGCACCTGTAAAAACCTGAAACTTCAGCTCTCGGTAGGACATCTGCCAATGATCTGGCAATGGTGTTTTTGGAAAATGCCATTGACCACCGCTCTCCCCACCGCTTGGATGAAAGATAGCCTGGGCAGCCTGCCACGCAGTTGCATCCAACGCCGGTCGCCACATGGCCTGAGCGGCCGGGCGAATGATGCGGAAACGACCGTATTGTTCCAAACGCAAGCCGTTGCCACTATCCAGCAAAGCATACTCCTTCCAGCCCGTAGCGGTCAGGATTTCAACCTGGACTGCCTGCCCTTTTGAGATAATCATCTGGTTGAAGCCCTTCCTTGAAAAATCAGCAACACCAGACTGACCATCCCGAAAACCCCAAAACCCAGACTGATCACCCAACTGGCTGGCATCCCCCAAACGGATGCCGCTTGAATAGCAGCACTGAAAGCCCCTAAAAAATCTGCGCTAGTAACCACCCAGAGGAGAGGTGTGAGGGCACGCTCTTCTACTTCAGCCCGAACCAGTAATGAGCGGACACTTAAGAGCGTTGCGCCCCATGCCAGCAACCCCATTCCAAACAAGCGGGCAAACGAAACCATCGCCCAATATCCTGGAGAATCCTGCACCACCTGAGTTAAGCCCAGCCACGCTACAATCAGCGGGCTATAGAGCAGAAACATTAAGCCGATCAAGACCAAAACCGCAGCGTGAAAGTTAAGCCATCTTTGGATCCTCAAGTCAACCTCGGCTTGGCTAAATTTTCTTCGCCAGACTGATCAAGTACAAAAGCACCACCGCTCCAACCACAGCCGTAACCAGCGAGCCAAGCAAACCGCTGGCAGATATGCGCAAGAAATTGAAGATGTTGCCTCCAATCACTGCCCCCAAAACCCCTACCACGATGTTCCCCACCAGACCAATATTGGATTTCCGCATCAAACGGGTAGCAATCCAGCCGGCAACAAAGCCAATGATGATAAACCAGAGCAAATTATTGACGTCCATGACCTTTCTCTCCTTTTATAAAATTTTAGGCAGAGGCTTCTAAACCCAGCCTGTGCAAATGTTCTCTCAATCAGAACGAACTGAGAATCGCTATTGTCAGATTGCATGGTTGAATTATAAACGCAAGGTGCGGCGGAGGATGTTATAATTTTTTTATGAAACGGCTGCCGGTGCGCGTTTGGATCGGGTGGTTACTGATTTTGATTTCGTTGCTCTTGCTACTTTGGGGTATCTTCCCTTTTGAACAAAAACGGCGCGAGATGCGCATTTTTCCGCACGATATGCAATTACCAGCTCTCCACGAGGCATTTCCAAATGAGCTTCACTGGATGTGAGGCAACATACCAACGCTGGACAAGGGGGCTTTTTCGAGGCTTCACCTGGCTCTTGCTGGTCAGCGCATTCGGCGCCTGTGTGCCTCCTGCTAGCCAGGCTCCACCTCCCTACTCATCCATAGCTACCTACACCACAGTGCCCTTTTCCACTCCCATCCCCACCCCAGCGGAGCAAATCCCCGAACAACGTTTGCTGATTCTAGAATGGCCGCCAATCATTCGAGTCGGCGATAGCGACTTAATCCTCCTGACTCTTGAACTCGATCCTAAAGGTAACCTCACACCCACGGCGATAATTCAAGGGCATCAGACCCAGGGAGAGAAAATCGCCATTCCAAATCTCTACGAAACGCATTACGTCTTTGCGGAGGGGCGGTTGGATATCAGCGGACTGGATGTCAAACCCAATTCAGAGATCAGGGAAGCATTGCAACCCACGCAGAGCGTAAAATTCGCCTGGAGCGTACGTCCGGAGCAAGTTGGCACCTATCGCGGCATGGTTTGGCTCCACCTGATCTTCAAACCAAAACCGGGCGGAGAGGAAGAACGACGGGCTTTATCTGCCCAACGGATTGATATTCGAGCAGTGAATCTTTTGGGATTGAGCGGCGCTGCGGCACGCTGGATGGGTGCCATCGGTGCCTTTCTCGGTTCCTGGCTGAGTTTTGACTCGATCACAGATTTGTTTGGTAAACTTTGGAAAAAAAGGCAAAAGAAAAACCTTCCTACCGAATCCAATCGATGAGCTTTAACGCTATCATTCAAGAGGAGCAAAATGATTGTCATCAAACGAATGGTGTTAGGACCGGTTCAAACCAATGCTTATTTACTCCATGATCCTCAAAGCCAGAGAACCGTGGCAATTGACCCAGCCTGGGATGGAGAGAAAATTGTTCAACTCGCCGAGCAAAACGGTTGGCAAATTGAGCAAATCTGGTTGACCCATGCTCACTTCGATCACCTTGGCGGGGTAGCGGGGATCATCAAATCGTTAGCTTCCCGCCCAACCATTGCTTTGCACGCCGACGATCTCCCACTCTGGCATGTTCAGGGAGGAGCTCAACTCTTTGGCTTTCACATGGATGCCATTCCTGAACCGAATCTCCTTCTGAAACATGGTCAAATCTTGAGAATTGGCGATGTTGATGTGGAAGTGCGCCACGCGCCAGGGCACACTCCAGGCCATGTGGTGTTCTATGTCCCATCAGCCGCGGTATGTTTTTGTGGAGATGTGATCTTTGAGTCGGGCATTGGACGCACCGACCTGCCTGGCGGCGATTTCGAGACGTTGATGAACAGCATTCGGGAACAGATTTTAACCCTTCCCGATCGAACTCGATTGCTCTCCGGTCACGGGAATGAAACCACGGTCGCCCAGGAACGAATTCATAACCCCTGGCTTCAGTGGTGAGCAAATCTCGACAAGAAGAATAACCTTAGAGCAGAACAGCGACCCGAGGGTTCGTGGGCAACTCTTCGGAATCAATCGCTCGAGGCAGATCACGGGTCATTTGGCATAGTCGATCGAACGCGTCTCACGGATAACGGTGACTTTTATTTGTCCTGGATATTGCATCGTTTCTTCGATCTTCTTTGCGATATCGCGCGCCAGGCGAATCGACTCTAAATCATCGATTTCTTCTGGTTTGACAAAGATGCGAATTTCTCGGCCTGCCTGAAGGGCATAGCTCTGGCTGACTCCCTTGTGCGAATTGGCGATCTCCTCCAGAGCGCGCACCCGTTTGAGATATTGTTCGAGAGACTCGCGCCTTGCTCCCGGTCTGGCGCCCGAGATAGCGTCCGCCGCTTCAACAATGGCTGCCTCAACGTTCTCTTGCTCCACCTCATGATGGTGAGAAGCAATGATGTTCACCACCGCAGGATGGACACCATGTCGTTTGGCAAACTCTGCCCCTAAGAGGGCATGGGTTCCCTCCATATTGTGATCCATCGCCTTGCCGAGGTCATGGAGTAAACCACCCGCCTTGGCGATTTCGACATCTGCCCCCAACTCAGCCGCTAAAACCGCTGCCAGGCGAGCTGTCTCAACCGCATGAGCCAACTGGTTTTGCCCATAGGAAGAACGATACTTCAGCCGACCAAGCATTTTGATCACTTCTGGATGCAGGCCAGGTACCCCTGCATCATAAACCGCTTGCTCGCCCGCCTCAATAATATCGCGCTCGACCTCTTTTTGTTCATTCTTAAGGATTTTCTCGATATGGGCAGGGTGAATTCGGCCATCCAAGACCAGTTTTTCCAGAGCTCGACGGGCTACTTCACGGCGGATGGGATCAAAGCAGGAAATCGTGACCGCTTCGGGAGTATCATCGACAATCACATCAACCCCGGCGACTTGCTCAAAAGCATGAATGTTGCGTCCATTGCGGCCAATAATGCGCCCTTTCATCTCGTCCGAAGGCAGCGGCACGACAGACGTACAGACCTCTGCTACATGTTCAGAGGCAACCCGTTGGATCGCCGCGGTGATCAATTTGCGAGCGCGGTTCTCGCCCTCTTCACGGGCTTCGGCTTCAATCTGGCGAATAATGCGCGCCATATCAGCTCGCGCTTCCTTTTCCGCTTCAGCCAGGAGCACATTGCGGGCTTCTTCCATGGTCATGTTGGCAATCCGTTGCAGCTCTTCTAATTCCTCTGCATACAGTTTTTCGATTTCATTCGCCCGCTTATCAATTACACTTTGACGCTTGTTTAACGCCTGTTCGCGTTTTTCCAGCCGATCAGCGCGAATATCCAACTCTTCTCGCCGCTTTTGCAGGCGATCCTCTTCCCGATTCAATTCATTCCGGCGGCGGGCAATCTCGGCTTCTGCCTGTTGGCGGAGTTCCAGAGCTTTATTTTTGGCTTCCAGCTCAATGTCACTGGCGCGTTGGGCAGCCTCGCGAATCAGTCGTTCGGCTTCTTCTTTCCCTTGTTGGATTCTACGGCGGTTAATCCATTCCCGCAGAAGGTAGCCGCCAGCCAGACCTACGCTAAATAACATTATCGATACTATCCACTCAACCATCCTTCACGTCCTCTTGTTCTATTCCAGTGTTTTGATGGTTCTCTTGCCAGCAACGGTGGATAGTCGGTAGAACAACTTCATAAGAAAACCCGCGGCGGATGAGCAAATCATACAGTTTTCGCCGAAAAGTTTGTCGATCCAGGTTTTTATAGCGCTCCAAGACCTTTTGTGCAGCCTGATAAGCCATTTCTTCTTCATCGAGCTCTTGAACAGCTTGCTCGATGGTGGCAGCTTGAACCCCGCGCTGTTTCAATTCAAACGCAAGAGCTTTTTTGCCACGCGGCCGAAAAGCAGCGCGGTTCTCAACCCATTGAGCAGCAAAGCGTCCATCATCTAACCAACCATTTTCCTTCAAGCGTTCTAAAACGAGCTCTCTTACCTGTTCGTCTTGTTCGTGGCGCAGCAAATACAGACGCATCTCTTGCTCCGAGCGTGGTCGAAACGAAAGATAGCGCAGGGCACGCTGATAAAGGCTCTCACGCCGGTCTTCCTGCAGCAATTGCTCCAGGCGTTCCTCCGTCAGTGTTTGGCCGACTTGTAACCAGGCTGCGACCAGGCGGGACAAACCAAACGCAAATTGGCCGTCCAAAAAGACGTTGATCCGCTGAGGGTTGTTCTTTTGCGCTTTTAACGCTGTAACCGTTCGCACCGATTTTTCCATACACTTAATCAAAACAGCCGTTATCCTTCCGTGCGGACAACGGCTGTTCGATTAGACCCCAGTCAGTTAGATCATTCTTAAGTGTTCAAAAAAACCAAACACCCGTGATAATGGTATGACAACAAATAAATGACAAGCTTCAGTGCTTGTGTACACGTCTTATCCATCCTATTCTTCGCTCACCGAATCTAGATCACTCACTGTGAATGAATAAGCACTGCCTAACCCGAACAAGAACACCGGTACATCAAGCACAGTTTCAAACACTGAGATCATTCCTACAGCCATTGCCGCAGAGGGAAAGAGATGACAGCCGTGCTCAAAGTTGCGGCAAGATACCTTAATAAATTATACATGATTTAACCTGATTATTAAGGATTAAAAAAGGATTAATATTCTCACCGACGCCGTCGATCGTGATGTCTAAAATCACCGAATTTTAACCCGCCCTTCAAGGAAAAAATTCTAATCAAAATTGAGTGGATAAACCCCTTGATTTTCATTCAATTTTACGCTACAATGTGTCTAACTGTGCAGGAAAGTGGGTTCAAGTGGGACGCCGGATAAGTTCCGGCGTTGCGGTTTAATCGGATAGAAGGAACAGATGTTCTTAGGGCAATACTTTCACTCTCTAGACCAAAAAGGGCGATTGACCATCCCTGCCAAATATCGCGAGTTGCTGGGCAGTGAGGTGATCATCACCAAAGGTTTTGACCTGAACCTGCTGGTCATGCCGGCTGAGGTCTTTGAGAGTTGGGCTAACCAGATTAACGACCAAAACTATGCCGATCCCAATGCCCGCCTTTTACGGCGTTATTTGTTTTCAAATGGCGAACAGGTCGAAGTCGATCGCACCGGACGGGTTTTGATCCCTCAATACTTACGCGAAAAGGCTAATCTGAATTCCGAAATCGTCATTGTTGGTGTGGGAAACTTTTTTGAAATTTGGTCCAAAGAGAATTGGGAAAAACATAAGCAAGTGCTTGACGAAGCTGAAACCGATGTCGCACGGTTTATTGACTTTCAGTTAACGACCAATCGCAGCCGTGCATAAACCTGTACTTTACCATGAGGTTTTAACCTATCTGCAACCACGCCCAGGGCAGCGATTTGTTGACGCCACCGTTGGAAGCGGCGGACACGCCCGAGGCATCCTGGAAGCCAGCGCGCCGGATGGTTTATTGTTGGGCATCGATCTGGATATCTCTGCCTTGCAAATCGCTGACCAAACTCTAAAAACCTACCAAGGGCGCTATTGGCTGGTTCACGGAAACTTCCGTGACCTTTCTCAGCATTTAGCCTGGCTAGGTTGGAGTACGGTGGACGGCATTCTCCTGGATTTGGGTGTATCCTCTCTGCAACTTGATACACCCGAACGTGGTTTTTCATTCCGTTCCGAAGCGCCTTTGGATATGCGCTTCGACTGCCGCCAGCCCCACACTGCGGCAGACCTGGTTAACAACTTATCTCAGGATGAACTGGCGAAGATACTCTCCCTCTATGGAGAAGAGCGCTTCGCCAAACAGATTGCCAGGGCAATCGTCGCTTCTCGTCCCATCCTGACCACCTTGCAGTTAGCCGATGTGGTCGTTCGCGTGGTGAGACGTCAATCCGGTGGCATTCACCCCGCCACTCGAACCTTTCAAGCCATCCGCATTGCTGTCAACGCTGAGCTAGAGGCTTTGGAGAACGTCTTGCCTCAGGCTACGATGGCCCTGAATGACTCTGGTCGCCTGGCGATCATATCTTTTCATTCTTTGGAGGACCGCTTGGTCAAAACTTACTTTCAAATCGAAGCGCGGAATTGCACCTGCCCACCGAAGCAGCCAATTTGCACCTGTGGTCACCGCGCTCGCTTGAAAGTCCTGACCCCTAAGCCTATCCGCCCTTCAGCAAGCGAAGTGGCGTCCAATCCCCGCGCAAGGAGCGCTCGCCTGCGCGTCGCTGAAAAACTGGCTGCGAATGAGTGATGGCATGACACTTGCAAGGTCTTTAAAAAAAGGCAAAGGTGAATGGAGTATGAACTCGCTGCGCAGGTTAGCACAGGCTTATTCAACGACACCGTGGCGAAAACAAATCAGCACGGGGATGTTGATTTTGGTCATTCTGCTTGGGGTCATCCTGGCTGCCTCCCTCTACCTGGATGTAACCGCCCGCACCCTGGCGCTCGGCAGAGCAATTATCATGATGGAAAATGAGATCACCGAAGTCGAAATGATCAATGCCCATCTCCGCACCCAATTGGGGATTCTCAAATCATCAGCTATGATGGAAAAGCGCGCCATTGAGATGGGTTTTCGACGCATCGAACCAGACGAAGGAATTTACCTGATCGTGCCGGGTTACGTACCCCTGGATCAAACCCCGGTCTCTTCCGCATCCAGGAAAGCTCAAAGCGTGTCCTACTCCCTTCCTCCCATCTACACCCAGTCTCTGCTTGACTGGCTTAAGTCGAAGTTAGATGCCTGGGCAAATTCTGAAAGGGGTAGCAGTCCATGAGCCAGGATTTTAGTTCACGGTACATCCTCCTCGGCACATTATTCACCGTATCGGCTGCTCTGATTTTCGGGCAGCATGTTTCTTTATTAATGGATCATCAACGGGGTGAAATCCTGGAGGAAGTGCGGGCAAGCCATTTGGGTTCTGTTTGGACGATTCACCCCCCACGCGGCTTGATCTTCGATCGCAAAGGTCAGTTGTTAGCTGGCAATGAAATGGTGTATGAGGCGGGCATCGATTATCGCGCGGTAAATAAAGAGACCGATGATGCCCATACGATTGCTTTAACCTCCAATGTCTATTTTGGATTAGATTACTACAAGGTCAAGGTGACGGTTGAAAACCCACCCAATCCTCAACAAGTTTATCTGCCGCTAGCAAAAGGGATTGAAAAAGAAAAGGTAGATCAATTACAGAATTTTTTAAAGATCAGAGATGCCGATAGCCGCCTCGAACGCACCGAGAAAGCCCGCCTCGCCAGACACTTACGCGGTCTCGTCTTACAGCCTTACATGAAAAGAATCTATCCAGAGCCCTTACTCGCTTCCAATGTATTGGGGTTTGTTGGTTATACGCAACAAGCCTTGCCGCTTGGTTACTTTGGCGTGGAAGCTAAATACAACGAGATGCTCGCCGGCAGCCCGGTGAAACTTTGGGTACCGAATGATCCGCGCCTAGTGCAAGATTTTCCTCCCATTCCGGAAGGCGCCAGTTTGATCTTGACCATTGACCGGGAGCTTCAGGCAGCGGTCGAAAAGATCCTGGAAGAAAACATCCAAAAAACAAAATCAGAAACCGGTGTTATTGTTGTTTTGGATCCAAAAACCGGTGAAGTTTGGGCAATGGCCTCCTATCCGCGCCTCGATATCAGCCGCTATTGGGATTACGAGGCAATCTCTCAAAAAGGCCAATTTGTCTTCAATCGAGCCATCAGCGCCATGTATGAACCCGGCTCCGTTTTCAAAGTCCTTACTATGGCTTCTGCCCTGGATAAAGGGGTGGTGACAGAAGATACCACTTACCTGGATAAAGGAGCAATTGAAGTTGGCGGTCTGGTCATTTATAACTGGGATCGCGCCGGACATGGCAAACAAACGATGCAGGGGTGTATGCAGTTATCGCTGAACGTCTGTTTGGCTTGGGTAGCAACCCAACTTGGCGCAGCGGACTTCTACACTTATCTGCAGGCTTTTGGCATTGGTCATACCACTGGAATCGATTTAGATGGCGAGCGAGCGGGTATTCTAAAACTGCCTCAGGATCAATTGTGGTCTGAATCCGAAATCGGCACCAATTCCTTCGGGCAAGGCGTTTCGGCGACCCCAATTCAAATGGCCGCCGCCATCTCTGCCCTGGCAAACGACGGAAAAATTATGCGTCCTCATATCGTGCGGGCAATTATCAAGGATGGAGAACAATTTATGATTACCCCATCGGTGAGTTCAATTCCCATCTCAGACAAAACTGCCCACACTTTGACCGAAATGCTCGCCCGATCCCTCGAAGCGGAGGCCTCTTCAGCTCTGGTGGAGGGCTATCGAGTGGCCGGCAAAACCGGCACCGGTGAAATCGCTATTCCAGGTGCAGGCTATACCAGCGGTGAGACCAACGCTTCATTTGCCGGATGGGGGCCAGTGGACGACCCGCGTTTCCTGGTATACATTTGGTTGGAAAAGCCAAAAACCTCCATTTGGGGTTCTGAAGTAGCCGCTCCGATCTTTCCCAAGGTAGTTGAACAGATTGCCTTGCTCATGAATATCCCACCCGATCGTTATCGGAAAGCGACACATTAAAGGACAGGCAGTTTGACATGTTGACGGTTGCAGAGGTTTTAGAGGCCCTAACCCATCAGCGCTTTGAGAGCGCCGGTCATCCGATTACCGATGCGGTTGTCGATTCGCGGCTGGTTATCCCAGGGGCTCTATTTGTTGCGTTGCCAGGCGAACGGCAGGATGGACACAATTTTGTTCGAGATGCCTTTCAACGCGGCGCCCATCTGGCACTGATTCAACGGCAAATCGAAACCAACGCCCCGATCCTAGATCTGCGCACTTTGCCGCTTCGCTCAGCTCCTCCGCAACCCCCCTTCTGTCTTTTGGTAGATGACAGCTTGAAAGCTTTGCAAGACACCGCTCGCTTTTGGCGGCGTAAACTCAACTTGAAAGTGATTGGTATCACCGGCAGCGTAGGAAAATCCACCACAAAAGAATTGATTGCCGAAGTGTTGAGTCGCCGCTATCTCACTCTGAAATCACCCGGCAATCTCAATAACGAGATTGGACTGCCATTGACCATTTTGCGCTTGAGCGAGGCGCATGAACGGGCAGTTTTGGAAATGGGCTTTTATGTCAGAGGAGAAATAGCTTTTCTCTGCGAGATTGCACTCCCTCAGGTTGGTGTGGTCACCAATGTGGGTACCGTTCACGCAGAGCGGGCCGGCAGCCAGGAAGCTATCGCCCAGGGCAAAAGTGAGCTGGTTCAGGCGCTCCCCCCTGCTCCGCAAGGAATTGCGATCCTCAACATTGATGACCCGTATGTGCGCGAGATGGCCCACAAGACCCAGGCAAAAGTCTTTTTTTACGGGTTAGACCCGCAAGCTGACCTGTGGGCAGATGCAATTTATAGCCAGGGTTTGGAAGGAATCTCTTTCCGCGTTCACTATCGGAATGAAATATTGCACCTGCGCGTGCCGCTTTTGGGCCGTCATTCGGTCCATACAGCCTTACGTGCAATTGCGGTCGGCTTAAACGACAACCTGACCTGGCAAGAGATTATCGAAGGGTTGCAATCTACCCCCATTCAATTACGCTTGGCAGTTGTACGGACTGAACAGGGCGCGCTCATCCTGGACGACTCCTACAACGCTGCCCCAGAGTCAACCCTGGCTGCCTTGAATCTTTTAGCCGATCTGGATGGGCGCAAGATTGCTGTGTTAGGGGACATGCTGGAATTGGGAATCTACGAAACCCAGGGGCATGAACTGGTGGGTAGAAGGGCTGCAGAAGTCGCTGATCGGCTTATTACGGTAGGAGAACGAGGCAAGATCATTGCTGCAGCTGCCCGCCGAGCAGGAATGCGAAAAGAAAACATCCAGGAGTTCATGGACGCCTTAGAAGCGATTCCGCTGCTACAGAAAGAACTGCGCGAAGGCGATATCGTATTAGTGAAGGGCTCGCATGGAATGCGCATGGATCGGATTGTTTCAGCTCTGGAGATGCACGAATGAGCCAGGCTCCCATGTCTCTTGCCCTGGCGGGCTTGACCTTTTTGTTGACGGTGATCTGGGGGCCGCCGCTTTTGCGCGTCTTGAGAGCCCTCAATGCCGGCAAAGCGATTCGCCTCGAAGGACCACAACGACACCTAACCAAAATGGGAACACCCACAATGGGGGGCTGGTTATTTATCCTACCCGTTACGCTGGTTACCGTTTTGCTCAATGTGGCTCCGATCCGCGGCCTGACTCTATTGGGTCGTTCGATCCTGCTGCCAATCGCCGTAATGATCGGCTTTGCCATCCTGGGCACCATCGACGATTGGCAAGGTCTGGTTGGTTCGACACGCAAGAGCGGCCTAAGTGTGCGGGCAAAATTTCTCGGACAGGTGGTTTTAGCTTTGGGAGCCGGGATCGGTTTACAGGTTTTTCTGCGTGTTCCCGAAATGTTTTTACCGGGCATCAAAGGAAGCCTAAAGCTGGGTGTTTTTTACCTTCCGATTGTGGTTTTTATCATTGTGGGTATGTCAAACGCAGTTAATTTCACCGATGGTTTAGATGGTCTGGCCGGCTTAATCAGTGCGACGGCATTTGCTTGCTATGGCGGGATCGCCCTTCTGCAAGGTCAGGTTTACATTGCCCGTTTTTGTTTTGCTCTGGTTGGCGCTATTTTCGGATTTTTGTGGTTTAACGTTCACCCTGCTGAGCTGATTATGGGTGATACCGGCTCTATGGCTCTCGGTTCCACACTTGCTGTGATCGCCCTGATGACCGGACAGTGGATCCTGTTACCCATTATTGCCATTATTCCGGTTAGTGAAACCCTAAGTGTCATCATCCAGACCACCTATTTCAAATATACCAAACGCAAAACCGGTGAAGGGCGGCGGGTGTTCAAGATGGCGCCTATTCACCACCATTTCGAGTTGCTTGGTTGGAGCGAGACACAAGTGGTGCAACGGTTCTGGTTGGTTAGCTTATTGGCAGCCATGATTGGCATCGCGTTAGCGTTAGTGTAGCAGAGGTGGTTTCGATTGTACCTTGTGGAGGTTGATCGTTTGACAATGAAAGCTGAGCCGGTCTCTCGCAAAGATTGGCAGGGGAAACACGCCCTGGTGGTTGGCGCAGCGCGGCAAGGGATTGCTGTGGCGCGTTTCCTTGTCGAGAGCGGGGCAACGGTCACCCTGAACGACCGCCAACCCACGGAGGCTCTAGAGAATGCCCGACAAGCTTTGGCAGACCTACCCATCCGCTGGATTACAGGCGGCCACCCACTCGAAGCGTTGGAAGGAGTGGATTTGCTCTGTGTCTCCGGTGGTGTGCCACTGTCTTTGCCATTGATTGCCGAAGCGAAACGACGTGGCATCCGAATCACCAATGATTCGCAACTCTTTCTGGAAGTCACCTCAGCCACCGTGATCGGGATCAGCGGCTCTGCAGGCAAAACGACCACTACCACTCTGGTCGGACGGATTGCCCAAGCTGCAGTTCAGCACCATTCCTCCAAAGTACCCTATCAAAAGGTGTGGGTCGGCGGTAATATCGGTACACCCTTGATCCATCAGGTGGACGAAATCCAGACTGAAGACCTGGTGGTGCTAGAGCTCTCCAGCTTCCAGTTGGAATTGATGACCCGCTCGCCGCAGGTAGCCGCCCTTCTCAATATCACGCCCAATCATTTAGATCGTCATGGCACGATGGAAGCCTATATTGAAGCAAAAGCGCGCCTGATCGCCTATCAAACATGCACCGATGTGGCTGTGTTAAATCGCGAAGACCCGACTACCTGGAATCTGCGGAATCGAACGGCGGCTCGTCTGCTCACCTTTGGCATCGATCCACCTCAAGCAACCAATGGCACCTTTGTCCACCAGGGCACCATCTTTTATGCTGAGCAAAACGATTGGACTCCGCTCTTTCCAATTGAAGAGATCGCTTTGCGTGGCTTTCACAACCTTGCAAACGTTGTCGCTGCCTGTGCCATCGCCATTGCTGCCGGTTTGCCTTTTGAAGCCTGTCGTGAAGGAGTTCGAGATTTTCGCGGCGTCCCCCATCGCCTGGAATTTGTCCGTAACTGGGGTGGTGCAGCCTGGTATAACGACTCCATCGCCACCGCCCCTGAACGTAGCATGGCAGCGCTCCGTTCCTTTCAGGAACCCATCGTTTTACTAGCTGGAGGACGCGATAAAGACCTGCCCTGGGAGGCTTTTGCCGAGTTGGTCACTCATCGAGTGCGCCACCTGATCTTGTTTGGCGAGGCAGCCGAGAAAATTCGCCAGGCCGTCGAAGAAGCCGATCGGCAACGCCGTTTGCCAATCACCGTTTGCCCCAAGCTATTCGATGCTGTGCAGGCAGCGAAAGGGGTCGTCCGCGAGGGAGATGTGGTACTTTTATCTCCAGGCGGCACCAGTTTTGACGAATTTCGAGATTTTGAGGAGCGTGGTGAGTGTTTCCGAAAATGGGTACTGAATTTGTAAAGCCGGGTCAGCCAAACTCGCCCAATAGAGCCCGTCAGTGGCTACAGAGCAAGACGTTTCTCCGCATGGACTTAACATTAATCCTGGTTTGCGTGGCGCTGTTGCTGTTTGGGTTGATGATGATCTATTCCGCCAGTGCGGAGCTTTCGTTTTATTTCAGCGGCACGCGCAATTTGGTTTCCATTTACAGCATCTTTCTCCGCCAGGTTTTGGCGCTGGTCATTGCCCTGCTTGCTGCACCGCTCATTGTCCTTGTCGATTATCGAACATGGAAGCCGTTTGTATTTCCGGCTGCCATTGTGGTCATCTTGATGCTCTTTTTGGTATTGTTTATCGGTGAAAGCAGATTTGGCGCGCGAAGAGGCTTATTTGGCGGCTCCTATCAACCAGCCGAGTTGGCGAAATTTGTTACCGTAGTCTATGTCGCTTTCTGGCTGGAGAAAAGAAAGGATACGCTACAGAATATAACCCTGGGCTTAGTCCCGCTCATCCTGATCCTGGGCATTATGAGTGCTTTTATCCTGCTACAACCTGATTACAGCGCGGTCCTGACCATACTGGTGATCGGTGGCATGCTTTTCTTTTTAGCCGGCGGTGATTGGAAACAAATTCTCCTGCTGGTTCTGGGAGTATTCGTTTTGGGAATACTGATTATTCTCATCACCGATACCGGTCGGGCTCGCGTCCTGAACTGGATGCAAGGCATCGCCGACCCAACCCTCGCCCCATATCAAGTACAACGTGCCCTAGAGGCTTTTTACAAAGGGGGAATCTTTGGCGTGGGTTTAGGGAACAGTGTGACCAAAAGCACCGGCTTACCCACCCCACAGTCCGATAGCATTTTTGCCATCGTCGGCGAAGAATTTGGATTGGTTGGAACAACCGCCTTGCTTGGGTTATACTTGACTATTCTATGGCGTGGCTTAGCCATTTCGCAGCGTGCTCCTGACCAATTAGGAATGCTGCTATCAGCCGGCATGACGAGCTGGATCGTAATGGAAGCCTTGATCAATATGGCCCAAATTGTTAATCTGATCCCATTTACCGGCAATGCTTTGCCGTTTATCAGCGCCGGCGGATCGAATCTGGTTGTATCCATCTTTGCCATCGCCACCATTTTGAATGTAGGCATTCGCTCGGAGAGCAATAAGGAACCAAAGGATGATCTCTTCAGTAAGATGGTTAATTTGCGCCGGTGGGACCGGCGGCGGCGTATATCCCGCCCTCGCCGTGTTTCAAGCATTAAAGAACGAGGATAATCCTCTACGGGAAGCCTATCAAATGAGAAACAACCTCCACTTTCCCCCTGCTGAACAGATCGACACCCTGTGGATCGGTGGAATTGGGGGTATGGAGGCGCCAATCGTCCGTCGCATGGGCATCCCGTATCAGGAAATTCCGGCCTCTGGCTTGCATGGGATTGGCTGGAAACGCTTGCCCGCCAACTCAATTCAAATCGGACGTGGCATTCGCGCTTCCCGAACAATCCTGAACCGTTTTCAACCGCAAGTGATCCTGCTCACCGGCGGCTATTTAGCCTTTCCAGTGGCTGTTGCCGCCCGCTTTGGGTTGCCGAAAACCAGCAGACCCAAAATTGTGCTGTATGTTCCCGACATAGAACCAGCTTTTGCTCTGAAGGTCGTCTCTCCTTTTGCTGATCGGATTAACGTGACCACCGAAGAAAGCCGCCAGTATTTCTCCTCCACCACTCGGCTGAACGTGAGTGGGTATCCTGTTCGAGCCGAACATCTGAAATGGGCGCTCGACCCCCAACGCAAAGAAAAAGCCAGCCAGATTTTCCAACTCGACCCACAAATGCCTGTTTTGCTCGTGTTCGGTGGCAGCAAAGGCGCTCGCTCCATCAACCGAGCTTTGATGGCAATCTTACCTCAGCTTTTGCTATTCACGCAGGTTATCCATATCAGCGGTCATCTGGATTGGGATGAGGTACAACGTCACCAATCCCAGCTAGAAACTCAACTACCTGCAGAACAATTTGCGCGCTATCGATCTTTCCCTTATCTCCACGAGGAAATGAGCGCCGCTTTCGCCGCTGCAGATTTAGCAGTCTGTCGGGCTGGGGCATCGGTGCTTGGCGAATTGCCACAATTCCGTTTACCCGCTATCCTGGTCCCCTATCCCTATGCCTGGCGATACCAACAAGTCAATGCGGAATACTTAGCCCAAAAACGAGCGGCGCGCATCCTTGCCGATGGCGAGCTATCCACGAAATTGTTGTCCGAAATTCAAACCCTGCTCGGCAACCCGTCCATGCTCGCCGAGATGCGAGCAGCCCTACAAAGCCTTGTGCAACCTTTCGCTGCTTACACCATCGCCGAGAGCGTCTTGCGGGCTGCCATGGAAAGTAGAGGACGAACATGATCAGTTTAGCTGCAGCCTTTTGGCTTTTAGTGATCATTTTTGGAGTCATCGGCGGGATGCGCGGCTGGGCAAAGGAAGTGCTGGTGACCTTTAGTGCAATTTTAGCCCTCTTTATCCTTGCTGTCTTGGAGCGTTATGTCCCCCCCGTGCGTGCCTTTTTAGACACCAAAAACGGCACGCCCGTTTTCTGGACACGGACGATTGTTGTCCTTTTGCTGGTATTCTTTGGCTACCAAACCCCCAACATTCCCAAGCTGAGCGGCGGTAAATTCGCACGGGATAAGTTATCCGACGTACTTCTGGGTTTTGTGTTGGGCTTGTTGAATGGATTCTTGATCATCGGGAGTATCTGGTATTTCCTTGAGCAGTCAAATTATCCCTTCCCGAAGATCATTCTGCCGCCAAAAGCGGATTTTCCCGGCTATGAGGCGGCTCAGGACTTGTTACCGTTGCTGGCGCCGCGCTGGTTGGGCATCCCGACCATCTTTTTTGCGGTGATTCTGTTCGCACTATTCGTCTTGGTGGTGTTCATTTGATGCTCGAAGCAGGCACTCGCATTCATCTCATCGGCATTGCCGGCAGTGGTCTTTCTGCCATCGCCCGCGTTCTTCATGAACGGGGGTTTCAGGTGAGCGGCTCTGACCGCGCCTGGTCGCCTCTCGTCCAGGAACTTATGGAAGAAGGGATTCAGGTCACCGTTGGACATCGGCCCCAGAATGTGCTTGGCGCGCAGCTTGTCATCCGCTCTTCTGCAATCGCAGAGGATAACATAGAACTACAAACTGCCCAAGCTGCCGGAATCCCGATCCTCAAACGGGTCGGGTTTCTCCCCTATCTGATGGGCGATCAGCAAGCGATTGCGATTGCCGGCACGCACGGGAAAACAACCACCACTGCTATGACTGCCTGGGTTCTATCTCGCTTAGGCTTGGATCCTTCGTACGTCATTGGAGGCATATCCCTCGACCTGCAGCGCAATGCCCGTGCCGGTCGGGGAAGCTATTTCGTCATCGAAGCCGATGAATATGACGGAATGTTCCTGGGATTACATCCACTATATGCCATCCTGACCAATATTGAATACGATCATCCCGACTGTTATCCTACCCCACATCAATTCCAGGCTGCTTTTGAACAGTTCGTCTCCCAAATTCAACCCGGCGGCGCATTAATCACCTGTGTGGAAGACGAGGGTGTGCAACGCCTGGTAAAGCATCTCGGGGCTGACTTAGCGTGGTTTGGATATGCTTTGAAACCTTCATCTGCTGCCTCTTTGGCAACCTATCTGGCCGATGAGATCGCCAAGAACCCAGTCGGTGGTTATTCTTTCCAGGTGAACTGGCAAGGACAACCGCTGGCGCTGGTCGAATTGCCCATCCCCGGCATTCATAACGTGCGTAACGCTCTGGCAGTTATGGCATTGAGTCATCAATTGGGCTTATCTCTCGAAGACGTTGCTCAAGCCTTAGGAACGTTTCACGGTACGGCACGCCGTTTTCAGATTCGGGGAACAAGCCACGGCGTGACGGTCATTGACGACTATGCGCACCATCCCAGTGAGATCAAAGCCACTCTCTCGGCTGCTCGTGACCGTTTTCCCAACCAGTTCCTGTGGGCTGTCTGGCAACCCCACACCTATTCGCGCACCCTGACCCTCTGGGATGGTTTTTGCACTGCTTTTCACGATGCTGATGCCGTTATTGTGCTCGATGTCTATGGCGCCCGAGAACAACCTCCTGAGGGATTCTCAATGGCAAAGCTGGCGACAGAAATCCGCTCAGAGCGACATTTCTTCATCCCCCAGCTACAAGCCGCGGAGCAATTCCTCTTGGAGAACCTGGCGCCAAACCAGGTTGTCATCATCCTTTCCGCCGGGGACGCGGATCAACTCAGTCGCCGCCTGTTAACTTCGCTGGAGCAGTTGCGGGAGGATGTCGCATGAAAGCTCCAACTCTAGGCTCTCCCAAATCTTCTCTCTACGCAAAGTGGCTGGAAGAAATCGCCCATCAACTTGGGCTTGAGCTTCAGCATCAAATTCCTCTTTCCCGCTATACAGCGGCGCGCATTGGAGGTAGAGCTGAATTCTTGATCGAAGTCAATTCATCCTCTAAGCTGAAACAGCTCATCAGCCACATTTGGGAAAACGAAATTCCCTATGTTCTTTTAGGTGGTGGATCTAATGTCCTGATCAGCGATGAGGGATTAGCCGGTTTGGTGCTCATCAACCGGGCTCGGGGACGTGCCCGAGTTCGCTTTGATTTTAGCGACGACCCGGCGATCGTCTGGGCAGACGCGGGGGTAAATCTCAGTCACCTCGCCCGCCAGGCTGCGGAACTCGGCTTAAGCGGATTAGAGTGGGCTTGTGGTATCCCAGGTACATTAGGTGGCGCCGTTGTCAATAACGCTGGCGCTTTCGACGGCGATATGGCTGGCAATCTGGTCATGGTCACAATCTTGCATCGCAAATGGGATAACAATCAAGTCCGCGCCGTGCAAGAGCAATGGACAGTGGCAGAGATGGAATATCGCTATCGATCGAGTCGCCTGAAAACTTATCCCAATCAGGCCGTCGTTTTATCGGCTCTCTTGCGACTTGAGCGGAGTGATCCGATAAAAATAAAAACGAAGATGGATGAGTTTAACCAGCGCCGTCGCCAAACTCAACCCCCAGGCGCCAGTTTAGGTTCAATGTTCAAGAACCCTGCAGGTGATTTTGCCGGGCGGCTTATTGAAGCAGCCGGATTGAAAGGAATGACCGTTGGTGAAGCGATGATCAGCCCACTGCACGCGAATTTCTTTATCAATTTGGGGAATGCATCAGCCAGTGACGTCTGGCAGTTGATCCAATTAGCGCGTCAAGCTGTCGTTGCTAAATTCGGGATCGACCTGGAACTTGAAATCCAACCGCTGGGCAATTTTCCTGAGCTGGCTTCCCAAAATTCAATCAAATCATCAATCGAGGTTCAAAATGAGTGATCGAAATCAAAAGTTGAAAGTAGCTGTATTGTTCGGCGGTGTTTCTGGGGAACATGAGATTTCTCTCTTATCAGCCCGCTCGATTCTCTCCGCCTTAGACCCTCAGCGATACGAAGTCATTCAAATCGGCATCACTCATGAAGGTCAATGGTATAGCGGTGAAAATGTCCTTGAAGGGTTTAATGCGGGTGACTTGACTTCCTGCAATCCTGCCACCCTGCTACCAGATCCAACCCGCAACGGTATTTACCTCTTGAACAAGGAACAATCCCATGAACTCTTAAGCCACCTGAGTTCGGTTGATGTTGTCTTCCCCGTGCTGCATGGCACCTTTGGCGAAGATGGCACCATCCAAGGATTACTTGAACTGGCAAATATCGCCTATGTCGGTTCCGGGGTAGTCGCCTCGGCGGTTGGCATGGATAAAGGGATTTTTAAAGATGTCATGCGAGCTCACAATATCCCGGTGGTCGATTGGAAGGTCTTCACCCGGCAAGAAGTTGAGAACAGTCTCGATGAGACAATCGCCGAAAGCGAAAGCATTGCCCCCTATCCGCTTTTTGTAAAGCCGGCCAACCTCGGTTCCTCGGTGGGGGTGAGTAAATGCCACAATCGCCAGGAGTTACTTCTTGGATTAAAAGACGCCAGCCGCTATGACCGGCGGATCTTGGTCGAGCGCGGGGTAAACGCTCGGGAAATCGAAGTAAGCGTGTTGGGTAATGAAGAAGTTGAGGCCTCTATCCCAGGCGAGATCATCCCGGCCGACGAATTTTACTCCTACGACGCAAAATATCACGATGATCGCTCTCAATTGCTCATCCCAGCCCCATTGGAACCTCAGCTAGCCGAATACGCTCGCTCATTAGCCATTCGCACCTTCAAAGCGATTGACGGCGCAGGAATGGCTCGTGTAGATATGCTCTTGGACAAAAATAGCGGCGAACTGTTTGTGAATGAGATCAATACCATCCCCGGCTTCACCCGCATCAGCATGTATCCGAAACTCTGGAATGCTGTTGGAGTCAGCTATCCAGAATTGGTTGACCGGTTGATTGAGTTAGCCCTCGCTCGGAAAGCAGAAAAAGCCAGGAATTTGTATCGTTATCAAAGAGAGAGTAGAGGAAAGTGAAAGCCAAACCAACGTCCTCGCCCTTCATTAAGACCTCTTCACTAAACGCAAATTCCTGGACAGGAAAAGAGCGTAGCAAATCGCGCTTACGGAGCTCTGCAACGGGACGAAAAAGAATCGCTGAAATGGAAGCCCGCCGCGTTCCAGTTCTGATGCGCGGCACAATCGCCGGCTTACCCATGGCAACTCCGCGGCGCTCGGTGAAGGCCGGGCGGCGGCTAGATGTGCCGCTCGGCGTCCCAGGCACTGAAATCCGCTTGCCGAGCATCCCCCAGATTCAGGTAGGTTGGCGATTGCTATCCGCCATTCTAAGCCTGGCATTGTTAGCCTTGCTCTATTTGCTCTGGACAGCCCCTGTGTTCAGGATCGATACTGTAAATCTTCAAGGGTTGCAACGCATCAGTGCCAGAGAAGTTTCGATTGAGTTAAATCTAGAAAATCATCCAATCTTTACCGTTGATCCGCAAACGCTCCGCGAACAGATTATCACCCAATTCCCGGAATTTCGGAGCGTTGAAGTGAGCCTGCAGTTCCCCAATAAGGTCACCATTCAGGTCGAGGAACGCAAACCAATTTTTGTCTGGAAACAAGACGACCGCACCTTACTGGTCGATGCAGAGGGGGTTGCATTTCCGCTCCGCGGTGAGAACGCCAGATTACCCAAACTGGTGATCGAAGCCAGCAACTTTCCCCAACCTGCCCCAACTGAGTTGCAGAACGAACTGCGGGAGCTTTTGCTTCCGATCGATCTGGTTTCGAGCATTCTGTCCATCAGCGCAGCGATTCCAGAAGGTGCAGTTCTTTTCTACGATGGTGAACGCGGACTTGGCTGGCGAGATCCCCGCGGATGGACAGTTTATGTTGGAGCGTCGAAAGATCTCGGTCTCAAAATGAAGATCTACGAATTGATGGTTAAGAAAATCATCAAGAAAGAAGAACAAAAACCGGTACTGATTAGCATTGAATACGTCCATGCACCGTATTACCGATTGGAGCGATAATGATGAGAAGCGAACGTCCAGTCGTTGTTGGAATTGATATTGGTACGACCAAGATATGTACCCTGGTCGGCTGTGAAGAGTCTCCTGGTCAACTGCAAATCCTGGGAGTTGGTATAGAACCCTCGCAAGGGATCAAGAAGGGCGTCATTGTAGACCTGGCTGCCGCCTCTCAAGCAGTCAAACGTTCCATTGAAAAAGCCGAACGCACCTCTGGGATGGAGATCAATGCGGCCCTGGTCAGTATGGCCGGATCGCAAGTCTCTTCGACCAATAGTCGCGGTGTAGTTGGTATCAGTGGACGCGTGATCGATCAGGATGACATCCTGCGAGCGATTGAGTCGGCTCGCGCTATCCCAATCCCCCACAATCGAGAGATCATTCACGTCATTCACCGCGGATTTAATGTTGATGGACAGGAAGGGATTCGTATGCCGATTGGTATGCATGGCTATCGTCTGGAGGTCGAAACCCATATCATCACCGCCTCAGCCGCTTCAACCGAAAACCTGCGCCAATGCGTCGGTTTCTCTGGCGTGGAAGTATCTCAGTTTGTTCTCAATCCGCTTGCCTCTGCGGAGGTTGCCCTGACAGAGACCGAACGCCAAATGGGAGTATTGGTCTGCGATATTGGCGGGGGCACAACCGATATTGCCCTGTATAGTGAAGGAGATGTCTGGTACACAGCCGTCTTAGCCGTAGGTGGCAATCATATCACTTCGGACATTGCCCAGGGACTGCACTTACCCATGTCTCAAGCTGAAGAGATCAAAATTCAGCATGGTCACGCAATTCAAGCGGATGTAAACGCGCACGAAACCTTTGAAATCAAGCCCTTTGGTGAAAACGAACCGATAGAAATCAGCCGTGCATTGCTTGCCAATATCATCGAGGCGCGGGTTGAAGAAATTTTCAACCTGGTGCTCCAAGAGCTGAAACGATCGGGGTACGACGGTTTGCTACCGGCTGGCATTGTCTTGACCGGTGGCAGCAGTCTCCTGCCGGGGATGCGCACAATGGCAAACCGCATCTTTGGTGTGCCAGTGCGGATTGCCCGCCCCGAAGGTTTGGTAGGGATGACCGATCGCTTGAACTCTCCGGCTTTTGCCACTTCGGTAGGCCTGTTGAAATGGGCCTTTCTCTACAATGAATTCTTACCCACCGAGCCGCAGAAAAGTTCCTTGCCCTTGTCGGGCAACCATCAGGCTTGGGAAATCCTGAAAGAATGGTTACGACGGCTACTCCCCTAAGCGAGTATGCCGATAACGAACGACGATATTTCTAAAGTATGAGGAGGATTTTTTATGAGTACCAATCCAATACCGAATTCGCTCGAATCTTTTGCCAAGATAAAAGTGGTTGGCGTAGGCGGCGGTGGCTGTAATGCCGTCGACCGCATGATCGACGAGGGCTTGCAAGGTGTGGAATTTGTTGGCATCAATACCGATGCACAAGCCCTGCTAAATTCAAAGGCCCCAATTCGCGTGCGCATTGGCGAAAAGCTGACTCGCGGCCTGGGTTCGGGAGGCGATCCCGAGACCGGGCGGAAAGCCGCCGAAGAATCTGCCGAGGATCTTTACAACATCCTAAAAGGTGCTGACTTAATTTTTATCACCGCCGGTATGGGAGGTGGCACCGGAACCGGAGCGGCGCCAATTGTAGCTCAAATCGCCAAAGAATGCGGTGCTTTGACAATCGGTGTAGTGACGCGCCCCTTCTCTTTTGAGGGCCCAAAACGCATTCAAACCGCTGAACAGGGAATCGGCAAACTAAAAGAACAGGCCGACACCCTAATCGTTATTCCCAATGATCGCTTATTGCAAATTATCGATCGCCGAGCTACCGTTCAGCAATCCTTCAAGCTAGCTGATGACGTTCTCAGACAAGGGGTGCAAGGCATTTCGGAACTGATTACCGTGCCGGGTTTGATTAACCTGGATTTTGCCGACGTACGCACCATTATGTCCGAAGGCGGCGCCGCTTTGATGGCAGTTGGAACTGGCAAAGGAGAAGGTGCAGCCCGCGTGGCAGCGGAGCAAGCCATCTCCAGCCAGTTACTGGATATTACCATCGATGGTGCCCGAGGCATATTGTTTAACGTGACTGGCGGGAACGATTTGACGTTGCATGACGTCAATGAAGCAGCCGAGATCATCAAAAGCACTGCTCATCCTGACGTCAACCTGATCTTTGGAGCAGTGATTGATCCAAATATGAAAGACGAGGTGCGAATTACGGTGATCGCCACGGGTTTTGAACGATCCACCCCAAACCGGTATGCCGGTGAATTGGTGGGCCGCGAAACCAAGTCCGAACGGCCGGCGCCAAGTGCCCCACCCAGCCAAAGCCAACGGCGCGACTTCCAGCCACGCGCTTTCAACACCGAAGATCTAGACATTCCGACCTTTTTGCGTAACCGTTCGACAAGCGATCGTTTGAAATAGGCTGGAATTACGACTTGTCTAATATCGACAAGCTGCTGGTCTCCTCCTCCCAGCAGCGGTTCGGGTTTCATGCCCACTCCTCTCCATCTTTGCCCTCGCGTGGAGAGGGGTTGGCGCTTTTGGGGCAGCAAGGATGTTGCCCCAAAAATTTTAATCTTATTAATCACAATTAACTCTTGCTTTATTGACCGACCTGTGCTAAAATCCCGACAGCACAATATATGACCCCAAACAATTAGAATACTCCCATCTATAGGGGTTACATTTGTTCTAATTATTTATCCGTAACGATGCAATGCCCTTATTGTAAAAACACGACCTCAAAAGTCATAGACACTTCCCACGATTCTCGCGGTGGTGTGCGTCGGCGACGCGAATGTGAAAAGTGTGGGCAAAGGTTTAGCACTTATGAGCGCCCTATCCTTGCCACCCCCTTAATTATCAAAGCCGATGGAACACGAGAAGAGTTCGATCGGGAGAAGTTGTTGCGGGGCATTCGCATCGCCTGCGCCAAACGGCCGGTCTCTGCTGCCGATATTGAACGTTTGGTTGGGGAGATTGAAGCCAACCTTCAAGCTATGGGACGAGCAGAAGTTTCATCCCGCGTGGTGGGGGATATGGTGATTGCTGGTCTAAAAGAACTAGATCAAATCGCTTATATCCGTTACGCCATCGTTTATTTACGACTTTCCGACTTAAGATCGATTCGAGACGAAATCGATCATCTCCTTGAGAGTTGAGCGTCAAGGTAAGATGCCAAAGGGGGTACCCGTTTTATTTTATCGTTATTTTATCTATAAGGAGTCGCTACAATGTTGACCGAATCCAAACAATCTTCTACCCTCCTCCCCATCCCTTCGATGCCCGAAGGGCTACCAAAAGTCGAGCTAACTGAAAACGCTCGCCAGGTTCTCCTGCGCCGTTATGTGCGCCGCAATCCAGATGGCACTCCGGCAGAGACCGTCGAAGGGACGTTTTGGCGGGTTGCTTATGCCGTCGCCCAGGTTGAAAAACAATGGGGCGAAGATGTGATAGGCATTGCTATTCAGTACTATGAGCTATTAACCTCCCGCTGCTTCTTCCCAAACTCACCGACCTTCACCGGCGCTGGCACCCCTCTTGGGCAACTGGCAGCCTGCTTTGTCCTGCCCATCAGTGATGATATGGGGCGGCGCTCAACTGGCATCTTCCAAACGCTGCGCGATGCCGCCTTAATCCAGCAAACAGGCGGAGGTAATGGCTTCTCCTTTTCCCGTTTGCGACCCAAAGGCGCGCTGGTTAAATCCTCTGCCGGGCAGGCTACTGGCCCGGTTGGATTCCTGCGCGTCTACGACAAAGCCTTTGGCGAGGTGGCTCAAGGTGGTACACGCCGAGGCGCAAATATGGCCGTGTTACGAGTCGATCATCCAGATATCGAAGAATTCATCACCTGTAAAACAGATGAAAACGCGATTACCAACTTCAATATCTCGGTGGGAATTACCGACGCCTTTATGAAGGCTGTGATTCAAGGCGCAGATTGGGAATTGCGGTTTCCAGACGTCACAGCCCCAGAGTACAAAGACTTCGATGGTACCCTGGAACAAGCCGAAGCGGCCGGCATTCCAATCAAAGTGTATAAAGTGGTCAAGGCACGCGAATTATTTGAAAAGATCGTTCGCCAGGCTCACCATAACGGTGAACCCGGCGTACTTTTCCTCGATGCTGCCAATCTAACGAACCCTGTCCCCCACCTATATCCGCTTGAAGCCACCAATCCTTGCGGCGAACAGTGGCTAGGCCCTTACGAGAATTGTTGTTTGGGCTCCATCAACCTTGCCCAGCATTTTGCGCCTGATCGTCAGGTGGATTGGGAGAAACTGCAACACAACGTCGAACTGGCTACTCGCTTTTTAGACGATGTTGTGGATGCCAACGCCTATGTACCAGCCGTACCCCAACTGCGTGAAGCAGCCATGCAAGCTCGGCGCATCGGTCTGGGCATCATGGGTCTAGCCGATTTGATGTACCACGTTGGCATTCGTTATGGCTCACCTGAGGGACAGGAATTTGCCTCACAGGTGATGGAGTTTATCCGTTTCCATGCCATGCGCACCAGCATCCAACTGGCAAAGGAGCGCGGACCATTTCTGGCAATAAAAGGGAGCATCTATGACCCTGAAAACTTGACCTGGAAACCCCCAACGCCCCTCTTCCCCTACACCCGCAACTGGAATAGACCTTCTATTGATTGGCAGGAAATCGTTACTGGCATCCGCCAATATGGCATTCGCAATGCAGCCCAAACCACTGTTGCCCCAACCGGCACCATAGCCACCGTCGCCGGCTGCGAAGGATATGGCTGCGAACCGGTGTTTGCTCTTGCTTATATCCGCCACGTCAATGACAACGGCAAAGATTTGCAACTCCACTACACCAGTCCCCTCTTTGAAAAAGCACTCATCGAGGCGGGACTGAATGAGGAGACTCGCAAGCGGATCATTGATCACGTGATCGAATACGGCACCTGTCAAGATCTGCAGGAAGTGCCAGAAGGGATCCGCCGTGTTTTTGTTGTTTCTACCGATGTCACCGCCGAAGAACACGTGCGGATGCAAGCCGCAATGCAAGCTTTTGTTGATAACAGCATGAGCAAAACTATCAATTTCCCAGCCAACGCAACGGTAGAAGACGTCATGATCGCCTACCAGCTTGCCTGGCAGTTAGGCTGTAAGGGTATCACCGTATACGTCACCGGTTCCCGCGAAAAAGTCGTTTTGGAAACCAAAGCAACCGCCAAGAGAAAAGTCCAAGAGGAAGGCAGCAGTTATAGCGCAGAACAAATTGCCCTTTGGCAGGAACAGAAAAAGCCCCGCCCACGCGCCTTGCATGGATACACCTATAGTATCAATACGCCGTTAGGAAAAGCCTTTATCACCATCAACGAAAACGGTGGCAATCAACCCTTCGAAGTCTTTATCAACACCGCCAAAGCCGGATCGGATACAGCAGCCGTCTCTGAAGCCATTGGCAGATTGATTTCCTACATTTTGCGGCTTGCCTCTCCAGTTCCACCCCGTGAACGACTCAAAGAAGTGTGGAGGCAATTGAGCGGCATTGGCGGCGGGCGTTCCCTGGGCTTTGGACCAAACCGCGTCCGTTCTCTCCCCGATGGCGTTGCCCAGGTTCTGGCAGAGTATCTGGAAAACAAAGAAGATCATGAAGAGAGTTCATATCCAAAGATGCCGACCCTGGAGCTGGATGCTGAACGGACGATCGGAAGCTCACCTGAGTCGCCATCTAACTCCTCGTCCGAGACAACCCGCATGCAAATCGGAGATTTATGTCCCGAATGTGGGCAGGCTGCTGTCGTCAACGAGGAGGGCTGTCGGAAATGTTATGCCTGTGGCTATAGCGAATGTTGAGCGATGACCAAACGTTTGGTGGTGATTGCTGGCAACATTGGAACCGGCAAAACCTCGCTGGCAGAGCGGATCGGCGCCCGCTTAGGTTGGTACACTGCCTTTGAATCGGTCGCTGATAATCCCTACCTGGCAGATTTTTACGCCGATATGCGCGCCTGGGCTTTTCATTTGCAGGTCTTTTTCCTTGGGCATCGCGCCCAACAATATCTGCAAATGGTGCAACTGCCTCAATCGGTGATTATTGATCGCAGTATCTACGAAGATGCCTACATTTTTGCTCGCGCCCTTTATCAGATGGGCAACCTCAGCGAACGGGATTATCAATCCTATCGGACGGTCTTCGATCTCATCGTAAACCAACTGCCTCCACCGGACTTGTTGATTTACCTCCAAGCCCCGGTGGAGGTTTTGTTGAACCGCATTCAGCAACGCGGACGCAATATCGAGAGCGGTATTACCGCCGATTACTTACGCTTACTAGAAAGTTTCTACGACGATTGGTTGCAAACCTTTGATGTGTGTCCTGTCCTGACCATTCGCACTGATGACCTCGATTATGTCCATCGCCCAAAACATCTTAATATCGTGGTGCAGCGCATTCAAGAACGCTTAGCCGGTCGGGAAGAAGTCATCTTTCCGACAAACTCGGCATAGCGGAAGCAGGGTTTCCAAAGCTGCTGGTTAAAGTCGAACGACCAAGCTTAATATCAGACCCGCTAAATAAAACAACCCAAAACGACGATTATGGAAAAAGGCGGCAGCCACAAAATAATTCGGCCAAACGTCGGGGAAGTCTTGGGGTTTCTCTTGTGGTTTTGGAGCACGAAAGATCGAAAGGACACGCAAAAAGGCCGGCAAGGCAAAAACAACAAGCAGTAAGATAGGGGAGAAGAAGCCAATTACTACCAGATAGATGACCGAGAGATACTGAGCCACCAGCATACCCACCACCGTCCAACGCGAGAGTCGCTCACCCAGAATGACCGGCAGGGTGTAAATGCGCTTAGCCTTATCCATCTCTAGTTTGTCGATATGTTTGCCAAAAATAACCCCCGTGACTCCCAACGCATAGGGTAGGCTGGCAAGCACAACGTTCCAATCCCAGATCCCACTAACAACGTAATAAACGCCACCGATCATCAGCGGCCCCCAAACAATCAAAACTGCAAGCTCACCAAGAGCAATATATTTCAACGGCCAGGTATAGAAAAGAACAAAGAAAGCGCCAGCTAATAAAAGTGGCAGGGTCAATCCACCCCGATAGAAAATCAGGTAGATACCAATTGCCAGGGCTAATCCCCCCGTCACCGCCGAGTAGGTTAAGTGCTGTCGTCTGGTCATCAAGCCATGAAGGAGCGGCTGCGGCCCGTATTGAGCGCGGTAATAGTTTTGCTCATCGACGCCGCGCGCCGCATCGGTGTAATCGTTGAGCAAATTATTGGTTGCATGGGCTAAGACAATGCCCAGGGTGGCTAAAAACCAGGGCAAAAATTGGAAAACTCCTTGTTGATAAGCCAGAATTCCTGCAATAGCTCCGCTCAAAAACGTCATGATCAGCACGGCGGCGCGGGTAGAGATCAGCCACTTGGAGATTACATCCAGTCTATCCCACTCGGCTTTTTCCACATGGGGAATAATTTGCAAAGCCTTAATCCACATCGAAGTATTCATCGGTTCACCTCCAACGCAGATTTTATCCGAGAATGTGGAGCAAAAATCTAAGAATTCTGTTGGAATCTTCTGCTTCCGTCCTCAGTAGCTTTCTCATTCTTCTGCAGGTATCCACGCAATCTGTAGATAGTTTTTAGCCATTTGGCTAATTCAAATTCGCTTAACCCATGCTCGGATTGACTGCTTAACCTCCTCCCATGCCACTGGTTTAAGCAGAATGGGATCGGTTTCGGCTTCGGCGTCATCAAAATAAACTACTCCACAAAGAACAGGCCCAATATCGGCGTTTGCAAACTTGCGCTGATAAAACGCTAACATCTGTTCAAGCGAAAAAACAAATTTACCCAAGGCGTAGAGATCATAAAAATCTTTTTTCTAGCTTCTTTGAGCAATGGCAGCTAATTTCATGGCGGCTAAATCTTGCAATGATGCCAGATACCAAACTGCTCCCAGTAGACCAAAGGCGCGAGAAAAGGATAAGTAAACCGCAAAAAACTCACCTGGACATCGTCAATTGATCCATGTAGCGTTCCCTCGGCAACTGGGTTGATGTAAACGCAATGCCAGCGTGCTTCAATTGTTGAGCAAAATCCATTGGATGGTCAAATTTATCTTGGCAAAACCAATCCAAATCTAACGATTGTCGATGAGCCAGGTAAACCGTTATGGCTGTTCCATCGACCAGGAAGAAGTTCTGACTGGTTACCAGCGGCGCAAGTTGCCTGATCACCCGTATTTGACGGGAAGATAATCCATCCAGAAAGAAGTTCATTTTTGGTTCTCCTTCCCCTGACACTGTTGTGGAATTGCGCAATCCACTGATCCACCTGATCTGCGGGCAGGTCTAAAATCAACTGCCAGTAGCGCATTTGGCGGGGATTTAATCCTTTTCCCCGGCGGTTCAGGATGTAATCTCGCAAGGCTATGTCTCCCCAATGTCCTCGCAACCATTTGATATCTTGCAGGCTGCCTCGTTCGAGAATGCGAGCGGCGATAAAGTCATGGTGCAAGTCCCAGGATAGGTCTTCAAAGGTGACATCCAAAAAAAGCGCTCGCAACTGTTCGGGCAAGGAGATATTACTGAAGTTTTGCACGTTTTGATTCTAACGTTAATTCTGGTTACCACAGGGTCATTTCACACTCGTCAAGTGCTTTTAAGATCGGCTTGGGTCTATGCTGGCCAGATTGTGCCGGCGCGTACAATGGTTCGATCCGGTACATCCTGCTTGATCGTTGCCCCATTCCCAATGCGACAATGAGCCCCAATCCTGACCTGCAAATTAACGGTTACTCCCATGCCGATTAAGGTCGCTTCCCCCACCCGCACTTCTCCCGCTAAAATCGCCCCTGGCGATAAGTTGACGTAATCGCCAAGGACACAGTCGTGTGAGACAATCGCCCCCGTGTTGACGATCACACCAAAGCCGAGCCTGGCATCACTACCCACATAAGCGTGAGCAAACACCTGAGCGCCTTCACCCAAAGTAGCACTTGCCTCAACAAAAGCTGTTGGGTGGATAACCGTTGGGAAAGAGAAGCCAGCCGACCTGCCGCGCTCGAAAACAGCTATGCGCTGCGAAATATCACCGATTCCACCAACCGCATTGACCATCAGACGGTAGCCGTTTTGATAAAAGCGGGTTAAATCCTCGCTGCGTCCGATTACCGGCACTCCCAAAACGAGACTGCCCAGAGGTTTGTGATCATCAATGATGCCGGCAATAGCCTGTTGTCCGCCAGCACGGATCAACTCGATCAGTGATTTTCCATGACCTCCTCCACCGAAGACCAAAACCGCTGAGGTATCAACTGTTGGAGAAATCGTTTTTTCAGCTTGCAAGTTTTCTTCTTCTAACCAGCGTCGCAGGCGTTGCTCGGTGATCCATTCGCCCTTCGGCAAACGGCTTAAATCGATCTTAAATTCTTCTGCCAGGCGTCTCGCCGGTTCGGTAAGACGAGCCTCGGTTTGTGACTTTTCCTCCGTTATGACGTTGGTCATCCCCGCCTTAAGCGGCAGGCTTTGAAGATCAAAATTCGGCTCTGAAGAGAGAACCCCAAAGAGCTCGCCAGCTCGCACGACCTCCCCGGCCCGAATATAGACGAGGAAGACATAGCCAGCACTTTCAGCGGTTATTTCTGCCGTAGCTTTGGTTGTCTCAACAACTCCCAAAACCTGTCCCGCCTGAACTTGTTGCCCCTGTTGTACTTCAATGGACGCCAACGTCATTTCTGGTTCATTGGCGTTGATCAGGGGAAAGAGAATCGGTTTGATCAGCTCGTTCATGATATCCTCGAGAGCAAACGACTGACCTACAGCAGACTCCGCGCCATATAGAAGATGTCTTCCACGTTCGGCAAGGTGGCTCTTTCCAACAGCGGAGAAGCGGGAATCGGATGTTCTGCAGCCCCAATCCGACCTACCCGGATAGGGTTTACGGAGGATTGTTCGGCAATCCTCGCCAGGATTTCTGCTCCCCAGCCGAAACTCAGCGTACCCTCCTCGATCACCAGCGCTCTCCCGGTGCGTTGAACCGATTCTGTGAGCATTCTCTCATCATAAGGCCTCAATTGCGTTGGGACAACCAGTTCGCAAAAGATCTCTGCCTGGTAGGCCAGTTGAATCATCGCCTGGCGGGCAACTTCTGCCATGTAGCTATACGCAATCAAAGTTAGATGCGCAGGTGGCGAGGCGCGTAGTCGCAAGGCATAGGTTGGGTAGCCCAATGCCGTCCAACCAACTTCGCGTTCCAGGTCACGATCCTGATCGTCCCAGATCGACAGCGGGTATAAGCTCTTGTGCTCGATGAAGAGAACCGGCTCTCCATCCCGAAAGATGGCTTGGTGCAATAAGTCCTGTGGGTCTCCGAAATGTGTCACCGCCACAACATGTATGCCCGGCACCCCCAGGTAGAGCTTTTCTAACGACTGAGAATGGGTCGGTCCATAACCGCGCCCACCTCCCATAGGAGTACGGATGACCAGGGGTACCTTGACAGCATCGTTGTACATCCAGCGAAATTTCGCGATATGGTTGATAACCTGATCGACAATCAAGGTCAGGAAATCCCCAAACATAATCTCCGCTAGCGGCAACAGCCCCCGCATCGCCATGCCAGATGCCATTCCTACCATGCCAGCTTCGGAGATCGGCGTAGGAAAAACCCTTTGCGGAAAACGGCTTGAGCACCCTTGCGTGACTTTAAAGGCTCCCCCATACGGATCGAGTAAATCTTGACCGAAGAGAAACACCCGCTCATCTTCAGCAAGAGCTTGATGGAGGGCGAGGTTGAGAGCTTGCAGAACGGTGAGCGGCTTTTCTTTCCCACCCTTCTCCTCCCCCCTTCTCCCTGTGGGAGAGGGTCCGGGGGTGAGGGTCTGCTCCCCTCTCCCCATCGGAGAGGGGCCGGGGGTGAGGGCCTGCTCCCCTCTCCCTATGGGAGAGGGGACGGGGGTGAGGGCCTGCTCCCCTCTCCCCGTGGGAGAGGGACCGGGGGTGAGGGTCTGCTCCCCTCTCCCGATGGGAGAGGGGCCGGGGGTGAGGGCTTGCTCCCCTCTCCTTGTGGGAGAGGGGCCGGGGGTGAGGGCTTGCTCCCCTCTCCCCATGGGAGAGGGGCCGGGGGTGAGGGTTTCCTCCTCCGGCACAGGATATTCATCCTCCAACGCCAACCGATAGGCTTGCTCAATCAATGCCCGTTCCTCAGCTTCAATCACCTCCCGCTCGTCAGGCGCTAAACGCCTGGCATGGATCTTTAGCGGATCACGATGTTCCTTTATATAGGCGATCTCCTCTGCCGACCGGGTGTCATCCCCTTTCGAATGAGGGCCAAAACGATAGGTATGGATAATCAATGCCCCAGGCGTTTGCGTTTGGCGAATTTGATCTATCCACTTTGCGGCTGTCTCGAAAATCTCCACAACGTCACTGGTGTCCAACGCTTCACAGGCAATATCAAAGGCTTGAAAACGAGTAGCGATCGAGCCGGCCAGGCTCAATTCGATGGGGGTGGTCTGAGCAATGCGATTGTTCTCAACCACATATAGAATGGGAATCTGCCATTTGCTCGCCATATTAAAGGCTTCGTAAATGACTCCCTCCCCCAGCGTTCCATCGCCGAGAAAAGCCACGGCAATCGCACCGCTTTGCTTCTGCTTCTCTGCCAGTGCCATCCCGCTGGCAATCGGCACAATCCCTCCCTGCACGCCGTTGGAATAAAAGTTTTTCCAGTGCAGATGTTGTGAACCACCCCGCCCACCACACACACCGCTCTTTTTCCCCATCAACTCGGCAAACAAAGCCCGCGGATCACCCCCATACGCCAAAAAATGCCCGTGGCCACGATGGTTGCTGAAAACAATATCTTCCGCCTGGAGGTTGGTAATCACTCCAACCGCATTTGCTTCCTGTCCAAGACACGTATGGGTCGTACCGACAAAGACGCCTGTGGGAAATTTTTCCAATACCAACGCTTCAAAAAAGCGGATACGACACATTAACCGGTAGAGGAATTTCTCATCCATACGGAGGTTTTGCCTCGCTTTCTCCTTCACTTGCCTGCACAGTGCCCATAAACTCCGGCGCAGTTGCAAACCCCTCGCGGCTGATTCCCTCCCGGCGCAGCACTTTAAATACGGTCAAGGCAAGGATTTTGAGGTCGAGCCAGAACGACCAGTGATCTACATACCATACATCGAAGCGAAATTTATCCTCCCAGCTTAAAGCGTTGCGTCCATTAATTTGCGCCCAACCGGTAATGCCGGGCAAAACCTCATGGCGACGGGCTTGTTCGGGTGAATAGCGATCAAGATATTGCATCAGCAACGGGCGTGGGCCAACCAGGCTCATTTCGCCCCTAAGCACATTAAACAACTCTGGCAGTTCATCTAAGCTGGTTGAGCGCAGAAATTTGCCCAAGCCGGTCAAACGTTGCTCATCTGGCAACAATTTGCCGTGTTCATCCCGGTGGTCGTTCATGGTGCGGAATTTATAACAGATAAATGGCTTGCCTTTGTAACCAGGGCGCTGTTGACGAAAGATCACCGGCGAACCATGCACCAGCCAAACCAGCAAGGCAATGATAAGTAACACAGGCGAAAGAATCACGATCAAAAAGGAGCTTGCCAGGAGATCAAAAATTCGTTTGCTAAGCGGAATTGATTTGGGTGTATTCATTGCAGACACCTGAATTATGCCATGAGAGTTGGCTCTATCACGCTATGTTGAAGCTCGGTTAAGATCTCCAAAAGCGCTTCACGCCAGTTTTCCACATGCTGATAGGCAAACCAAATCGCGGTCTTGCCCCAACGAGCTGCTGGATGCAGAAATCTGCCCCTAACGGGTTGAACACCCTCGGAAAACCTCAAAACAATTTGTCGGTTTTCGACGTTAATTGAAGCCAAACCGGCTCGCTGAGCCAGCAGTTTTACTTTCATTTGATAGAGCAAACCCTGAACCTCTTGCGGCAGTTCGCCGAAGCGATCCCGAAACTCCTCGCTCAGACGTTCGATCTCGCCCAGTGATTTCAAATCCGCAATGCGCCGGTATAACTGCAAACGCATCAATTTATCCGGCACATAACTGGATGGAATGGCTGCCGGGAGAGGTAAGTCAACAGTCACGCTGCTCCACCCTTCCCCTTCGTAAGATTGCAAGCGCAAAGCGGGCAAGCCCTCTTGCTTGCCTAAACGGCGGATTGCTTCCGTCAGTAAGCGCGTGTAGAGATGCAAACCCACCGCATTAACATGCCCCGACTGGCGCGTTCCTAAAATATCCCCTGCGCCGCGCATTTCCAAATCGCGCATTGCGATGGAAAAACCAGCCCCCAACTGCGTATTCTCGGCGATTGTCTCCAAACGTTGTTGACCCACCGGAGTTGGAGGACGGCGCTTGTGGCGAAAGAAATAAGCATAAGCGCGTTGAGCTCCACGACCGACCCGACCGCGCAATTGGTATAACTGCGCCAAGCCAAAGGTATCGGCGCGATCAACGATCAAGGTATTAGCGTTTGGGATATCCAATCCGGATTCGATAATCGAGGTCGATAAAAGCACATCCACTTCCCCTTGGGTGAACTGGTGCATCCGTTCTGCCAGCTCTTTTTCAGGCATTTGCCCATGGACAACACAGATGCGCGCTTCGGGTAGCAGTTTTTCAAGATGGCGACGCATTGCCTCGATCGTCTGGACGCGATTATGGACAAAGAAAACCTGGCCTCCACGCTCGATCTCACGCAGCACGGCTTTGCGAATCAACTCTGGTGAATATGGGCCGACATGGGTGAGAATCGGAACGCGCTCCTCAGGGGGTGTGTTAATGGTTGAAATGTCACGCACTCCCGACAAAGCCAGATAGAGGGTGCGCGGAATTGGTGTAGCCGTCAACGTTAAGACATCCACTTCGGCGCGCATTTTCTTTAGCTTTTCCTTGTGAATGACCCCAAATCGCTGTTCCTCATCAATAATCAGGAGTCCCAAATCCTTAAAAGCCACGTCGTTAGATAGCAGCCGGTGTGTGCCGATGATAATATCAATCTTTCCCTCGGCAAGCTTGCGGATAATCTCTTGCTGCTGTTGAGGGGTGCGAAAACGAGATAACATTTCCACTTCGACCGGAAAGGCAGTCAGGCGCTGTCGAAAGGTGTCATAATGCTGCTGAGCAAGGATGGTTGTTGGCACCAGGACAGCCACTTGCTTGCCATCAACCACACACTTAAAGGCTGCTCGCAGCGCAACCTCGGTCTTGCCATAACCAACGTCCCCGCAGATTAAGCGATCCATTGGGCGCGACGACTCCATATCGGCTTTCACTTCTTGCAACACCCGAATCTGGTCTTCAGTTTCCACATACGGAAAACTGGCTTCCAGTTCTTCTTGCCAGGGGGTATCGGGTGAGAAGGCGTGCCCTTCGACAACCGATCGTTTGGCATATAAGTCGAGCAAGTCCTGGGCAACCTCGACCACCGCTTCACGAACATGCGCTTTTACCGTATGCCATTCAGCCGTTCCAAGGTGACTCAGGGCAGGCGCTTTTTTATCTGCTCCAACGTAGCGGGTGACTCGATCGGCCTGATAAACCGGAACAAACAATTGCGTCTGGTTGGCATATTCGATGCAGAGATATTCGCGTTCCACCTGATCGATCGTGCGCGTCACCAAACCGACAAAAATCCCGATACCGTGATCGACATGAACGACATAATCCCCAGGCTGCAAATCTGCATATTGGGCTTCGGGGCTGGAAACAACCAGTTTCTTGCGGTGGCGAATCTCCGGAGGACGAATGCCAAAGATTTCCCCATCGGAGAAGACATGGAATGCACTCTGATCCCTTGTCGCAAAGAGAAATCCCTCGGCTAAACTACCGCGGACAAAGTGTACACCATTGCGTTGCTCTTGCTTGCCCTGTTTCAGCTCATGCCACAATTCTTCCAACCGCGAGGCTTGTCTAGAAACGACCCAGATCGTTGACTGTTTTTGATCCAGCCCTTCCAGGTGCTGAATAAAAGATTTGAGTCGCCCGCCAAAACGTGGTTGCGGCTGAAATGCCTGTTGGATGTTTATAACCTTTTCTTCTGCGGTCTCATCCTCCTCCCAGCTAAACCGGATCCCCCGCCGAAGAGATAAAGCATCTTCAATTTCCGACCAGGAAAGATGAGGAGTAGGACTATCCTCGGCGATGATCCCTTCAGCGAGGGCAGTCTGACGCAATTCCAGGGCTTGTTCTTCGATTTCAGCCGCCGTTTGGCGCACCAAATCCGCATTATCTAAAATCACCAGAGACCGTTCCGGTAAATAATCCAGAACACTCGCTGGATAAGGATGTAAGTAAGGTAGATAAAATTCACAGGCTTCATCGGGAGTTTCAAGCTGTGCTAGGAACTCGGAATTGAGCAGAAATTCCCTGGCTGGCGGCACGACGATGGAGGAAAGTTCACCCTTCTGGCGATTGGTGAGTTGACTGAGCGGATCAAAAAGCAAGATGGTTTCAATTTGATTGCCAAAGAAATCCAGCCGCACAGGGAACTGCGAAGCCAATGGCCAAATGTCTAAAATCCCGCCGCGCCGGGCAAACTGACCGACATCCACCACCGTATTGACCCGCTCGTAACCCATCTCGCTCCATTGTTGGAGGATGCTCTCCATAGACTGTACCATCCCCGGCCTATAAATGCGGATGGCCTTAAGAAATTCGCGGCGCGGCAGGGTACGGGTCATCACCGAGCGGGCAGAAGCGACGACCAGGGCAGGTGTCTCAATCGTTTTTGCCCCAGGGATTTGAGCAGCAGCAAAATAGGTCAAGACGGTAAGGCGTTCTTTGCGCGAGGTCTCACTCCAGGCTGCCTTTTCATAAAACAATACGCTGGGCTCGGCAAATAAAAAATGAACCAGATCAGAATCCCATAAATTCATTTCTTCCAGCATCGCCAACGCCCGATCGTTTCGGTCAACAATCCAAAAAACCGAGGTCTGCAGAGCCCTAGCTAAAGCGATCGCCAGTGGCAATCGAGCCGAGCGTTGCAGGGATAACCGCAACAGACCCCGCTGTTCCTGAATAGAGGCAATCAACTCTTGGGTAATGTCTGCGATCTGTTGAAAAAGGGGATCAAACGTCATCATGATCTTCAAAGCGCAAAATGCTCAGGTTTCACCAGCGAGAAGGTTAAGGTTATGGCGGTTCATGGCTTCCGCCAGACCGAAACGAATCCAATCCTGAACCGCCTGGGCAGCTCGATCGAGGATCAGGGGTAAATCAAGCTTCTCGCGCCCGCTAAACTCATTCAGCACATAGTTTGCGGCCGCTTTAGAACCGCTGGGACGTCCTACACCAATGCGCAAGCGGGGAATGTCTTCACTGCCCAGGCGATCAATAATCGACTGCATCCCCTTATGTCCTCCTGAGCTGCCTCCTGGCCGCATTCGGAGGCTGCCAAAGGGGAGGTCAATGTCATCATAGACAATCAGTATTTGTTCCAGCGGCACCTTATAAAAGCGCACTAACGCGCCTACCGATTGGCCAGATAAGTTCATGTAGGTTTGCGGTTTGGCAAAAATCAAGGCTCCCTGCTCGGATGCGACCTTGACCACAAAAGCTTTCTGTTCATAGCGGGTAAAAGCAACTCCATAGCGCTCAGCCAGGCAATCTAAAACCATAAAACCAACGTTATGGCGGCTTTGGGCATACGCTTTGCCGGGATTTCCCAATCCGATAACCAGAAACGGCTCACGGGCGTTCAACATCTTTAAATCAACGTTCAGAATCAAACCTAGGAAGGTCGCTGACGTAAAACGATCAGCAACGTCCCTAGCAGGAACACAATGGCAACCATCCCCACACCTTTCAGAGCGCTTCGGATGAGATCACCTTCTTGTAAGGTGAGCGGATTCGTTGGTAAGGGAGTTGGTGTAAGAGGTGGCAAAGTTGGCTCCTGGGTAGATTCCACCTCCTCCCTTTGCTGTGCGGGCTGCGGGGTATCGGTTTCAATCGGCGTATAATTGCGCACTCGCAATCCTTCAACCTTATAGATATGTTTCTGGTTATCCTTGGTTGTTACGGTCAACCGCAATTGATAGTTATTATCGGTGATGGTAGTCGTATCCCACACCGCTAAAACCTCATTGACAACACCCTGGTCGCTTTCCGCCAGACGGAACCACGTATCGGTAGGGTTGTTCTGATAGGCAAACTCCAATTCACTGTGTCCAAAATTGCGAATGTTGGTACTGCCGAGTATGCGCACACTGCCCTGAAGCGCTTGACCAGGACGCGGTTGGCTGATCTCGATGCGCGGTACAATGGCTTTGACCTCTCCTGCCTCAACCGCAGGGACAACGCTCAAAGCCAGAGCCATCCCACAAACCAAAACAACCCAGAGAAACCGACCCATTTTCGGCGCCCAAAAAATCAAAAGAATAGTTTAACATGGAGCAGAAAGACTGTGAAGGTCAAATCGCACCCCCGAATAAAAGGGAAGTATGGTAAACTCTGAAAGAAGAAGAGGCTTATGATCGAATCGCGTACCGAGAAAATGATAGCCAGATTGCGAGCGATGCAGACCGCATCGCCTGAGATCGAAGCCTCTGCCCTCGTCTCTGTGGATGGTCTGATCATCGCTTCTGCCCTGCCCACCGAAGTCGAAGAAGACCGGGTATCTGCCATGTCGGCTGCCATGTTGAGTTTAGGCGAGCGCATTTCAATTGAATTGCAACGCGGCGGGCTCGAACAGGTGTATATCCGCGGCTCAAACGGTTTTGTGATCTTGACTGCGGTTGGACAGGAAGCAGTTCTAACCGTTTTAGCGCGTCAGAATGCGAAATTGGGACTGGTGTTTCTCGAAATGCGTCGCGCCGCCCAAGACCTGGAAAACTTGGTGGGTTAAGCCCATGCAACCTGCCATACAGAAAGAAGACACACGTGGGGAGGCAGCGTTTTCGCATCCTCCCCACATCTTTTGCCCAACGGTAGATGCCAATTGGTTTGAGGGATGTCTTATATGGAAGAAATTATTCAACCCAAATACATCTTTTTCACCGGCGGAGTCGTCAGCTCGGTAGGCAAAGGCGTTACTGCTGCTGCCATTGGGCGTTTGCTCAAAGAACGGGGGTTCAAAGTCGCCGTTCAAAAGCTCGACCCATATATCAATGTTGATCCAGGAACGATGAGCCCTTATCAACACGGAGAGGTTTTTGTCCTTGATGATGGGGCAGAGACAGACCTGGATTTAGGGCATTACGAACGCTTTATCGATGTTAGTCTGAACCGCGTATGTAATGTCACCACCGGTCAGGTATATGCCGAAATCATTGCCAAAGAACGGCGGGGGGATTTTCTGGGTGGCACGATTCAAGTCATCCCGCATATCACAAATGAGATTAAACGGCGCATTGCTTTGGTGGCAAAGACCACCGGCGCCGAGATCGTTTTAGTGGAAATCGGTGGCACGGTCGGCGACATCGAATCTCTGCCCTTTTTAGAAGCGATTCGCCAAATGCGCAAGGACATCGGGCGCGAGAACACCCTCTATATCCATGTTACCTGGCTGCCTTACATCGAAGCCACCTGTGAATTGAAAACCAAGCCCACCCAACACTCGGTGCGAGAGTTGCGCTCCATCGGAATTTCTCCCGATATAATCGTACCACGTTCTGATCATCCGGTGGACAACGACCTGGTGGATAAAATCGCTTTGTTCTGCGACGTAGAAAGCAAAGCTATTTTCCCTATGGTCACCACCCCAATCCTCTACGAAGTGCCTCTGATTCTTGAGAAGATGGGCGCCGGGGACTATGTCCTGAACCGCTTAGGGTTACAAGCCCGCCAAAAGCCAGATTGGAGCGAATGGAATGCGTTGATCGAAAAGGTGCGTGCTTCCAAACCCACCATTAAAGTTGCTCTGGTAGGGAAATATGTCGAACTCCACGACGCCTATCTCAGCGTGCGCGAAGCAGTCAAGCACGCCGCCTTACACTTGGGGGTGGAAGTCGATCTGGCTTGGGTGCACTCCTCAGACCTCGAAAAAGGAAAAGGCTGGGAAGTGATCAACGAAGTCGATGGAATTATTGTTCCTGGCGGCTTTGGCAGCCGTGGCACGGAAGGGAAAATTCAAGCCGCACGCTATGCTCGTGAAAACAAAGTACCGTACTTAGGCTTGTGCCTGGGCATGCAACTGATGGCTGTGGAATTCGGCCGTCACGTTTTGGAGAGCGACCATGTCAATTCGACCGAGTTTGACCGTTCGACTCCGCATCCGGTGATCGACTTAATGCCCGACCAACGCGATATCGCCGATATGGGCGGAACCATGCGGCTGGGTTTGTACCCCTGCCGTTTGGTGCCCAATACCAAAGCGGCGCAGGCTTATGCCAGATTTAGCGACAGAAGTATTATCTATGAACGCCACAGACACCGCTTCGAGTTCAATAACGCTTATCGCGAATTGTTCTCCCAACATGGAATGGTCTTTTCGGGCATCTCTCCAGACGGAAAACTGGTTGAAATCGCTGAGCTGGCCGATCACCCCTTCATGCTTGGCACGCAGTTCCATCCTGAGTTCCTCTCGCGCCCGAACCGTCCGCACCCTCTCTTTGTCGCTTTCATCGAGGCTGTGCGAGAACGAGCTTTTGGCAGGAAGGAGATACACACTTTCTCCAGAGATGTCCAGGAGAACGGAGATGGTCAAAAACCAGTTTCAACCACCGAACTGGTCTCTACGGAATAAAACGGGGTATACTTAGACTGATTTTCGCAAAACCATTCCTGCCGGCAGCAATATGCTGCTAACAGGTAGATTTTAAATTCTCTCAATGAGGTGAAGTATGGATACGATGATTGAAGACATTGTCGGGCGCGAGGTTCTCGATTCGCGCGGCAATCCCACCGTGGAGGTGGAGGTTACACTGATGGATGGCAGTTGGGGCAGGGCAGCCGTACCCTCTGGCGCATCTACTGGCATTCATGAAGCTCTGGAATTGCGCGATGGCGATAAGAGCCGCTATAATGGCAAGGGCGTCTTGAAAGCAGTTGAACACGTCAACGAAGAACTCGCTGATTTGCTGATTGGGTGGGATGCCACTGACCAACGTGGTATTGACCTGGCAATGATCGAGCTGGATGGTACGCCCAACAAGTCCAAGCTAGGTGCTAATGCCATCCTGGGTGTGAGTCTGGCGGTTGCCAAAGCAGCGGCTAACGCCCTTAGCCTGCCCCTTTATCGCTACATTGGCGGGGTTTATGCCCATCTCTTACCCGTCCCTCAGATGAATATTCTTAATGGAGGCGCGCATACCGGTTGGCAATCAACCGATGCCCAGGAGTTCATGATCATGCCGCTTGGGGCTTCCTCCTTCGCCGAGGGGCTACAATGGTGCTCCGAGATCTATCAGGCACTCAAAGCTGTTCTCAAAGAACGTGGCTACACCGCCCTGGTCGGCGATGAAGGCGGTTACGCACCGGCCCTCAAGGCTAACGCTGAGGCAATCGAGGTTATTCTGGCTGCCATCGAAAAAGCCGGTTATAAAGCTGGTGAGCAAATCGGGATTGCCCTTGACCCGGCGGCTTCCGAGCTTTTCGAGGAAGAGACCCGCCTGTACAATTTGCGCCGCGAAGGAAAGAAACTCACCAGTGAACAAATGGTGGCATTCTGGAAATCCTGGGTTGATCAGTATCCGATCGTCTCTCTGGAAGATGGCCTTGCTCAGGACGACTGGGAAGGATGGACATACCTGAATCAGGAACTTGGTAATCGCATTCAGATCGTGGGCGATGATTTATTAGTTACCAATCCCGAACGTGTGCGTAGAGGTATTCGCGAAAAGGTCGCAAACGCGCTCCTGGTCAAACTCAACCAAATCGGTACGCTCACCGAAACCATTGAAGCAGTGGAGACCTGCCACCGCGCCGGCTGGAGAACGGTGACCTCCCATCGCTCGGGTGAAACCGAAGATACCACCATTGCCGATTTGGTCGTAGCCCTAAATATGGGACAAATCAAGACCGGCGCCCCGGCGCGCTCTGACCGCGTTGCCAAATACAATCAACTGCTCCGCATTGAAGAGGAACTTGGCGATGTGGGTGTTTACGCCGGTTGGAATGCCTTAAACTACAAACGCGCCTGATGCCCCAAAAAAGACCTGTGAGACATCTAGTCTCACAGGTCTTTTTCTTCCTTGCGCATTCCGATCACAGGAGTAGCACAATAGGGGCAAATATTCCATGACAACTCCAGCAACCGCTGGCACTGATGACACTGTTTGCGCAATTTGGTATGACAGGAAGGACAGACCATCCAATCTGCCTCGACTTTTCGCCCACAGCCAGGACATAAAACTGCCTCTTCGATGGATTGCAGAAGCGCCTCTTCCTCGAGAGTCTGTTGATATTCGTCCTCCAAAGTGCGAGGAGGACGGAGAATCCAGTAAATCACCAGGCCAGGTAAAAACAAAACGGTTACAACGAGGATGGCCAAAATGCGCGCCAGGCGGTCTCGCGTTCGCTGGCGAATGTCCCGATA
>DAOTZA010000178.1:0-14489 GCA_034434515.1 Anaerolineales bacterium | reverse complement strand
GCGCCGCTTTCTCCGTTCCCACGCGCAACGCAACCCGGCCGCAACGGATACGACCGAAATCGCGCCTTTCTTCCTCTGATTACGTTATAATACCTCTATGATTGAGTTGAACATCCCCGGGCGGGGGTTGCTGCGTCTCGAGCATCTGGTGTGCGACTTGAACGGTACCCTGGCGGTTGACGGTCAACTCCTCGAAGGCATTCCCCGCATCCTCAAAACCCTGAGCGACCGCCTTTCCATCCATGTCCTGACCGCCAATACCCGCAAAAATCTTGCCACGGTCGAACTGCAACTGGGGCTCAGCGTACAGACCATCCCGCGCGGGGAGGAGACGCAACGCAAAGGCGCCTATGTGCGCCAACTTGGCGCCGAGACGGTCATCGCCATCGGGCAGGGAGCAAATGATGCCGCCATGTTGCAAGAAGCTGCCATCGGCATTTGCGTCTTATCCCAAGAGGGCACCAGCGTGTTTGCTCTTCAGGCTGCCGATCTTTTGGTGCCCGACATCTACACCGCTTTTGAGTTAATCGAAAAACCCTTGCGCCTGGTCGCCAGTTTACGCCAATGACCCATCTCACCAGCGAACAGATTCCCGATGATCCGAACGCCTTGCCGCCGGCGAGGCGACGCCGCGCCCGCCGCCTGCTTGCCCCACTGGGCGTAGATGAACGGGCGAACTTTCTCGACCAGTTTGCCCACCGCGCCTCACCATCCTTTGACTATTTTCTGTTTTCCCTGCTGGCAGGGGTCGTCATCGGTTTCGGGCTGCTCGCTAATGCCCCAGCCGGGGTGGTGTTGGGCTGTGTGCTGGCGCCCCTCCTGGCTCCTGCAGTGGGGATGGCATTGGGAACGATCGTCGGCTCGTTGCCCTTTTTCGTCCGCAATTTGGGCGGCACTCTGATTGGGGCAGGCCTCACCCTTCTGGGTGGAATGCTGGGCGGTTTGCTGGCGCGCCTGCTCATCCTGATTGGGTATCCAGTGCGCTTCGATGAAGCTATCCGCCTGACCCAATTTGCCCTACCCGACTTCCTCGTCCTGCTGGTCTCCATGATTCTGTTAAGCGCCACGATGACCCACTCCGAACGTCCGGCTCAATTGCCCAGCGTGGGCGTTGCCTACTTGCTCTTCCCGCCACTGGCTGCAGCCGGTTTCGCTCTGGCAGCCGGCCAAGGCGCTCTTTTCGCCGACGGTCTGGCAGTCTATATCGTCCACCTCTTCTTTGCCGTCCTGGTGGGGGCGCTCACCCTGGCAGCCTTGGGCTTTCGCCCGCCCTCTCCCTTTGGCTACACCCTGGGCGGAGCAGTGGCTTTGCTCACCGTCGTGCTCCTGGTCGCTTTTGGCAGCGCCGGGATGGCAGCGCGCAACTACCTCGGATTCCCCACGCCCACGTTGACCCTCACCCCCACCCCAACGCTCACCCGTACGGTCACGCCAACCGTGCCACCGCCAACCAACACCCCCACCCTCACCCCGACTCCGACCCGCACCCTTACCCCCACCCTCACGCCGACCCCCACGCCCACGCCTCTCTTTGCCGTGGTACAGGCCGCCAACAGCGAGGGGGTCCTCCTGCGCGATCAACCCGGTGGCGCCATTGTGGGCAGCCTGCTTAACGGCGCCCTGGTTGCCATCCGCGGCCCTGCCGCAGAGCATCAGGGGGCTGTCTGGGTGCCGGTGCTGTTACCCGACGGCAAAGAGGGCTGGATTCGCCTGAGCTACCTTGCCACTGCCACGCCACCTGCACCGTGAGAGACTTTCCCCTTTCCCCCGGCAGAGAAAACCAACGCTAACCCCAGGCTAGCATTAATCCGCCGCTTTCTCCGTTACGCCACTGCCAATGCCTAGCGGCTGCCATTTCTTCTCGTCCTTCAAGCGGTGTTGGATGCCATGGCGATCGTGCACCTCATCAAAGCCTTCGGGTTTGATGAATAGCTCTTCTCCCTGCAACAAGCCATGGATGCCGCTCTGACCCGGCTCTGGGCGCTTGATCCCTTTGAATTTGGCAGCCTTTTCGGGCAGATAATCGACCGGCTCCTCATAGGTGGTGATGTAGCCCTCGTAATTGCGCAAGACCACTTTGTGATCGGAGTAGCTTAGCAGATAATTGGGCATCACCGGAATCTTGCCCCCTCCACCTGGCGCATCAATGATGTATTGATGTACCGCATACCCCGAAGTATGCCCGCGCAGCCCTTCCATGATTTCAATCCCTTTCCCTACCGGCGTGCGGAAATGCCCGGCCCCTTCGACCAGATCGCATTGATAGAGGTAATATGGCCGCACGCGGATGCGCACCAAATCGTGCACCAGTTGACGCTGAACATCCACGTTGTCGTTCACCCCTGCCAGAAGCACTGCCTGATTGCCAAGCGGAATGCCGGCGCGGGTCAGTTTATCGCAGGCTTCGGCCAGTTCCTGCGTGATCTCGTTGGGCGTGTTAACGTGGATGTTCATCCATAAGGGATGATATTTTTGCAACATATCACACAGTTCATCGGTGATGCGCATGGGCAAGAAGACCGGCACTCGGGTACCGATACGCAGAATCTCCACATGCTCAATCTCGCGCAGGCGACTGAGAATTTCCTCCAAAATCTTTGGGGCAAGCACCAGCGGATCGCCGCCCGAAAGCAGCACGTCCCGGATTTGCGGCGTGCGCCGAATGTATTCCAGTTGCAGCTCAAATTCACTGCGAGAAAAGGTCGCCGAGGGATCGCCCACAATGCGCGAGCGCGTGCAATAGCGACAATAGCTGGCGCACTGCGTGGTAACCAGCATCAGCACCCGATCAGGATAGCGATGCACCAGGCCAGGCACGGGGGAATGGCGATCTTCGGCTAGGGAGTCTTCCATCATCGCCGTAAACGGCACCATCTCGGCTGCGGTGGGAATCACTTGCTTGCGGATCGGGTCATCGGGGTCATCCGGATCGATCAGGGAGATAAAGTAGGGCGTAATATCCACTCGAAAGAGGTTGGGGGCGTTGAGCGCTTTGCGCTCACTTTCGCTGAGCGGAATGACCTGACCGATCTCATCGGCGGTGTTCAGGCGATGGCTTAACTGCCAACGCCAGTTATACCACTGGTCATCGGGAACATCGCGGTATATGGCTGCGCGCTTGGACGGGAAAGGGTATTTTGCCATCGGTTAGCTCCTTCTGGTGAACGCACGAAACAGAGGTTTTTTGTCGGTATTTGGATTCTAAATGATGTTCAATGGTTCGTCAACAAAGGTTGTAAGCCTTGAGCCGCCAACCCCAGGGTAGCGAGGGCAGAAAAATCGCCAGAAAACTGACCCTCCCGCTGCCCTTCCATTGACCGTCTTCTTTGGTAAAATCGGTCGATAGAACTCGCGGCAGAGACATTGCCGCCTCCGTCTCAAAGAAAACACCCCTTAACGACTGCTCTATGATTGGTTCAACAAGCCCGCTAACATTTAGGGCTTTTTGGTTGATCTTTTTCTCTATCTCTGGAGGTCCAAAATGGAAGCATTGAAACAAAGAATCTTGAAAGAGGGGCGCAATTTGGGAAACGGCATTCTCAAGGTCGATAGCTTTATCAATCATCAGGTGGATGCGCGGCTGATGGACGAATGTGGCAAAGAGCTGGCGCGGCGGTTTGAACGGGTGGGAGCGACCAAAGTTCTGACCGCCGAAATCTCGGGCATTGCCCCGGCTCTCACCACCGCGATGCATTTGGGCATCCCGGTTGTCTATGCCCGCAAACACAAACCGATCACCATGCCCGATCAGGTTTATCTCACCCTGACGCCTTCGCACACCAAAGGGCGCACCGTGGAGCTCATTGTCTCGCCCGAATATTTAGCCGGTGGAGAGCGAGTTTTAATCATTGACGACTTTCTTGCCACCGGCGCAACGATTCTGGGTTTGGTTCGCTTGGCGGAAGCGGCTGGCGCCCAAATTGTCGGCATCGGGGCGCTGATCGAAAAGACCTTTGAAGGCGGGCGGCAAGCCCTGGAATACCTCAACGTGCCGATCGAAAGCTTAGCCCGCATCCGCTCGATGGACAACAACACCATTGTCTTTGAAGCCTGACATGGACAGCCTGGTTGTCCTGGATTTCGGCTCTCAGACCTCGCAACTGATCGCCCGGCGGGTGCGGGAGTGCCAGGTATATTGCGAACTGCTCCCCTGGAACGCGCCGGCCGAGCAGGTTCTCGCCTTGCAACCCAAAGGCTTTATCCTTTCGGGTGGTCCGGCATCTGTCTATGAAGCCGGCGCGCCGCGCATTCCCGATTATGTCTTCCAGAGTGGTTTGCCTATCCTGGGCATCTGCTATGGAATGCAAGCCCTGGCAACCCAGCTCGGTGGGCAAGTCAACCCCGCCCCGCAACGCGAATATGGCTTTGCCCGCGTTGCTCCCCTGCAACCCAATCCGCTGATTGAGAAAGAAGAGCAAGTCTGGATGTCTCACGGTGACCGCATCGAAGCGCTACCACCGGGTTTTGTCGCCATTGCAGTCAGTGAGCGTTCTCCCATCGCTGCCATGGCCGATTTTGAACGTCGCTATTTTGCCTTCCAGTTTCATCCTGAAGTACGTCATACCCCCAACGGCATGGCAATGATCCGCCAGTTCGCCTTGCAAATCTGCGCTGCCAAACCTGAATGGACGCCGGCCTCAATCATCGAACAAACCGTCCTGCGCGTCCGTCAACAAGTCGGGGATCAGCGAGTGCTCTCGGCGGTCAGCGGCGGGGTGGATTCCACTGTGGCAACGGCTCTGGTTCAGAAAGCAGTCGGGGAGCAACTGATCGCCGTGTTTGTGGACACCGGCTTGTTGCGCCAGGGAGAAGCGCGCCAGGTTCGCCAGGCTTTACAGGCTCATCTGGGGATTGAATTAATCGTCGTTGAGGCTGCCGAGACCTTCCTGCGGGCTCTAAAAGGCGTCACCGACCCCGAACGAAAGCGCCAGATCATCGGCGAAACCTTCATCCGCATCTTTGAAGCCCAGGCGCGGCAGGTGGGGATGCCGCCCTTTCTGGTGCAGGGGACGATCTATCCCGATGTGGTCGAATCGAGTGCTCCCGACCGCGCCCAGGCCCAGCGCATCAAAACGCACCATAACGTCGGCGGACTGCCGGCGGAGATGGCGTTTCAACTGGTGGAGCCGTTGCGCTACCTCTTCAAAGACGAGGTGCGCATTGTCGGGGAAGCTTTAGGGCTAGCGGCCGAAATCGTCTGGCGCCAGCCGTTCCCCGGTCCGGGCTTAGCGGTGCGCTGTTTGGGCGAAGTGACCGCCGAGCGACTGGAAATCTTACGCCAAGCCGATGCCATTTTCACTGAAGAACTTCAGAAAGCCGGCTATCTGCGCTTGCGCTATACCGATGAACAGGTCGAAGGCACAGCGCAAGCCTTTGCGGTGCTGTTGCCGGTCCAGTCGGTAGGGGTGATGGGCGATCAGCGCACCTACCAGGAGGTCGTTGCCCTGCGGGCGGTCACCACCGAGGATTTCATGACCGCCGATTGGGCAAGGCTACCCCATGACCTGCTAGGGCGGGTTGCCAACCGCATTGTCAATGAAGTCAAGGGAGTCAATCGGGTGGTCTATGACCTCACCAGCAAACCCCCAGCGACCATCGAGTGGGAATGAGGGTGTAAAGATGACTGTTTACTCTTACTCCAAAGCGCGTGAGCGGCTTTCAGTTCTACTGGAAAGAGCCTTAGTGGAAGGACAAGTGAAAATCAGAAGTCGGGACGGACGAATCTTCGTTATTCGGCCTGAACGGCAGCCAGGAACTTCGCCATTTGAAGTGCGAAGTGTAAAACTTCCCATTTCGAAGAGAGATATTCTCGAGGCGATTCGGGAAAGCCGATCACGGTTCTCATAAAATTCACCATCCTTGCCTTTGTCACCGTCAAATAACCAATCCCCCGTGCCAATCCGTGGGCGATGCTAGAAATGGATCACAGAACCCGCGCCGATCCGTTGCCTCCGTGAATACCCTTGTGCTATTTCTTGTCTAAACCCTCAAATTGCGTATTTCGAGTGCGCAAAATGGGGATAAAATAGAAGCAGTGAGGTTTTAAAGCCATCGTACCCTGTGGGAATGAAGGAGTGAAGATGACCCCCGATTTGACCGCTCACTTTCTCGAATTGATTCGCCTGGCAGCCACCGATTTGCCCCCCGATGTCGAAGAAGCCCTGCGCCAGTCCGTTGAACAAGAAGAACCGGGTTCAGCCGCGCGGGGCGCCCTGGAGACCATTTTGAAAAATGTGGAGCTTTCGCGCCGCAACCAGACCCCCATTTGCCAGGATACCGGCACACCCATCTTCTACGTTTATTATCCCGAAGGTTGGTCAACGCGCCAGTTACGCCAACAGATCGAGCAGGCTGTCGTGCAGGCTACCCAAAAATCCTATCTGCGTCCCAACTCGGTTGATGCGCTGAGCGGCAAGAACAGCGGCAACAACCTGGGCGGCAATTACTTTCCCACGATCCACTTCGAAGAAGTAGAAGGCGATACCCTGATGGTAGATTTGATGCTCAAGGGCGGCGGGTGTGAGAACGTCGGCGCCCAGTATTCGCTGCCATACAATGCCCTCAAAGCCGGCCGCGACCTCGAAGGGGTGCGCAAGGTCGTGCTGGATGCCGTCCATCAGGCGCAAGGCCAGGGCTGCGCGCCGGGCATTTTGGGGGTTGCCATCGGCGGCGACCGCGGCTCAGCTTACTATGCCTCCAAAGAAGTTCTCTTCCGTCGTCTGGATGATGAGAACGAAAACCCTGAACTTGCCCAACTGGAGAAACGTCTGACCGAAGAAGCCAACCAGTTAGGCATCGGTCCAATGGGCTTTGGTGGCAAAACCACCGTTCTGGGCACCAAGATCACTGCCCTCAACCGCCTGCCGGCCAGCTATTTCGTCACGGTTTCCTACATGTGTTGGGCCTATCGCCGCCGTCGCCTGGTCTGGCAGGCCGGTCAGGTGACTTATACCTAAACCAACACCCAAACGCACAAAGGCACCTCGCTTTACTCCTCCCTTTGCCCACGCTGTCTTTGCGCTGAACCCGAAAGAAAGGATCAAACCATGCGCCAAGTAACCATTCCGATTTCCGATGAAGTCATTCGCAGCTTGAAGGTTGGCGACCCAGTCTCGCTCAACGGGGTGATGGTCACCGGGCGAGATGCGGTGCACAAGTGGCTGGTTGAAACCTTTATCTACCGAACCCGCGCGCCGCAAGGCGATGATTTAGAAGTTTATGAGGCAATCAAACCGCTGTTGAATGGCGGCGTGATTTATCACTGCGGACCGGTCGTTGCCGGCATAGAGAGCAAAGAGTACCGCTTTGTAGCCGCCGGGCCAACGACCAGCTCCCGCGAAGAGCCCTATCAGGGAGAAGTGCTGCGCCATTTCAATCTCAAAGGCGTGATCGGCAAGGGTGGCATGGGCGCGAAAACCTTGCAAGCCTGCCAGGAAGTGCCGGCAGTTTATTTCCATGCTATCGGCGGCGCCGCGTCGTGGATCGCCCAGTCGGTGCAGCGCGTGCTCGGCGTGTATAAGCTCGAATTCGGTGTTCCCGAAGCGCTGTGGGTGATTGAAGTCAAAGATTTTCCGGCTGTCGTGACCATGGATGCGCACGGTCAAAGCCAACACGCGGTGATCGAGGCAAGGTCAAGGCAGATTCTCGAGCAGCTCTTAGCCAAATAAATTGCCAGACGCCCTCGATATCCCCGCGGCCTGGAAAGCGCTGCGCCCGAATCAGTTGCACGGCCTGGTCATGGTGATCGGCGCACCCGATTCGGGCAAAAGCACCTTCTGCCGCTATCTATATTCGCAACTGCTTGCCCAGCAGCGTCCCTGCGCCTATCTGGATGGCGATCCGGGGCAAGCCTTTCTCGGCCCCCCTACCACGCTCAGCCTAGCAAGCGGAGATCTGGAGCACCCAACCCAGGTCTGGCGGCGTTTTGTCGCCTCCCTGTCGCCGCGGGGCAACATGCTGACCATGCTTACCGCCATCTCGCGCCTGGTGCGCAAAGGCTTTCGCCAGAAAGCCGAAGTGATCCTCTATGACACAGATGGCCTGATTGATCCGCAGCAGGGTGGAATCTACTATAAATTCGCCCTGATTGAACTGCTAGTCCCCCAAACCATCTGTCTGCTCTCGATCGAAAACGAACTTCAGCCATTGCTGAACTACTTTCTCAGGCAGAGTCGGACGGCCGTGTATCATTTCCGCGCTTCGGCCGCGGTGCAACCGCGCAGTCCTGAAGTGCGCCGTCAGTATCGCACCAACCAACTGGCAGCTTACTTTGCCACGGCAAAGTTCCTGGAGTTGAACTGGCACGAGATGCCTGTCTGGCCTGGACCGCGCTTCTTCCCCAACCAACTGCTCGCCCTCACCGACCGCGACGGCTATTGCTTGAGCCTTGCCATCCTGCTGGATCATCAAGCAGAAACCAGGCAACTGCGCTTGCTCACCCCCCTCTCTACCCTCGAACCCATTGCCGCCCTGCACCTGAGCCGCCTATCACTCGACCCCCAGACCTTTCAGACGCAGTTTATCCCCAACGAAATCGCGCCGAATTAAGATTCTCCAGTTGTAATTACCTACCAAAGGCTCTATTTGGCAGGATAGAACGTCCACGAGTTTTCACGAATGCACGAATAGCGCTGTCGTTCGTTTATTCGTGGTCAATTCGTGGACGGTTTTCTCAGCAAATGATCAACGCAACTTGTGATGGTAGGTTGTTACCTTCAGGTTCCCAATCCGCAATCAGAGAGCAGGCGTCAGCGATCGACCTCTGCGCTCAAAGGGTGGCTTCCAGCGTCACCAGCTCCACGCCGCAGCGCTTGACCTGGCGAAAGTTTCCGCCCTGGCGCACACAGCGTCGCACGGCTTCCACATCCCGCACCAGCGAGCCGGAGAGGACGTGAATCCCCAGCGAAAACAAGCGCGGCGAGAGCGGTGTACTCGGCCCTAACAGCATGACTTTGGCATCTGGGCGACGCAGAGCAAACAGGCGTTCAAAGGTACCGTTGATCAGGGTCGAGGAGGTGATTGCCAGCACATCCGCCTGAGGGATGATTTCCGCGGCATGCTCGGAGGAAGTATCGCCGGGGCGGGGCTTGAGCTCCAGCACCCACAACTGGGCGACCCGGCTGCGCAGCCAATCGACAAACGGGAAATGCCCCACCAAAGCCACGCGCGCCTGCTCACCCTGGCGGGCGATATACTCTTCAGCGGCTAAGGATACTTTTTGGGCGGGCTCGGGAAGCAAAGCGTTCAGGGTAGCCAGGCCAATCGCCACTTCGGTTGGGCTCTCGGCGTGAACCAGTTGGGATAAATCGCTGGCTTTCCATTGTTCCAATTCGCCAGCCCGCTTCACGGCCGGTTCGGTGTGCTCGTGCTCGGCCTGGTGATGCGTGGCAGCCAGACCGCAACGCACTCCCTGCTCACTCTGCACCGTCACCGCTGTCCAGAATAAGCCAACTTCAACGGAAAGGACTTTGCCTTCGTTCAAATTCTCGAGGAGGAGGTCAAACAACATCATTTTCTGCCAATTGAGCTGGTTTAGACATTGAATGGACAAACCGATGCGCTTGCGCATTATACCGCGTTCCAAGCCTCAACCTTTAGCTTGGCAGCTTGTCCTCAGAGTTCCCGTGCAACTTTACCCATCCCAGTTTCCCTTCAAATCGAGCCCCAAGGCCTTGCGCCTGGTGATTCGCCTGCATGAACAAGCGGAAGTGCGCGCTTTGCGGGGCAAATTGAAATGGGAGGGCGATTTGGAACAACAGCGTTTATCCCGCTTCGAGGGCTAAGTGATGTTAATGGTGGATAGCACAGTCTGGATTGATTATTTCAACGGTGTCAGATCGCCCCATACCGAAAGATTAGACGCCCTTTTAGATCAAGACTTGATTCTGGTTGGTGACCTGATTCTGGCAGAAGCATTACAAGGGTTTCGCAGAGATGAAGACTTTGCTCAAGCCTATCAGGCGCTGAACAAATTTGCCCAAGTTAGCATAGTCAGCCCCGAACTGGCGGTAAAAAGCGCCCAAAACTTTCGCCGCTTACGCCAAAAAGGACTCACGGTGAGAAAGACCATAGACAGTCTAATCGCTACCTGGTGCATCGAAAATGACGTGCCGTTGCTTCATCACGATCAGAACTTTGATCTCTATGCGATTTTGCTGGGTCTGCGGGTCGTAAGCGTAGAAGGAAGCGGTTGAGCCCTTGTCTGGCAATTGCGGGAAGAGTCTAGGCTGTCTCAGGCTTCAGAACGCTGGCGCAAACAGTCCAACCGGTAACAGTGCCATCCAAAGCCAAGCACGCCAAGTGCCGCCAACCCCAGGATAATCCAAGCTGCCGTTCGCCAGGCTGAGGGTGGTTTCTCTTGCAAGCTGAGTGGCAGCGCCCCTTCACCCCCCAAAGCTGCCACAGCAACCGTGCTTACCGGCTGCGGCGTTTTCAGCCCGGCTTTGGCGATAAAGGTGGCAATGCGTTGCGCCGCGTCCTGAGGATGACAGTTCTGGCAAACCGATCGATTTTGGGTAATCGGATGGGCGATCAGGTTTTGATGCGCAACTTCCATTTCCATGCTACCGACGACCCCACCATGACAAACCGAACAGCGCGCCCGAGTGCCACAGAGACAATACCATTTCCCGCTGTCGTGCAACTGATACAGGTTCGCATGGCATTTGAAACAGCGCTCATCCTGGTCAGGCTTGGGAGTCTGGGCGGCTGCACTTTGCGCTGCGACGCCTCCCAACCAGAAAGTCCAACCCAAAATCCACGGGACAATGGAAACCGATCGCCATCGTTTCATCTGTCACCTCCTTGCCCGCTTGAGCTGCGGGGCAGGCTCTCTAACGAAAAATGCCGCTCGTGTGGACGATCGCACTCGTCGGTAGGACAGAGGATCAGCAGAGACCGCGAAGGTTGCGAGCTAAAATTGCCCCAGCGATGGGGAAGGTGGGCTTCAAAGAGCAGGCTATCGCCTGCAGTCAACTCATATCGCTCTTCTCGAATAAAATAGGTCAAACAGCCATCCAGACAATAGACGAACTCCAGCCCGGTATGCACAATTGCCTCCTCACCGCTGTTGCTGCCCGGTTCAAGAGAAACCATCAGAGGAACCCCTCCGTGCAGCGAAAGCCCTCCTCCCAAATCTTCCAACACACCGTGTTCAAATGTCACGCGACGACGCTGGCCGGCGCGTTGGAAAACCACCGAACGCGGTTCTTGCTCTCTCTTAAAAAAGGCGGTGATTGGCACTCGTAGGGCTGCTGCCAGACGCTGCAAGGTGCTCACGCTGGGGGAGGTCTTATTGTTTTCGATCATGCTCAACGTGTTGACATTCAAGCCGCTTAGCTCCGCCAGGGCGCGCATGGAAAGCCCTTGCTGGTTGCGAATCGTCCGCAGGTTTGCTCCCACGTTGACCTCGTTCCAATCGTCTTTCAACAAAGAGAAGGGAGGCGTGATCTCGGACAGGTTTAGACGGGGTTTGCGTCGCGGACGGGAGGACAAGGCGCTCATGGAAACTGTTCAACTCCTTTTCTATTGGGAATAATGGTGGTTTGGGCTTGAACGTAAGGCGCACTATAATTCTACTATTATTTTATATCATTTTAGGGTTTATGTCAATAGAATGTCATAATATTCTAGTACGCACTCCCTTCCCGCCTTGGTAGAGGGGTTGGAGGTGAGGGCAATCTCCCCTCTCCCGCCTTGGGAGAGGGGCCGGGGGTGAGGGCATCTTCCCCTACGTTGCGGCACGCACGTGCATGATCTCGCCTTCCTGCAAAAGGTAATCTTTTCCTTCCAGGCGAATCCAACCCCTAGCGCGCGCTTCATTCCACCCGCCAGCTTCGAGTAGCTCGGCGTAACCGATGACTTCAGCGCGGATGAATCCGCGCATCAAGTCGGTGTGGATCACGCCGGCTGCTTCCTGGGCAGTTGCTCCTCGCCACACCTGCCAGGCGCGCACTTCATCCTCCCCGACGGTGAAAAAGGTCTGCAAGCCCAACAGAGCATAGGCTTGACGGATGAGGCGCGGCAGGCTTAACTCGGCGATGCCATACATCTCCTGAAAGATTTGCGCTTCTGCAGGGGGCATCTGCCTGAGTTCCATCTCCAGTTTGCCCTGCAGGGCAATCACCGCTTCGGCAGGATTTTCGGCTTGCCAGGGTGGGGCAGGTTGTCCTTCTCCTAAATTGAGCACCAGCAACATCGGTTTCAAAGAGAGAAAAGCAAAGCTGCTGATCAGCCGCCGCTGCTCAGCGTTCAAGCTCAAACGGCGCAAGGGTTGCTCGGCTTCCAGGGATTTGCGCATTTCCGCCAGCAAGCTCTGTTCGCGCTCGATTTCACTGCGCGCCCGGCTGCCCCCCTTGTGCAGTTCTTCGTTCAGTCGTTCCAGGCGACGCTCTATGATCAGTAAATCATAGAGCATGAACTCGGCTTCCAGTTGCTTCCAATCGCGGCCGGGATCGACCGACCCCAGCGTGTGTGGCACGCGCTCGTCTTCAAAGCAACGCAACACGTGAACAAAACCATCCATCGAACTGAGCTGATTGAGCAACGCGCCCGGCAATCCTTTGTGCGCTGCACCGCTCTCCAACCCACCGAGGTCGGCAAAGGCGACCCTGGCTGGGGTTACTTTCTGGGGCTGAAAACACTTCGCCAGGCGGTCAAGACGCTCGTCCGGCACGTCCACCACCGCCAGTTGCGTGTCCAGTCTCCCGCCGCCAAGGTGAACCGGGCGATTTTCGCCAGTGAGGGCGTTAAAAAGGGTGGTCTTTCCACATTGAGGCAAGCCAATAATCCCTAAACGCATCATTTCGGGCATGGTCAGCATCCTTCAAAGGGGGATCGGTAGCGGATTGGCAATCGCTCGGCGGTCATTGGATTTCTCGATCGGCGCGGCGCAAGATGTCTTGCAGTTTTCCCGATATCTCATCGGGCAAAGGATCGACCAACGGTGCAGCCAAAATCTCTTCCACCTTCTTGCGCGCCTCGCTATACAGGGTAGGTTTGCCCAGCTCCAACCAGCTTTCATAGGAGGCACGGTAGAGATAGTTGGGTTTGTAAAACTCCGGGCTGCGGCTGGCAGCGTGAGTGCCCTTGGTCTTCAAGAAATGTCCGCCTGGGCCGATTTTGGCGATCTCGGCGAAGTAATCCCTTTCTGGGGAGGTATCCACACCCTGTACCAGCCGTTCCAAAAGATGGGCGATCTCGTTATCGACCAGAATCTGTTCCAGATAAAGGGTCTGATCGCTTTCCACCTCCCCGTATCCGACAATGATATCCGAACCAACCAGCAAACTAGGCAAGGTGGTGAGGATTTTTTCGATCACCGCTTCGGCGCCGATCTCTTTGGCATCCGAGACGATCCCGGCCGAGGTGGCTGGCAAGCCGTAAAAGCGGCCCATTTGCACCAGAGCAGCCGATTGTAAGCCCATCTCAGCGGTTCCGGCCAGATAGGCGCCGCTGCGGAAGTCAATGGTGCCTGTTGCGCTGCTGTAGATCAGCGGCCGGCCGGGATGGGCTAACTGAAAAACAACGATTGCCGAGAGGGTTTCAGCATTTGCCAGGGCAAGGTTGGAAAACAAGCTGGCTGGCCCGGTGGTGCCATTGACCGGCATCGGCATAATCATGATCGGCAAGCGGGCATCCCCCAACTCCAGATAGGCATCCAGCATTGCCCCATCGTGCATCAGGGGCGCGACCGGACAGTAGATCAGGGAGAACCAGTTTTTCTCCCGCAAGTTTGCCGCGCTACCCGCCACGACTTCCAACCCCTCCACCAGATAGGGCACCTGCTGAACGGTATGCAATTCGTGTTGGGCATGTTTCGAGGTGTATTGGATCATGGTAAAAAATTCATGCAGCGGTCGAGAGTGGGCCGGAGCATCCGAAGCGCAGACCGGTGGCCAGGCAAGCACGCCCAGATCAGCAGCCTGAAAGACACGCATTGCCGCCGCAATATCCTGAGCCATCCCATAGCGGCGCTCGCCGGTATAGAAATCCACCATGAACGAGCCGGTGCCATCCATTGCATAGCGTGTAAACGGAGCAGGCAAGGGAAAGTTATAGACCGCATTGCGCGCCCCCAGCATGAAAGTTTTCGGCGCAGTCTTCAGGGCGTGTTCCACCATCTCGGCCGGCAGGTAAGCGAGACCGTTTTGCTCGTCCACCCTGGCGCCGTTGGCCTTCAAAAGCGGCAGGGCTTTTGCCCCGTGAAAGCGCACGCCCACTTCGGCTAGGATGCGCAGGCTCTGCTGGTGAACGAGGTCTTGTTCTGCTTCATTCAAAAGTTGGGCTTTTAGATGCATGACCTGATCCTTTCTGCTTGAAAAATTTTTGGGCTTTTCAATGCCTACTTTAGGGTATTTTAATGCCACGTCGTTTATAATCAGAACAACTCATTCATACGCTTCGATGGACAGACGTCATTATTTCCACCCCTCTTTACCTCCGCCGCCCAACATTGACGAAGAGATTCAGAACCGCAAACGACGGTTATA
>DAOTZA010000177.1:0-8760 GCA_034434515.1 Anaerolineales bacterium | reverse complement strand
TCGGCGCTGATTTGAAAGGTGGAACGCAACCATTGCTCAGCCTGCTGGCGTTCTCCTTCGAGGTCAACGGCAAGGTCGATCATCTGCGGCGGGGTAAAAGGCGCTTGTCCCAGGATCAACTCCCGGGCGCGCTCGCTGTAATACCCGGTGGGGTCTAAGTTCACCGCTTGTCCCCAGGTTACCTGAGCGGCGGCCTCATCCCCTAAGGCTTTCTGGCATTTTCCCTGCCACAAGTAAGCCGCGGCCCGATCGCGCAGGGTGGGGGCAAGGCTCAGGGCACGGCTGAACAAGACCAGCGCCCCTTTGAAATCGCCACTGCGGTAACGGCTGATGCCGGCTAGGAAAACACCCCGAAAGGTATATTCGCTGGCGGGGTATTGCGGCTCGAGCTTCTCCCAAATTTCTGCAGCGCGTTGCAGTTGCCCATCCATCTCGGCAACCAGCCCGGCATCGAAAAGGAATTCAGCGGCTCGCGGATGGTTGGGGGCAGCCTGGACAAAGTTCAGCAACACCTCAATGGCGGCGTTGTACTCTCTCAGAAAGTTCCACAATGTATAGGCTTTTTGATCCCAGGCGTCATCCCAAAAGCGGTCTTCGGGAAACTCGGCGATCAGGGTGTCCCAGGCTTTGATCGCTTTGTCAAACGCCCCGCTTGCCCGCAAGGTTAAGCCATAGTAATATAAGGCAGTGGCGCGGTTCGCCCCACCTTTCTGGAAGTAGCGGTCAAAAGCCGCCAGAGCCACCCCATATTGCCCGGCAAAATAATCGACGATGCCGCGGTTGAGATCGTCAACCGGTACGCCGGCCTCGACCAGGATCACCAAGGCTTGATAAGAAAAGGTTGCCGTCGGATAGTTATTCACCGCATCCAAGTAGGCAGCGTAAGCCTCTTGCAGTTGTCCCAGGGCGGTAAAGGCTTGCCCTTTCAGGTAGGCCATTTGGGCTTTGGTGGCGTCGCTGCTGGTGCGGTTGTACACCTCGTCATATAAGGCAATGGCCGTTTGGTAATCGCCAGCCAGGGCGTGCGTGCGCGCCAGTTTGATCTGGATGTTTAGGGGGTCAAGAAAGGATGGGGATTGCAGGGCTGCGCGGTAGTCATTGGCAGCTTCGCTATACCGACCAGCCGCCAAAAGGGCATCGCCGCGCAGATTTAACACATAGGCATCTACCACGCCTGAGCGATAAGCGAGATAATTCAAAAAAGCATCGGCTGCTTCACTGTAACGTTGCAGGGCATTGTAACTTTCCCCAAGTACGAAGTGAGCGTAGGGGACATGGGCAGATTGGGGATACTCGCGCAAAAGCTGCTCAAGCAGATTGATTGCCCCGCGGTAGTCACCCACCTCGTAGCGGGCTTTGCCTTCCCCAAGCAAAGCAGCCGCTTGCAGGTCGGGGTCTTCGGTCGCCGAAGCCGCCCGGCGAAACTCCTGCAAAGCTCTTTCCCAATCCCCGTTGCTCAGGGCGCGCTCACCGCTGGCAATGCTGGTCGCCGGCATAACCGTGGGGTAGGGGGTGGCTGTCGGCGCGAGGGTGGGGATGAGGAATAGATCGGAAGTGGCAGGAATGGTTGGCGGCGGGGATTCATCAGGATCGGACTGAAAAGGGAGAAGAAATCCGGGCAGGTTGCAAGCCAGGGAAATACTCAATAGCAGCAATCCAATAAGGATGAACCTGAGGCGCAGCACACACGGTCTCATGGTTTGCACTATAACCGAGAGGCTAGCACCTGTCAAGAAAAGGGAGTACAATTTGCCTGTCGTTGAGAGATTGAAATGCACCAAACACGGCGGACATCCCCTTTGATCAAGCCTCCGATGCTGGAACGTTTTTAGCTGGAGAGTTGACATGACTGCATTTCGGAGTATCGAATGGAAGGAGTCTGCGCTTTGGTTGCTTGACCAAAGGGCGCTTCCGAAAGAAACCGTCTATCTTGAATTCAAGGATTATCGAGAAGTTGCCGAAGCCATCAAGTCGATGATTGTGCGCGGTGCACCGGCAATTGGCGCGGCAGCCGCCTATGGCCTGGCTCTGGCAGCCAATGCCTCCAAAGCAACCAGTGGGCAACAATTAAGGGAAGAACTGCAAACAGCCGCAGATGTGCTGCGAGCATCTCGGCCGACCGCCGTAAATTTGTTCTGGGCAATCGACAGGGTGTTGAACAAAGTCTCCTCTCTCGAAAGCGCAGATGCGCAGAGCATTCGCCAGGCAATCCTGAATGAAGCTCATCTCATTGCCGAGGAAGACATTCGAGCAAATAAACAGATTGGCAACAATGCCCTACCACTGATTCCCAATCCGGCAAAAATCCTTCATCATTGCAACACCGGCAGTTTAGCGACGGTCGATTACGGAACGGCATTGGGCATCATTCGCTCCGCCCATGAAAGTGGCAAGCAGGTGCATGTCTATTTGGACGAAACCCGTCCCCGCCTGCAGGGCGCTCGCCTTTCAGCCTGGGAATTGAGCCAGCTAGGCATCCCGCATACGGTGATTATTGACGGCGCTTCTGGTTTCCTGATGAAAAAAGTGGGGATTGACCTGTGTGTGGTCGGTGCCGATCGGATTGCTGCCAATGGAGATACAGCCAATAAAATCGGCACCTATAATCTGGCGATCGTTGCCAAAGAACATGGAGTGCCTTTCTATGTTGCCGCTCCCACCAGCACGATTGACCTGAGCATTCCATCGGGTGAACACATCCCCATTGAAATTCGCGATCGGAACGAAATTGCCCTTGTCGGCAATGAACAGGTAATGCCTGAAGGCTCAGCGGTTTTGAATTACGCCTTTGACGTCACGCCGGCTCAATACATCACAGCGATTATCACCGAGGTTGGGATCGCCTATCCCCCTTTTCAAGAAAGCTTGTCCAAATTGGTGAAACGCTAAAAGCTCTCAAAGAATCGCCGCCGGGTCTTAATCGGTCAAAGTCAATTTACAGATCTTCTGGAATAGAAAGGTAAGAAGCGATGCTCGAAATTTATGAATGGAACGGAGAAGGCTATAAACCCCTCGTTTTTACCCCGCAATGGATGGCAGCCATTCTCAACTGGCAACCGCTTTACGATTTAGCAAATGCCGATGAGATCGAAGTCCATCAGCATACCGATGAGGTTTTCGTCCTGTGGCGAGGACGGGGAGCTTTGTACTATCTCACTAAAAACGGGCAACTCGAGGTACAAGACCTTCAGCTAGGTGTGATCTATAATGTGCCGGCTGGCGTCTGGCATGGGTGTTTGGGCAGTCGTGATGTCTCCTGGATCATTGTCGAAAACCGCGATACCCACTTGAACGATACCACGGTGCGCAAAATGAACGAGCAGGAACAGCAGACCTTACGGCAAAAAGCGCCATCTTGGTGTTCTGCCTGAAGTTGATCGAAGCCTGAACGAACCCGACAGCTTCGCCTTTGAGGGATGAGATAAAAAGCAGAAGCAAGGGTTGGAGCAACGCCTTCCCTTGCTTTTTGTAGATTTCCTGAACCAGCTTTGTGTTGCGATTCTTTCTTCAGAGATTCAACTCAACCCAATTCATTGACCCACGAACAAAAAGTGATAGGTCAATGTGTAATAGACATAGTTCTGCCAGAGGCGAATAATATCCTCGCGAAGATAGTCATGGGTGGCAAAGGTTTGCAGCAAGAAGCGCCCTTCGTAGCATTCGGTCAATACCCCGCGATTGGTTTGATCGGTGCCGCTGATTCCAAGCAGCATAGTCGCCTTGGGTGGCTCTCCGCCGATGGTTTGGGAGATCTTCATTAAGTCACCAATGTCCCCTTTCCAGTAATTGGCTGTGCCTAAGCTGCGCACTTGATTGGGTTTGCTGAATAGCGGGTGATCAGGTACAAGGAAGGATAGTTTGCGTAGGCCTGGGTTATACCAATCCTTGTAGAACTCAACGCCGCATTTCTTGAGTATGGAAGACATTTTGCCCTGATGGATGCTATCCACTTCCCACATCTCAAGGATAACGGCTGCACCGCGCTCAAGGTGTTGTTCCAAATAGGCAAAATATTCGCCTTGGATTTTGCCGTATGCTTCGGAAGAGACAATGATCAAATCCCAATCCGAAGAACCGAGCAATTGATCTTTGAGCCATCCCTGGGCGCTGCCTACATCGGTATATGTATAATCTTCCTGATCAAGAGCGTTTTTGACATACCGCTCCATCCCAAGGCGGTGCCCCGATGTATCCTCATAAAGCAAAATCCTCGCCGCTTTAATTTGGGCGTCAAAATCGGCCTGGGCAGGCTCGGAGGCGGTCGGCGAAGGCTCTAACTCGCCAGGAGAGGGAGATTCGGTGGATGGGGGTGGTTCGAGGGTAGGAATTTCAGGGATAGATTGCTGAATAGCCATCGCTGTTGCTTGCAGGTCGATGGCAGATTGAGTCGCTTGAGCAGCGATCTGAGTGCCTTGTTCGGCGAGCGCTTGCAGCGTTGCTTCTACGGGGTTTGTTTGCCCGGCAGCAGCCAGCGTTGCCTGCATGGCAAGGGCTTCTACCGTCGCTTGTTGGGAATTCGTGGAGCCCGGCAGGAATGACAGGTCGCAGGCAAGGGCAGCTCCAATGAAAATGGCGATCAAGACAAGCAACGGACGACTTTGCTTGAACATCAGAATGAGCGTACCCATTCTTCCTCCTTTGGGAAACACAATATCGTTTCGAGAGGACGGGTCTTTTTTCAGAGAAAGCGTGGAAAGGAATTCAACAGACCTGCTGGTAGTATACAACAATTCAAGAAAAAAGTGGCACGGAAGGTGGATGCAATGGGCATCTGCGCTCAGCATTTCAATGCTATAATGGGCATTGATGAAGGAAGATAGTTTTTCTATATCGTCGGATGAGGTTCGCAAAGTCGAAACGCTTTCCTTGCGTTCCCTAACGCCTCAGGATGGCTTATCCCAGTTCTTTTCCCTCCTAGCTGAATTTGCTCCACTTTTAGACGAGAGCGAACCAGTTTATCGAGCGGAGCGAATTCAGGCAATGATCACTTTGCAATCCCGTCTACGTGCATTGGACAATCTCCAACAGCGCAAATTGAATGCAAAATCTGGTTGACTCAATAATTGCCTTTCAGAACCTCTTGAGGCAGGAAAGTACTCCCGTTATGGCAATCGGCGGCATTGCTGTGGCTGTGTGGGGTGAACCGCGACTAACGCGTGATGTTGATTTTAAGGTGTTGATAAGCAAAGAGAATCGGATGGTTCTTTTAAATCTTTTACGGGGTTACACGGCTCTTCAGGACGACCCTGACGACTCCTTTCGGCGCTTTGGACTGGCATTTTTTCAAGACCCAAACGGTATCCGAATCGATGTTATGCTTGCAGATACAATTTTTGATCAAACGGCTCTTGAGCGCGCTTGCGAGGTTGATCTGTTGCCCGGGAAGGCTGTTCGGGTTTGTACCGCGGAAGACTTGATTATCTATAAGATGCTTTCAACTCGACTGCGAGATCGGAGTGATGTCGAATCTGTCATTCGTAGACAAGGTAAAAAGTTAGATTCCTTCTATATTGAGAAATGGCTCAAGCAGTTTGAAGAGGCGCTTTCAGATAGTCCATTGGTGCGCGATTTCAAGGAATTGCTTGGCAGATAGTTCTATAAGGATGAGAAAGATCGATCCGAGGACGCAGAATGAAAGCGCGATGCGTCGCTGTTAGCGGCCCGAATCCATTTCGCCTCCAAAAAGTGAGGCCGGGGTTGGTAGTTATTTGGAAAATAATATACGCAGGATTTTCTTTTCGGTGGATTTCTTCCCCGCATTACACGGCGGGAAGATCAGGCGGATTTGTTGACGGATGTTCAATTTGCGGATGACCTTCTTTGTGCCGCAACCCCAAAAGGTCGCCTTATACAGGGTGGGTTTGATGGAATAGGTTTCCACATCGCCTGGGTAGACGCTCAGATAATAATAGGCTTTTTTGCCTTCCAGTTTGAGATAGACGGTGGTGTATGTGTTATTGCGCACGGTAAGGCGCACCGGGCTGAGCAGAGGCGAAATGGACGAAAGAAAAAAGATCGCCACCAGAATCACAAGGAGAAGTCGTTTGCGAGAGTTCATCCTGACCTCCTGAGGGGTTTTTTGTATTATCGCGCCAATGAGCAAAGAGAGTCAAGAAAGGAATCCCCCTACACCATTCTTGCTCACGCAAACGGCTGTGAAGAGAGTATTTCTGCCCCACGATTGGCGCACTTAATTAAACCTTAAGACCTACCGGTTGTGTTTTTTTAAGATTGTGGGTATAATCCAGACACACCGCGACCACAAACAGCACTGCGAAGGGGCTTTTTTGTTTAATACGGGAGAGGCAAATGCAGGGAACAATTCTCTGGATCGAAGGAAAACGCGCACCAACCCAAGATTTTGTTGGTCAACTGCAAAGCCGCGGCTATGAAATCTGTGTGGCTGATAGCGGTAACTCAGCCTTACAAATGCTGGACACCCTTGACCCCGATATTATCATTGTCGATGCTGTCTCACTGCGGTCGAGTGGGAAGCGCATCTGTCGCTCCTTGCGCGACAAATCCAACGGCGTGCCGATCGTCTTAATCTCCGATGGAAAAATTAAGCCTGATGAAGCCTGTGTGACGGTTGTGCTGACTCTCCCCTTCACGATTCGCAAACTCCTCAACCGCATCAAGCCTCTCCTGCCTTCTGAAGGTCAAAAAGTCATCCATCGTGGCCCGATCCGCCTGGATTTGGAATTGAGGCGGGTGCGTTGCCACGGGCGGGAAACCCGCTTGACCCCGCGGCTGACCAAAATCTTGCAGATTCTCTTACTCAACGCCGGCAGAGTTGTGGAACGTTCGGTCTTATTCCGTGAGGTTTGGGATACGGAATATACTGAGGATACCCGCACGCTGGATGTTCATATTAACTGGCTCCGCAAAGCCATTGAGGTCGATCCCAAACATCCCCAATATCTAAAAACCCTGCGCGGCGTAGGCTATCGCCTGGATGTATAGGGTACTGGAGGATAAAGGATACTATTAGGTCATAAGCAGATCCTTCGAGCGGGTTAAAATGCTGGATATTCAATCACTCGAAACCTGGCTGTGGGAGGCCGCTTGCGCTATTCGTGGGCCAGTAGATGCGCCAAAATTCAAGGATTACATCCTGCCGCTGGTGTTCTTAAAGCGCCTTTCGGATGTGTTCGATGATGAAATCAAACGGCTAAGCGCTGAATACGGCCGCCGCGAATTGGCAATAGGTCTGCTGGAACAGGAGCGGCAGAGCGGCCAAATTCATCTGGTACGTTTTTACATCCCCGAAAAAGCTCGCTGGCAGGCGATTCAATGGCACGGGGTGAAGGGGCTGGGGCAATTCCTGACCGATGCGGTGCGCGATGTGGCGCGCGAAAACCCGTCGCTGCAGGGCGTGATCAACATGGTGGACTTTAACGCCACCGCCGCCGGTCAGCGCATCCTCTCGGATGAGCATCTTGTCAACCTCATCAACGTGCTTTCCAGGCACCGCCTGGGCCTTTACGACGTGGAGCCCGACATCCTTGGCCGCGCCTATGAGTACCTGCTGCGCAAGTTCGCCGAGGGGCAGGGACAAAGCGCTGGCGAGTTCTATACCCCGCGCGAGGTGGCCATCCTCATGGCGCACCTGCTCGACCCAGAACCGGGCATGACCGTCTATGACCCGACCTGCGGCTCTGGTGGGCTGCTCATCAAATGCCATCTGCGGCTGCTGGAGAAATTCACCACGGAAAACACAGAGAGCACGGAGAAAAACTCTGTGGTGCAAAGAAGAGCAACCCTGCCGCCGGGCATTGCTCCCCTGCGCCTGTATGGGCAGGAGATTAACCCCTCTACCTTTGCCATGGCGCGGATGAACGCAGTCATCCACGACCTGCAGGCCGACATCCGCATTGGTGACACCATGCGCCATCCGGCCTTTGTGGACCTCGCCGGGCGCCTGCAAACGTTCGACCGGGTGACCGCCAACCCGATGTGGAATCAAAAATTCCCGGTCGAAACCTATGAAAACGACGCCCATGAGCGTTTTGCCCTGGGCACGCCGCCCGCTTCCAGCGCCGATTGGGGCTGGTTGCAGCACATGCTGGCTTCGCTCAATGAGCGCGGCAAGATGGCCGTGGTGCTGGATACCGGCGCCGTCAGCCGCGGCAGCGGCAACCAAGGCTCCAATCGCGAGCGCGACATCCGCAAAGCCTTCGTCGAGCGCGACCTGATCGAAGCGGTGATCCTGCTGCCCGAAAACCTGTTCTACAACACCACCGCGCCGGGCATCATCCTGGTGGTCAACCGCCGCAAGCCGCGCCGTGGGGAGATTCTGCTCATCAACGCCAGCCAGCAATTCGCCAAGGGCCGCCCCAAGAACTACCTGACCGAGGAGCACATCGCCCGCATCGCCGACATTTATCACCAATGGTTGGCAGGGGCGAATGGTCATTCGCCCCTACACGCCATCATCACCACCGACGAAGCCGCCAGCAACGACTACAACCTTTCCCCCAGCCGCTATGTGAGCGTCAACGGCAGGGAAGAGGTGCTGGACCTGGAGGAGGCGGTGGTGCGCCTGCTGGAAGCAGAAGAGGAGCGCGCCGAGGCCGACCGGGAACTATCGCAAATCTTGCAAAAGCTGGGATTGTGGAGGTGACTTCATGCAGACATCGAACCTGCAGGAAGGAGAAACCATCGAGTTGAAGCGCGAGTGGACGGACCGCGCGCTGGAAGACCTGGCCGCTTTCGCGAACACGCATGGCGGCATCCTTTTGCTGGCGCAGGCCTTCTACT
>DAOTZA010000176.1:0-7149 GCA_034434515.1 Anaerolineales bacterium | reverse complement strand
TGCAGATAACGGTTGGCAGCATTGACGATTGCATCCACAGCTTCGCTGGTAAGGTCACCCTGCACCAGTTGCAACTGGCGCTGATGAGGAAAGTTTTTTGTCGATAGGATCTGGTTCATTGGCTCACCTTACGAGTACGCACTCTAGATCTGAGCAAAATCCCTTATAGGACTCCCAAGTTGGGTTGAGCTATTGATATTTAGTATACACGAAATTGGAATAGGTAAATAAAGGGAGCAACTTGGGGGGTGTAAAACAAGCCACTGACAGTTTTCAGGAACAGGGTCTTAGAAATCCTTGAGCTTGCTTAAAGTGGTTTAGGGTACTGGTTTTTTATGTTCCAAAGCGCATCCCAAGTCATTTCTTGCCTGAAGAAAGAATGACTAACAATTGATAATTAAGATCTATTTTGTCAAGTTAAGAAATCTTAACTTGACTATCGGTTTACTTAATCTTATAATGAAATCGATTGCAGTAATCGATTTCATTCTTATAACAATACCGATGGGAAAAATAACCCGAATAAAAGATGTAGCCCGAGCAGCCAATGTATCTCCAGCCACAGTTTCGCGCGTGCTATCGAATAAAGGGCAGGTTCGTTTGAGCACGAAGAAAAAAGTGCTGGAGGTTGTAGATGCTCTTGGTTACCAGCCAAGCCGGGTTGCCAGAAGTTTACGAGTCAGGTCTTCTCAAATTATTGGATTGATTGTTTCAGATGTGCAGAATCCTTTTTTTACAATGTTGGTGCGCGCAGTAGAAGATTTAGCTTACCAAAATGGATTTGCTATCTTTCTTTGCAATACAGACGAGAACACAGTAAAAGAATCTCTCTATATTGACTTGATGATTTCCGAGCAAGTCGCTGGAGTAATATTAACCCCTACCCGCGAAGTGGGCTCTTACTGCCGAAAACTGATAGAGGCTAAAATTCCTGTTGTTTCAGTTGACCGGAGGGTGCTTGATTGCTCCATTGATACTGTTGTTGTGGATAACAAAGGTGGCGCATTTGAAGCTACGTCCTATTTGATTAAGCTTGGGCATTGTCGGATAGGGGCAATTTTCGGACATCCCGAATTGACAACTGGGCGAGAACGATACGAAGGATATGCTGCTGCACTCTCCTTTCATGGAATACCAGAGAATCCTGAATGGGTAAAATTTGGAAAACCAAGTATCGAAACCGGCTTGGAAATGGGGAGGTTGGTACTTTCTTCAGCAAATCGTCCCACTGCGGTATTCACTGGTAACAATCTCATTACGGTTGGATTTTTACAAGCGGTTAGAGAAGCTCATCTTGTTATCCCAGAAGATATCAGCCTGATTGCTTTTGACGATTTTGTTTGGGGCTCTCTGATCCAGCCGCCGTTGACGGTGATTGCTCAGCCGACTTATGATTTGGGAAGAATTTCAGCAGATATTATCATGAGGCGAATTAAGGGAGATGATTCTTGTTTCGAAACGATTGTTCTACCCACGGAACTAAAGATTCGAGAATCTGTCAGAAAGTTATAGAGAGGAGGTGAACGAACGAGAGAAAGCATGGTCATCGTATAGACAAGATAATCCAAAGTGCATGTGAGAAAGCTAAATAACTTATTCGTTTTGGTTCTAATTGGAGCGTGAGGAGATGAACAACAAAAACATAAATCGTCGTGAGTTCTTGAGAATTGTTGCCACTGGTGCTATGAGTACAGCACTGGCAGCTTGTGGTATCAATCCACCGCAAGAGGCTTCGACCCCCGAAAGCAGCACAGAGATAGTTGCCACTTCTATTCCCCCATCAACACAGCCCTTACAATTAGAATGCTGGATTCACCGCGGTGATCCACAGGCAAGCGCCATTGAGAGCTATGTACAACGTTACAATAAAGAACTAGCCGAAAAGGGTGAGCCCGTAACCTGGGTAACAACCGTTCAACCCTCGGTTATTGAGCCTCTTACTGCTGCATTTTCAGCAGGGAGCGGTTTTCCTGACTTGATGATCGACTCCACCGGCGAATGGATGGGGCCATTTATTAAGAGTGGTTGGCAGGTTGAGCTAAACTCTCTCCTGGAGAGTGTAGGTTTTGATTGGGGACAAATGTTGCCCAATACCCGCTGGCAGATTGATGGTAAAGATTATTTCCTTCACTACAATATTACTGCCTTCCTGATGTACATAAACCTTGATCATGCTAACGAAGCCGGATTGGATCTTGCAAAATCCCCACCCGATACTTGGGACGCTGTGGTCGAATGGGCGCAGAAGATGACAAAGACGGATAGCAATGGCAATATTGTTCGGCCAGGTTTCCTGAACCTGGGATCAGGGATTCATCCGGCGGTAATTTGGGCAACTTTGGTAGAAGGTTACGGGGGCAACGTGATCACTCCTGATGGCAAAGGTCCAAACTTTAACAATGAAGCGGGAATCAAGGCTGCCCAATGGGTGCTCGATACTTTCCACCGTTGGAAAATCTCGGATATCAATATGCAGGACCGCTATAAGCAATGGGTTAGCGGTGCTGCTTCAATGTTCTTCTCAGGGAATTGGGTTATTGCAAATTCCATTCAACAAGAAGGCTTGAATTTTGATGTCTGGCGTGTTCCTAGAGCAGATCGCATCTACTCGACTTGTGCAAACGAATCGATTCAAATTTTCAAGGGTGAAGAGAATCGCATGAAGGAAGCAGCCAAACTAACCAAATGGTTTATCGATCACAATGGTGAGTATTCAGCGCCATTTGGTGATATTGCGGTGACAAAAGCTGCAGTGGAGCATCCAGACTACAAAAACCGTGTTGCAAACAAGTACACCTGGCCAGTCATGGAAGCCTATGATCAGGCTTATGTTTACCCCTGGCCAATGCATCCTCAAGGCCCCCTTTTCCTGCCTTATAGCGGAGAGGTAATCATCCGCAACATGGACTTAATTTGGCAAGGACAAATATCAATTGAAGAAGGCTTGAAGAATTTTGAAAAAGAGGTAATTGACATTTTGGCTCAAGAACCGATCATTCCAATAACCGTCGTTTGATTATAAAAGTCTTAGCAGGGATCAATTTTACCCACCGTAGAATTGATCCCTCTTACTACCTTTTGGCAAAGGTGTTGCTCATAATTGTAAGGAAGTAAAATGATTCCTGCTCTGCATATCATAAAAAGAAGATTGGAGCGCAATTTTATTGGATATTCTTTCACGTTACCTTTCATAATTTTGTTCTCGGTGTTTGTACTTTATCCAATCGTCTCAGGTTTATTGCTTAGTAGTACAGACTACACCTTGATGAAACCGCAAAGTTCTTTTGTCGGTCTTAAAAATTATATAAAGTTAATCACTGAAGATAATTATTTCCGCAAGTATTTCATCAACACAATTTACTATACTGTTTTAGTTGTACCGGCGCGGCTATTGTTAGGTCTCTTCTTAGCCAACTATGTGAACCGCCGGATGATAGGTTTTTCTTTCTCGCGAGTAATCATCTTTGCGCCTTATGTTCTCTCTGTCTCTGTCATTGGTCTGGTCTGGGGATGGTTGTACGACTGGCAATACGGTTTGATCAATACGACTCTCAAGTTCATTGGCCTTTCACCAATTCCATGGTTGTCTACTTCACAGACAGTAATGCCTGCTTTAGCGTTGGTCAGTTTATGGGCAGATGTTGGCTTTGATATGATCATTTTACTGGCTGCAATGCAGGATATCCCCACTGAAGTTATCGAGGCTGCCAAGGTAGATGGGGCAAACGGTTGGCAGAGTTTCTGGCAAATTACTGTCCCGTTACTCCGTCCTGTAATTATTATGCTGATCACAATTAATATCATTTCATGTATGCGCTTATTTGGATTGGTTTTTGTTATGACGGATGGCGGACCGGCTGGCAGCAGCATGTCAGTTGCTTATCACATTTATAGAACAGCTTTTCGGCAAGGGGATTTTTCTTATGGATCTGCGATGGGATTTATTTTGATGGCCTTTTTACTGGTAATAACCATAATTCGACAACTTCTGATTCGCTCGGATACAGCTACATGATTTTTGCGGGAGAAACTGTGCGCCTATGAGAAAAGCAATACAGAGCTTACGATTGACTGATATTCTGATTTGGGTATGCGGGATGATTTATGTGCTATTAGCTATCATTCCCATATATTGGATGGTGATATCTTCGATTAAACCAGAGTCAATTATTATCTCCAAGGTGCCTATTTGGATACCACCAACTATCACTTTCGATCACTATATCAAGGTTTTTGAAAGGCCGATCTTGTTATGGTTCAGGAACACGGCGATAACCACCTTTTTTATCATTGTGCTTCGTGTGTTTTTAGCATCTTTGGCTGGTTATGCCTTTGCCCGGCTCAGATTTCGAGGCCGAGATATGATCTTTACCCTTATGCTGATAACACTGATGATTCCACCTGAAATCACATTGATTCCATTGTACCTGGTAGTCAGAGACCTTCAATTAGTAAACACACTCAGCGGGATCATTATCCCGAGTATCCCTAGTGTTTTTGCAGTATATTTGTTTCGTCAATTCTTCTTATCACTTCCCAAGGAATTGGAAGATGCAGCCATGATTGATGGATGCACACCTATGACCACTTTTCTAAGAATTGCATTGCCTCTAGCAAAACCCGCAATCATCGTAGTTATCATTCTAAGTTTTGTTGATAGTTGGAATGCACTGACCTGGCCTCTGGTCGTTTCAAATCGAGAAACACAAACCTTAGCTGTTGGACTAGCGCGCTTTAACCCTCAAATGGGGGTCGCAACATTACCTTCATACATTGGTCCTGGAATGGCAGCTTCGACACTCATGGCAACCCCAGTGTTACTTGTCTACTTCTTATTACAGCGGTATATTGTACAAGGGATTTCAACCACGGGGTTAAAGTGAGACAATTGGAAGAAATATCAAGCAAGAGAATGTCTCCATCAGTAAAATTCCAACCCAAAGTGTCTCAAGATATTCTAGCAGGAATCAATAAACTCGCCGAAGTAATTCGTCCTACGCTTGGGCCTTTGCCAAGAAACATAATAATCAGCCCTCCCAACAGCCACCACGATCAATCACCTGAATTTTTAGATTGCGGGGGTGTGATTGCACAACGCATATATCAAATAGAGGATTCAGGTGAAAATGTTGGGGTTATGATGATGCGTCAGGCCTTATGTGCTTTGCTCGAGGAGGTAGGGGATGGTACTTCTACAGCCGCTTTACTTTACCAAAAAATATTTTCAGAGGGTTGGCGCTATATTGCATCGGGAGGCAACGCAATTCGCCTGAGACAATCTTTGGAAAAAGGATTACACCTTCTTCTCAAAGAGATCAATAAGCTGTCAATTTCATTTCACAAAGATCAGGTGGACATTCAAAGGTTTGTACAAACTCATTGTCCGGATAGTGAGTTGGCAAGCCTTTTTAGCGAGATACTCGATACAATTGGTGAAGATGGTTATATTTTTGTACTCCCCAGTCAAAAGCGCAGTATTACTCGTCTGTATATCCGGGGAAGCCATTGGCAGGGCGGATTACATTCTATTCCTAATGAACAGAGCGACGCAACCGTTGAGCTTCATCATCCTGCCATCCTGATCAGCGATCTTGATATCAACGAGCCAGGCGATTTATTTCCTCTTCTGAACTTATTATTCTCTTCAGATATCAAATCAATTGTTTTGATAGCCAATTCAATTTCAGAAAAAGCTCTCAGTTTATTATTTGCCAATAAAAAGGCTGGAAAATTTGATTTTATGGTAGTCAAGCCCCCATACTATAAAATCGGTGAGTCTCATCAAGCAATTGAGGACGTAGCCGTCATAACAGGAGGAAAACCACTTCTCAAGATCACCGGCGATCTTCTAAGCCGAATCAGTTTTCCCCAATTGGGTTTTGCGCGGAATGCCTGGGCAAATAAAGATGGTTTTGGAATTGTCAGTGGAAATGGTGCGCTGCAAGAACGAAAAAGCCAGTTTCACAAGCTCAAAAAAGAAGCCTGCCGCACTGATTCAGCCGATGATAAAGAAATACTACTACAAAGAATAAGCAATTATTGGGGTGGGGCGGCTATTGTGTATGTTGGTGGGAAAACAGAGAGCGAAGCAAAAACGCGTCTGAATGCAGCTAAGCGGTGTGTCAAAATTTTTCGGAGTGCTTTTACTCAGGGATTATTGCCAGGAGCAGGAATCGCTTATCTTGTTTGCCGTGAGAAGTTGAAAGATCTATATCAACCTGCTAACGAAGACGAAAAAGCAGCCTTCCGCATACTTTATAACGCTTTGGAAGTGCCCGCCCGCGTTCTGGCTCAAAATTCTGGCTATGACCCTTCTGTAATCTTGCGAGGTTTTGAAAAACATTATTCTGCATCGATGAGCCCTCTTGATTATGTAGGCTTTGATGCCAGAGATGGAAAAATGGTTAATTTGTTTTCTGCAGGCATATTGGATTTAGTTGAAGCCCAGAGAGAAGCATTACGCTATGCTGTATTAGGAGCTTCCCAAGCATTGTCGGTCGAAATTGTTATCCATCCTAAGCAACCTGCTCTGAGCTTAAAACCTTGACGATCAATGAACGAGAGCTTCATGACAATGTTCGAGGATGCTGTATTCAGTCTTCGTATCTCCCCCAACTTCATAAGTGACGGGGTCTGTTTTGCAGCAAGACGATCTGGTTTGTATCGCTCAATTGACTATGGAAAGACCTGGGAAAATGCATATAAGTCGCTAAATACTTCATCCTTGATTCCTACTCTATCCGTTACTATTTCTCCATTTTTTGACCAGGATCAGATGGTTTTTGCTGCGACTGAAGGGGGTATATTTAGATCAAAAGATGCTGGGCAAAGTTGGGAGTTTAGAGTGTTGGATGTACATCCAACATTGCCAGTTGCCATAGAAATTTCACCCTCCTTTCATAAAGATGGTTCGTTATTTGTTGCCACTTTGGATGATGGTGTGTACTGTTCAACCGATTTTGGGATTAACTGGATAGCCTGGAATTTTGGTCTCTTTGATCTTCACACAAACTGCTTGGCAATATCTCCTAGGTTTGGCAAAGACCGCACAGTGTATGCTGGCACAGAAAGCGGCTTATATGTTAGTTCAAACGCAGGGAAATCCTGGTCAGAAGTTACCCAAGCGGAATTCAACAGTCCAATTACGGA
>DAOTZA010000175.1:0-9274 GCA_034434515.1 Anaerolineales bacterium | reverse complement strand
ACCATCGCTACCTGATGATTGCGGCAATTGCGGCGTAATTCACCGGCTTCTTCGGGCGGCAAATCGGGGATAATTAAACCTTGCACACCACATTCACTGGCTGCCTTTGCAAATTGCTCTTCACCGTAATTAAAAATCGGGTTGTAATATCCCATAAAAAATATTGGCGTTGTCAGCCCCTTTTCTCGCAGGTTTTCAACAAAACGCAGGCAGGTTTGGAGCGTGACGCCATGATTAAGAGCTATCTGAGTAGAATACTGGATGGTTGGACCGTCTGCTAATGGGTCTGAAAAGGGGATTCCCAGCTCAATCAGATCAGCGCCGCTCTCTGCTATTGCACAAACAATCTCAAAGGAAGTTGGCAAATCGGGATATCCAATAGTGAAGTAGGGCATTAATGCTGCTCGCCCCTCAGCCCGAGCAAGCTCAAAAGCGTGTTGAATTTGTTCAAGAGTGTTCATTAATACTCCTTCCGTTTTCTGGGATACCTGCTTTTTGAGCCAGTGTCTGTATCACCGTATCCAGATCTTTATCGCCCCGGCCGGAGATATTGACCAGGATCGCCTGATCGGCGCTATAGTGTGGCGCTTGTTTTAGCACCTCTGCAACGGCATGGGCAGATTCTAAAGCCGGCAGGATTCCTTCGAACCTGGCGAGCACCTGAAAGGCCTGCAAGGCTTCTGCATCGGTGGCAAACGTGTATTCGGCTCTGGAGATTGAGCGCAGATAGGCATGTTGTGGACCAACCGCGGGGTAATCCAGGCCGGCGGAAATCGAATGCGTCTCGGCTATTTGACCATCCTCATTTTGAAGCACATACGTCAGTGTGCCATGTAACACCCCTAATCTTCCCTTATGGGGGTCAGCAAAGCGGGCCGCGTGATGACCACTTTCGATGCCACTGCCCCCGGCTTCCACACCGATCAGGCGAACGTTGCGATCGTCAAGAAAGGCAGAAAATATTCCAATCGCATTAGAACCACCTCCCACACAGGCAATGACGGCTGCTGGAAGGTTTCCTTCTAGCGCCAATATCTGTTGTCGCGCTTCATTACCGATCACCGCTTGAAAATCCCGCACCATTTGCGGGTAAGGGTAGGGACCTAAAGCAGAACCGAGCAGGTAATGGGTGTGCCGCACATTCGTCACCCAATCGCGGATAGCTTCATTTATGGCGTCTTTTAATGTTCTGGAACCACTGCTGACCGGTTTCACTTCGGCGCCTAACAATTCCATACGGTACACGTTGGGCTTCTGGCGTTCGATATCCACTTCGCCCATGTAGATTACACATTCCAAACCCAATAACGCCGCTGCGGTAGCCGTTGCCACCCCATGTTGCCCTGCCCCCGTTTCAGCGATCACCCTTTTTTTTCCTATCCGTTTTGCCAACAAGGCTTGTCCGAGAGCATTATTGATTTTATGAGCGCCGCTATGAGCTAAATCCTCCCGTTTGAGATAAATTTTTGCCCCTCCTAAATGATGGGATAATCGCTCTGCAAAGGTCAGTGGCGTCGGCCGCCCAACATAGGTCCGCAATAGCCAGGCGAATTCCCTTTGAAATTGGGTGTCCTCCATTGCCTGCCGGTAGGCTTCTTCCAATTCGGTTAGGGCCGGCATTAACACCTCCGGGACGTATTGTCCGCCAAATTTACCGAATTTCGTCCGATCCATCATACTATCTCCTTTTTCACGAGTTCATAAGCTGCCCGCGCATTGCAAATAAACGCCCTAATTTTTGTAAAATCTTTGCAGCCAGGAGCTGACTCCACCCCTGAAGCAACATCTACCCCCCAGGGTTTGACCTGCAGAATCGCCGCAGCCACATTTTCCGGAGTCAGACCACCCGCTAACAAGATCGGCATCCGCTTTGCCACCGAAGCGGCAACCTGCCAGTCTACCGTTTGCCCGGTACCCCCAAATTGACCTGGCACATACGCATCCAGCAAAAGGGCTGGAGGCGTTTTCCGTTTGTAGATTTGCGCTTCCAGGGCAGCAACTGTGGGTTGACTCGTCAGGCGCACCGCCTTGAAGGCAAGCTCGCCCAAAACTTGCTGATCTTCGAGGGTCTCATCCCCGCTTAGTTGAGCAAGGTCTAGTTCGCTTTGCTTCAGGATTGTGAAAACTTCTGGAGGTGGCATATTGACAAAGACCCCAATCAATAGCACATGCGGGGCTTCTACGCGCATCACTTCGACAATTCGACAGCACGCTTGCAGGGATATGGCGCGGGGACTTGGTGGATAAAAGTTGAAACCCAACAGGTCTGCTCCACACGCCGCTGCAACCCGTGCTTCTTCAAGGGTTTTAATACCACAAATCTTGATTTTCATCGTTTTAGTAATAGCTCGGTGAGTTTCTCAGCCGGATTTTCCGCCTTGACCAAAGCCTCCCCAACCAACATGGCGGTTATCTCGTTAGCCATCAACAAACGCACTTGCTCAGCAGTGTGAATACCGCTCTCAGCAACAAATTGAACCTCTGGCGGAACCAGCGGACGTAATTGCAGGCACGTTTGCAGGTGGACAGAAAAATCTCTAAGATCGCGATTATTGACACCGATTATTTTCAAACCGCGGATGCGTAGCGCTTTCTCCACCTCCGCCGCGGTATGGGTTTCAACCAGGACATGCATGCCCAATTCCCCGGCAAGGTCGTGCAAGTCTTGCAATAAGCTCAGGTCTAGATATGAAGCAATCAGTAGAATGGCATCTGCTCCGTTTGCGCGCGCTTCATAGACTTGATAGGGATCACAGAGAAAATCTTTTTGCAAAATGGGCACCTGCGAAGGAAGGGTAGCGATCTCCTTTAAGACCTCCAGACTGCCGCGAAAATATTTCTCATCGGTAAGCACACTCATGGCTGATGCCCCACAGGTGATGTATAGCTGAGCCAGTTCCAGGGGGGAATAAGGGCTTCCAAAATCGCCTTTAGAAGGCGAAGCGCGTTTCACTTCGGCAATTAAAGCTGGTTTAGAACGCTGCAAAGCCGCTAGGAAATCGCGACTGGCGGGTTGCGCTTCTGCCAGGCGACGCACCTCTGCCAGACCGATGAAACTTTTGCGCTGCTCAACTTCTTGCCGCTTATGGGTAAAAATTGTGTCGAGAATGCTGCCCGAGCTTTCCATACCCCATCCCTTTGACACTACATCGTCCTGGCCGGCGCGGTGGAAATTAATTGCTCTAGCTTCTGCAAGGCTGCCCCGCTATCCAGGGATTGGGTAGCTTGCTGGAGAGCTTGTGGCAGATCGTCGGTAACCATCGAAATCGCCATGGCAGCATTAAACAAAACCACATCGCGACAAGGGGATTGAATTTTCCCTTGCAATAATTCACGGAGTTGTTGGGCATTTTGTTGCGGCGTTCCACCGCGTAAGTCCTCATCGCTGGCTGGTCGCAAACCATAGGCCTGCGCATCGATTTCAAAAGTTTCAATTTTTCCATCCCGAGCTCGGGTGACCAGATTTTTGCCACTGGTCGTCAATTCATCCAACCCACCGGCGCCATGCACTACAATTGTGGCGCGATTGCCTAATTCGAGCGCCGATTGAGCCAGCAGTTCGGTCAAGGACGGATCATAAACACCGATGAGTTGATGCGTCACCCGGGCCGGATTAACCAATGGGCCTAGCAAATTGAAAATTGAGCGCTGTCCGATTTCGCGCCGGGGTTTTAGAGCATATTTCATAGCAGGATGAAAGCGCGGCGCAAAGATGAATCCAATGCCAACCTCCTGGATGCACTGGACAACCTGTTCCGGTGTCAACTCGATTTGGATACCCAGGGCGGCCAGAATATCCGCGCTGCCACAAGTCGAAGAGATAGCCCGATTGCCATGTTTTGCCACTTTATAACCTGCGCCGGCAATCACAAAAGCAGCCGCAGTGGAAATGTTGAAAGAATGTTTCCCATCGCCTCCTGTGCCGGCTGTATCGAATAACGTCACTCCATCGCCAAATTCAGGCAAAGCCGTTGCCTGCGCTCGCATCGCCCTTGCGCAGCCAACAATCTCATCTATCGTTTCGCCTTTCATCCGTAAGCCAATTAAAAATGCACCGATTTGAGCATCGCTTGCCTGGCCGGTCATGATCAACGTCATCGCTTCTTCAGCTTCCTGCAAGCTGAGGTCTTTGCGTTGGACAATCTTTGCCAGATAGGGTTTGAGCATGTTCATCTCTCCTTTCGGCTTTGAACCTTCGACAGAAGAAGCACTTGAGGACGGTTTCTGGGCAAGGAAATTCTCCAGAATCTGCTTGCCATAACTGGTCAGGATCGATTCTGGATGAAATTGAACCCCGAAGATGGGATACTGTTTATGGCGCAACCCCATTACAATGCCATCGTCGGTTCGCGCAGTCACTTCCAGGTCGGCGGGTAACGGTTCGCTCACCATCAGGGAGTGATAGCGCGTTGCCTCAAACGGGGATGGTATGTTTTCGAAAACTCCTTCGCCAATGTGATAAATGAGCGAAGTCTTCCCATGCATTAAGCTCGGTGCTTGAAGCACTTTGCCTCCAAAGACATACCCAATACACTGATGACCCAAACAAACTCCTAAGGTTGGAATGGTTTTCCCCAGACGCATGATCACCTCGTTAGAGATACCTGCCTGCGGAGGATCGCCAGGCCCGGGAGAGATAACCAGGTGCGTTGGATGAAGCGCGGCGATCTCATCCACCGAGAGGGCATCGTTGCGAAAGATTAGAACCTCAGCACCTAACTCTCCGAAATATTGCGCCAGGTTATAGGTGAACGAGTCATAGTTATCAATCAGAATAACCTTGGGAGGTTTACCTTCCCGCTGAGCGGTTTCAGGCTTTATCGGTGAAGGCAACGACTGTTCAGCCAGTTCTACGGCTTTAAATAGCGCATAAGCTTTATTAAGACATTCCTGATGTTCGCGGCTCGGTTCAGAGTCGGCAACAATCCCCGCTCCAGATTGAATCTCGACTTGATTGCCGAGCATGACAATGGTGCGGATGGCGATACACGAGTCCAATTCTCCACTGTAAGAAAAATAGCCAATAATGCCGGCATAGACTCCGCGCGATTGTTTTTCTAATTCATTGATGATTTGCATAGCTCGCACCTTCGGAGCGCCGCTAACTGTACCGGCGGGAAAGGTAGCCTGGAGCAGATCAAACGCATCGAAGCCCGGGCGCAACTCTCCATCTACCTGTGAAACGATGTGCATTACATGCGAATATCGCTCGACAACCATCTGTTGCGACAAACGCACCGTGCCAAACTGGCAAACCCTGCCCAAATCGTTGCGGGCTAAATCGACCAACATGATATGTTCGGCACGTTCTTTGGGATCGGCCAACAATTCTTTCTCCAAGCGGGCATCTTCCTCAGCGTTGTCTGCACGCGGTCGAGTCCCGGCTATCGGTCGCAAAGAAGCCACGCCCCGTTCAAGGCGGACATGCATTTCCGGAGAAGCACCGATAAGGTGAAAGGGCATCTCACCCGCCAAATCCCCGAAATCAAAGTGAAACATATAGGGTGAAGGATTTAGGCGGCGCAGGGAGCGGTAAATGGACAGAGGAGAAGCCTTAGTGGCACCCAAAAAACGCTGCGACAGCACGATTTGAAAACAGTCGCCGCTGCGTATGTATTCTTTAGCACGACGCACCATCTCTTCAAAATTCGCTGCCGGCAACACAGGCTGCAGTCGCCGACCAGATAACGTCCCAACCTCTGCAATATCTTCCTTAAAGGGCTGACGCAGACGATCTTCGAGGGCATCGAGGTGCCTGCTAGCCTCCGCCACAGCCTGTTCTCCTCCTTCGGCAACACTAACCAACATCAATTTTCCAAAAGCATGGTCGAATGCAACAAAACTATTAACTTCGAGAAAGATCGCCTCAGGCAGGTCGGGTCGGGGGGCAATATCCACCGTAGGTTCGAAATAACGGACAAAATCATAACTCAGATAACCCACCAGGCCACCAAAAAACCGCAAGGGGTGGTCTAAATGACGTTCACCCGATTCGGAAGTGTGGCGCAAGACCTGACGGAGTTGATCGAACGGATTCATGCCATCCTTCAAAGGGATGCGCTCCACTCCGCCTGGTGAATGCACGTGCCAGGTTCGGTCACGAAAGACAAAAGCACGCTTCGGCCACACCCCAATGAAAGAAAATCGGGCTACTTGCTCACCTCCACTAACACTCTCAAGCAGGAAGGAAGCCCCTTCACCGCGCAATTTCAAATAAACGGATAGAGGGGTTTCTAAATCTGCCCCTTTCTCCCGCACAACAGCTTTCCTGCGATATGGGAGTTCCAAAACTTGATCGGAAAGTACCGGCAACAATCGCATGGTTTCTTTCATCGCAAACCTCCAAAACAATCTTTGTACCTACTATAGATAAAAAAACGCCTCATCGTCCCAGGGACGAGAGGCGTTTCCCGCGGTGCCACCCTGATTAGACCGGCTGTCGCAGCATACTAAAAAACCCGTTGTCAGACAACGGGTTTCAACCTGCCAGTCTCACTCAATTTGGGTACGACTTGCTTACCAAGTTTATACCCTTTGCCTCGATAACGGGGGCATTTCCGGCACAGACTACTTCCCTTTCATCAAGTGGTTTCGCCCTGCAGCTCAGAGACCCATTCCCTGGCTCGGTTTGGACGGGTTTACACCAACCACCCGCTCTCTGCACCATTCGAGTCTCAGGTACTCTTTCTCTTCGACGCTTTTTATAAGATTACTCTCATTTTATAGAGTAGATTGATAATGTCAATGAAAAAAGTACACAAGAAAGGTGAGGTAAATTTGTCGAATTTGCCTATCTTACTTTAATCTTCCTTCCTCATTTCACGACCACTTCTAAATAAATTGGGTCGCCAAATGGATTACCCTGGGGATCAAAGGCTTGCCAGGCGCTGCGCACTAAACCAGATTCTGACGGTGCAATGAAACGGATATAAAGTTGAAAACGAGTTCCGCTGCGGGCTGGATAGAGGGCTTGCTCTGGCTTGGCGCCCAGCTCAGAACCGCCAATCAATTTCAGGCGGTAACGGTCGTCAAAATTGCAGGTGCCGTTGTTCTCCACCTCCCAAATCTTGTCGAGGATTGCACCAGGCTCAACCTCTGTTCCATCCGGAAGCGTTTGGTCGGAAAGGAAGAGCAAGGAATTGGTACAAGCAATGGTAGGGGTGGGCAAGAAGGAGTTTTCAAACAAAATCGGGGACGAGACCGCCGAGGCGATTGGTGAAGGAGGAAGATAAACTTTTTCCGATGATAAGAATTCATTGGTTCTAAACCCGCTACAAGCGCTGACCAACCCAAGCGGCAGGAGCACAATGCCCATGATGGCAATCCATGTTAGGCGAAACATCCAGCCCTATACGATGTCATCTACCAAATCATCTGCCTCATCAGAACGAATGGGCAAGGGCACTTCTCCACTTAGAGCCTGTTGGCGGATGGCTAATTCGATCTCTTCAGCCAGATCAGGGTTTTGATGCAGAAACTCTTTGGCGTTTTCTCGTCCCTGTCCAAGGCGGATGTCGCCATAGTTATAGAACGAGCCGCGCTTGGTGATGATTTCCAGTTCGGTAGCCAAATCCAGCAAATCGCCCACTCGCGAAATGCCTTCATTGTACATGATATCGAATTCGGCTGTCCGAAACGGCGGGGCGACTTTATTTTTGACCACCCGAACCCGGGTGCGATTACCAATAATTTCATTGCCTAACTTGATCGACTGAATGCGGCGCACATCCAGCCGCACCGAAGCGTAGAACTTTAACGCCATGCCACCGGAGGTGGTTTCCGGGTTACCGAATACCACACCGATCTTTTGACGCAACTGATTGGTGAAAACCACCGCCGTGTTGGTCTGCTTGATTGCACCGGAAAGTTTACGCAGGGCTTGCGACATCAATCGCGCTTGCATTGCCATTGGTGCATCCCCCATATCCCCTTCAATCTCCGCTCGCGGCACCAGAGCAGCCACCGAGTCGATGATTACCACATCCACGGCCCCAGAGCGTACCAGGGCTTCAGCAATTTCCAAGGCTTGCTCACCGGTATCCGGCTGAGAGATCAGTAATGTGTCGATATTGACTCCGCAGCGGGCAGCGTAATTTGGATCTAAAGCGTGCTCCATATCAATAAACGCCGCCACGCCCCCCATGCGCTGAGCCTCGGCAGCGATATGTTGACAGATGGTCGTTTTTCCCGATGACTCAGGCCCAAAAATCTCGGTAATCCGGCCACGCGGGATCCCACCAACCCCTAAAGCGATATCCAGGGATAAAGAGCCAGTTGGGATCACCTCAACCGCTAAATGGTGGGCTTCTCCCAAACGCATGATTGCTCCTTCACCATAGCGTTTGGTAATATCCCCTAAGGTCTTGTCCAGAGCGGCTTGCCGGGCATCAGTCTGATCCGATAACGGAGAGGGGCTAATCTTCTTGACCATAGATTTCCTTTCTCATTCTCAAACCTGAGTGTTGGTTATTTTGAGTATATCACCGACCGAGAAGCGCATACCAAAATTTCTTGACAGTCATGGATGTTGTGCATAAGGTTAGTTTAGCACAAACGTTCTATCTGTCAAGGTTTTCGATAGCAAAAATCAAGGAGCAGGCGTCTCAAAAGGTCTCAGTTCAACCTGGGGGGTCGGCACTTCAGGCGTCTTGAAAAATTGTGATGGTGGGACAGGAAGCTCTGTCGAGAATCCACTTCCCCGCCGATAGCGGAAAAAACTAACCCTGCCCGGTAAGATTTCGATATCTAGATGCTGGCTGGTTTCGCCGGGGATCAAGATCCGATACCAGCCGGCGGGCAAATCACCGATGACCAGATTTTCGCCATAATAGGGGTCGCTGTTGACCGGTCCCTCTCCATAGGTAGCAACCCAATAGCGTTCTCCGCTATCTAACGAACGAATCAAAACTTTGAGGCGCATTAACCACTCATCTTCGAGAGTCTTCAATTGCCCGACGAGAATCCCCCAACCCTGGGGTGGCACAATCCACAACTCTGGGTTACGGCTGCGGGAGAAGCTATTATCACCAATACGCACCTCGAAGTGCAAATGTGGCCCGGTCACTTTGCCAGTTGCTCCCGAAAGTCCAATCACCTCACCGCTCTTGATCGGCTGCCCGATCACCAGATTTGTCTCCGAGAGATGGCCATAAACAGTATAAAGGGTTTGCCCCTGATAGCCGAAATCATGACGGATAACCACCGCCAACCCGTAGGGATCGTCGGGATTGGTTTCACCGCTCATCAAACCAAAGCCACTCCAGGCCACCCGCCC
>DAOTZA010000174.1:0-3914 GCA_034434515.1 Anaerolineales bacterium | reverse complement strand
TGTTCATCCAACATGCTGGGGATGAAGTTCTCCAGGTTTGGACCGGCGGATTGAACAACCCACTCAAAGATCTTCTTCAGGATCGGCTGATCAATTTGAGTGGTATCGAAGCGATCATCAGCCGGCAAGACACCGGTGTACTTAAACCAGGCGTTCAAGCGATCGGGGGTGTGGGTGAACATCAAGAAATCGGCGGCTTCTTTTTTATGTTTAGACCAGGAGGTAATCCCCAATCCCTGAGCAGTGACTACATAGGTGTCGGCCAGTTTTCCTGAACCGTATTTGGGCACGCGCATGACACCCATGTTATTCCATCCGATGATCTCAGCCCATCCTTTCAAAAAGGTGTCATTGCCGAAGATCATCGCCGACTTGCCTTGCACGAATTGGTCCTGACCTTGTTGGTAGTCAACCGAGTTAATGTCGGCGTTCCAACACTTGGCCTCTTTGAGCTGATGTAGGCGCTCCCACCATTCAGCGTAAGCTGGATCGGTGAATTTGGCTTCTCCAATGGAGGCTTTCATGAAATCTTTTTCGCTGTCCAGGTTCTGGCGACCGAGAATTGAAAAGAGCCAGCCGCCAAACCAGCCATCCTTTAGACCACCGGAAATGGGCGTCACCCCAATGGCATTTAATTTGTCACAGGCTGCAATGAGCTCGTCCCAGGTGTCCGGCAGGTCGTTCAGATCAATGCCAGCCTTTTCAAACAAGGTCGGGTTATAAACCATTGGGTTACCGGAGAGATACCAGCCCATCCCCCACAATTTGCCGTCATAGGTGCGCTCGAAGTTGTTAATATAGTGAGCACGCTCTTCGGCAGGAATGAGATCATCTAAGGGCACTAAAGCCCCATTCCAGGCGAATTCCAACGTCCATACACCCCCCCAGAAATACTGGATATCCGGGCCCTGCTGAGCGGCCGCTGCGGACTGAAAAGCCGGGATGAGCGAGTCGGTCGATTGCAAGACGGCTTCAATGGTTACATTGGGATGCAGTTTTTGATACTCGGCGATGGTTTCGTCCAACCATTGCTGCGCCCCGGGCGCTTCTTGTTCGCCCCACCACCAGATGACCAGCTTGACTGGTTCGGCTTGGGCGGGCTGAGCAGGCGCTTCGGTAGCTGCCGGCTGCTGCGGCTCGGCGGGAGGCGGCGTAGCGGGCTGAGCGCAAGCGGCAAGGATGCTGACCAGGATCAGCATAACGAAAAGAAAGCGCGTTATCTTCATGGTTTTCTCCTCTCTAGGGTGACAAAAATGGAAAACGGGTAGGCTCATCAGGCATTTACTTCGGACAGTAAACGTTTACACATCATCATAGCATGAAAACAGGCTCTTGTCAAGCAAAGTTTGGTTAAATTTTTTTTGCAACTAAACTCCCTATTCCGTAGCCTGAAGTCCTCTCCGCACCGACCTGCGCCAGGGCAACTGGTGTTTGCTTATATTTTGTCTTTTGCCATGACACCTGCTGGACTTCGGCATCCTCCCAAGGAGAAAACGCTTCTAAAGGAAAACTCTCGTGTTATAATCCTCATCCAATGAGGTCGCAATGAACCAAGAAAGTCCTCAATCCCTTCGAATAAATTCCAATACGGTAACTTTCTATCTCACTAGAACATATCCAGCCAGATCACCTTGAAACCAAACCTTCCTTACCGACTCGAATTTCTCACTCCAGACCAGGTCCAACAGGTCCATCAAACTGTGCTCCGCGTGCTGGCAGAAGTAGGCGTGCGGGTAGACTGGCTACCGGCCCTCGAAATTTTCGCTGCCAATGGCTGCAAAGTAAATTTCGATCAGAGTGTGGTTTTTATCCCCCAAGACGTTCTCGAACGCGCGCTGAGCACGGCGCCCTCCCAGTTTCAACTCCATGCCCGCAACCCTCAGCAAATGATTACCGTCACTCTAGACGATGTCTACACCATTGCCGGCTCTTCGGCGCTCAACGTCCTGGATTTAGAGGGCAACCATCGTCCCGCAACCCTGCAAGATCTGCGCGATTTTACGCGCCTGATTGACGCCCTCCCCCTAGCTGACATCATGCACGCCATGGTCATCCCGCAGGATATCCCTCAACCCGGTTTTGACCGCGTTTTGTTTGCTACCATCCTGGAAAACAGCAGCAAACATTACTACTCGCAAGGCGAAGGTGGACAAAGCGTTTACGATCAAGTCCAGATGGCAAGCATCATCCAGAACGGCAGCGAAGCGGTGCGCCAGGCGCCAATCTTCAGCCTGGTTACCTGCCTCACCTCGCCGCTCATTCATCCTGCCGAACGTGTGCAAGAGATGATTGCCTGCACCGAATGTGGCATCCCGCTCTGGCTGGAAGCCACCAATATGATGGGAGCAACCGCACCGGTCACCATTGCCGGCGCCCTGGTCGAACACACCGCCAACATGTTAGCCGCCCTGACCTTCGTCCAGCTTCTCCGCCCGGGTCATCCCTGCATCGTTGGGATCGCTTCCGGCGGCCTCAACATGCGCACGGGCACCTATGTCGGTGCCTCCCCCGAAGCTACCCTCCTGCATGTCGCCAGCGTGCAAATGGCGCGCTTTTACGGCTTGCCCTTCGAGGGCAGCTCTGGCCTGGATGCTTGCCTGCCCGATGCCCAAGCCGCCTACGAACGGGCGCTCCAAGACATTCCCTATGTTCTGGCAGGGATGAATTTTATTCACCTAGCCTTTGGAATGATGAATCAGTTGCTCACTTCCAGCTACGAACAGGCTGTCATCGATTACGAAATCCTGGCTGCAGCCTATCGTCTGGCAGAGGGTTTTGAAGTTGACGAAGAGACGCTAGCATTTGACCAGATTCGGCAAGCCGGGCATGGCGGACAATTCCTGACCCACCCCTACACCCTGCGTCGCTTCAAAGAGCACCAGTGGCAACCGCGCCTGACCAGCCGCCTGGAATGGACTCAGTTTCAACGTCAACTGGGTGGGGCAGACCTGCGTCAGCGCGCCAACCAGTTTGCCCGTGAGCTTCTCGCTTCCCACCAACCGCTTCCACTGGAAGAAAAGCAAGCCCAGGAACTCTGGCGCATGGCTCGGTCTTTTCAAGAGGCAGCCCTGCAGAGCCGTTGATGCCGTCAGCAGCATGACATCCCGGGTAAATGACAGTCCTTCCAACGAGTCCACCGAGGACACAGAGCCACCTGTAAAAAACTCTCCGAGTTCTCCGCGCACTCTCTGTGGTAAAAAAATCGTATCAGCTTTCGCTACCGGGCTTATCTCCCCACCGAGAGCACAGAGAGAACAGAGCCAAATAATCAGCGTGCCAACTAATGCACCCCTTCTTGCTAATTACCCCTCCAACACCCGAATCGTCAAACGGGTTTGCAGGCTCTCTCCTCCACCCAAAGAACGGGCTAAACCGGCTTGGACGGCCTGCGCCAGCGGATAGGGCGCGCTGGTGGGCTCCAGCCCGACCCCGTACACGCCAGTTAACGGCGGGAGTTCTGCGCCGCCATACGGCATCCAGAACATCACATACGGAAAGATTTCTTTCTCCCACTCAACTTTGAAGGACAGGTTCAAACGCGGATTGTACACGCGATATTCGCCGCCCGCTAACTCCCACAACATCGCATCATCGTGACTGTGGGCTTCGGGTCCGGGAACCTGTTGCAAGTCAATCGTCGAGCCATCCCGTCCGAGGGCAAACGGCCAGGGGGAGTCCTGGCCTTCTGCCAGGCGGGCTGTTTGGGACTCATAAAGCACCGCTGGAGTTGTAATCCGCCTGGCAGGGATTTCAATGCGACAGCCATCTTCGATAAAATTACCACCAAGGACCAAATGCTGGCACCAGACAAAATCCCACCCTTGCCGATCGAGGTTGGTCACCCGCTCGGTAAGTTCCAAAGCGGGCTCTCCCTGGCGCAAGGTCAGTTCTCGCTCCAGGCGAAAGGGGGTAAG
>DAOTZA010000173.1:0-20303 GCA_034434515.1 Anaerolineales bacterium | reverse complement strand
CGATTGCCCTCCAGCAAATCAAAGAACAACGGGTTGGCACTCAGGTGGTTTTTGTCCTGAACCCAGGTGCAGCCTTTCTTGTGCGCGACGCGCAAGGCTTTACTCGCTATGATTATTTAATGGATGGCCTGGTTGATTGGGCAAGAAGACGTCTTGGTTCAACCATTGACGATTTGAGCATCATCGTCACCGATGGGCCCAGCCGTTCTCACCTGAACAATCCCCTCGAGTTGTTTTATACCCTTGCCTCTTATCGGGTGCCAGGCGATGCGAATCCCACACTGGATTCGTTGATAAAAGGGATCGAGATCGCTGCTGATCCTTCCCCACGTGAGGGTATGGAAAGGTTAGTCCTCTTCATCACTGCGCCTTTAACCGGGGATCAAAATCTCGCCATTCAAAATGTTCTACAACAAGCCAAGCAAAACGGCGTGCGAATTGTGGTATGGGTCTTGACCACTCCGGCAACTGCTAACCCACAAGCCATCGAGGCTCTCAAACCTTTGGCAGAAGAAACCCAAGGGAGTTTCTGGGTGCTTTACAAGCCAGGAGATCAACCCGATCCCGAAGTTATCCTAGAGCCTTTGCGAGATGTTTACGCGCTGCGTTATCTTACCACGCCTGAGGCAGGTAACGATCGACGATTGGAAGCAGAAGTACAACTCGGCGAAGAGGTGATTCGTTCACAGCCGGTCGCCTTTCGCATCAATCTTCAATCCCCCAATGTCGTCTTCCTTGCCCCACCGGCTGAGATCCTTCGTCAGCCGTCAGAAAACGCCTCGGCTATTGCCCCGTCACCCGAAGCGCTCAACCCGCAAACCATTCGATTGAACCTTCTCATTGAATTTCCAGATGGAAGGCCGCGCGCAATTATGAAGTTACGAGTGTATGTTGATCATGAATTGATACTCGAACAGCTTGAACCACCCTTCGATAGTTTCGTCTGGGATCTGAGCGAGTATAGCCAGAGTGGGCAACACATTCTGCAAGCAGAGATTACCGATGAATTTGGAATGAGTGCCAAGACTGTCGCAACACCAATTCTGGTCAAAGTCAATCGTCCCTTGCCGGCACCTTCAAAGATCCTCAACCGCAATCTTCCTCTAATCATCCTTACCCTGGGATTCTTCGCGGTTGCGTTCCTCGCCTTAGTTTTCACCATGCGCGGTCAGCTTGTCCCAACTTCCCAACGTTTGAGTCGCCGACTAGGCATCCAGAAAAAACGTCCCCTGGATCCTTTAACCCAACCTATTCCTATCCCCCCCTTGCCGCCTTCGAAGATGAGTGTTCATCGAGCGAGCGAAACCCCCTCGACCTCATCTCCGTCACCGAAACCGCCTGTCTTTGCGCTTTTATACCGACTCAGCGACTCCATTGACGGAGACACAGGAGGCGCCTTTATGATGGTCACCGATAAACTGACCATCGGTAGCAATGCCACGCAGAATCTTCTGGTTATCGACGACTCAACCGTCGAAGGGTTTCATGCCCGCCTTGAGCGACAAGCGGATGGAAAATTCCGTCTTTATGACCTCGGCTCTCTGATGGGAACCTGGGTCAACTATACGCCAGTCTCCCAAGAAGGGGTGAACGTAGAAGATGGCGATCTGATTCACATCGGGCGAGTTGGCTTTCGATTTCGAGTGCGACAGTCAAGTCCCAACATCAGGCCTGCCTAGCGAGGGGAGGAAAACCAATGAGGTTTGGAAAAACACCAGCCCTAAAAACTGCTGCCATCACTCATGCCGGGATGAGCGGCAAAAATAACGAAGATCGCTTTCGGATCCTCCGCCTGATCACCCCAAAGCGCCAGGAAGCTGTTCTGGCAGTGGTTGCTGACGGAATCGGTGGACATCATGCCGGAGAAATTGCAGCCGAATTAGCCAGCGAACAAATTGTACGCTCCATAGAGCGACAGAACCTGGATCATCCCGTACTGGCTTTGAAACAAGCCATCCAAGACGCCAATCAAATCGTCTTAGCAAGCGCCCAATCCAACCCCCATTGGGGAGGCATGGGGAGCACTTGTGCCTGTGCATTCGTGATTGGCAATCACCTCTATACCGCTTCGGTAGGCGATACGCGAATTTATCTGATCCGCGGCAAACGGATTTCTCAACTCAGCCGCGACCACACCTGGATCCAGGAAGCCATCGACCTCGGCACCCTTCCCGCCGCAACCGCTCATTTGCATCCTAACGCCCATGTGATTCGGCGATATATTGGCGCCCCATACGGTGTTCAGCCGGATACACGCTTGTATCTTGAAGGCGACGAGACAGATCAGCAAGCCGAAGCCAATCAGGGCACGAAACTAAAACCGGGTGACCGAATTGTGGTGTGTAGCGATGGCTTGACGGATTTAGTTGCCAGCCATGAAATTCTTGCCATCATTAAAAAGCGCCCCCTTGAGCAAGCCTTACAAGAGTTGGTGAGTTTAGCTAACCGGCGGGGTGGACATGATAATATTACAATTGTCGCTTTGCAAGTAGGACAAACGCCCTCGAGAATTGTCCGTTGGATCGCGGCAGCCACATTCTCGACTTTGCTTGCAATCGGGCTGATAGCTACGATCTTGCTTTTCTACCTCTCTGATAGCAATCAACTCTTACACCGTCTTCGGTCCAATCCCACACCCTCGGCATCATTGCCAACGGTACTCGAGGAAACCCCGCTTTTCTTCTCCCCTATTGCCACCGCAGAGCCACTTTCTCCACCAGATAGCGGCAGTCCCACGCACACAGGCATTCCCAGCAGAACTCCCATACCATCTTTACAGCCAACGGCTACATTTACCCCCTGGCCCACCAACACTCCACAACCCTGATGACTCAGGGCAAAGTGGCATAATAGATGCGGTTGCCAAAAGCCAGAAAAACCAGGCGTTGTTCCGATGAAACTGCCAGCGCAGTGGCCGGCAGCCCTTGGGGTAGAGGGCTGAAGGAAGGCGTAGCAATGCTGCGGAACTGAGTGTGAAATGCAAGGAGTCTCAAGCTGAACTGGTAAATCGCCGGCAGGCTGGATTCGAGCAGATAAAGCGCTGGTTCAGGTGGCTGCGAGACATAAAGGCGGGTAAAAGGCGTCTCACTCTGTAAGAGCTGGTTCTCGCGCCCTGGTCGTGAATCCCTATACGGTTGCGGATCGACACAGCGGGTCGGGGTTGAGGGATTATAGGTGCACTGCGCCAGGTGCCCATCCGCATAAAGGAGATATAAATCCTCACCATAGATGGCAAAGTCAATGACATCTTGCATCGGAGGCACATCATTGGAAAAGAACAACTCTGGCTTCTGATCAAATTTATTTTTCCAGTAGATCCAAACAGCGTTCTTATCCGGATCAAGCACATAACCATTGCCGCGATCGATTAAGAACCCTTGGATGTTTCCCATACCGCGCTCGTCAGGAGTCAACGAAACGACCACTGGGGGAAGGTTAAAGTCGCAATTGACCACATTTCCCTTTGCATCTAAACCGACGATCACAGCCTGCAGTTGCGTGGGTTTGCGGATCAAACCAAAGCCAACCAGTTTGCCCACCGCGGCTCCTTGAACGCCTGGACCGCAAGAGGCTGTGGGATTAAGGACATAACCACGTGCGGCTGCCGCGGCGCGCCAGACCACGCCAGCGCTGGCATCCAGCAGAAACAACTCGTTCTCCGTGACAGCGATCTTCACAATTTGAGCGTCTTTCGGCAGGTCGTCCATTGCCACGGCAAAATCCAGTCGCTTGATCGCTTCCAATTGATCGATAGCTGCGTTGGCCTGGGCACGGAGAGCCTGGGCTTCCGACGAGGTGGAGTAAGCCATTGCTCGATCGAGATAAGCCAGGGTTGTCTGCCATGCCGAACGTTGCGCCAGGGGGTCTGGAAGGGTCTGGGCTTGCTGAGCAGCCTGCTCGGCAAGCGCAAAATAGCGCTCAAATTCTCCCATCTGCCCTTGCCAAAAATAAACCAGAGCTGCAACCGTGACAACGATTAATGGCGTGAGGATAGCAATCAATGCCATGACCGAAGTCGGGATTTGAAAGACCGTTGCATCCGGTATCAAACGACTGAGCCTTTGAACTAGTCGCCGTCCCGTTCCTTTAAAATCCTTTTGCATACCATCCAGCAGAGAAGCGCGGTGAGAGGATGGCGGGTGCTGCAGGCTCTCGGCAAGGGACGGCGGGGAGGAGGTCTCCACCGGTTCTTGCGGTGTAACCACAGGGGTACTTTGGCTCTCGGAGGATGGTGCGACAGGTGCAAGTGTGGAGAGTTCTTCTCTCTGCGGGGAGGCAGAAGTTGGAGAAACGAAAGAGATTTCTTTTTCCAGCTCAGAGGGAGAAACCGATGTTATTTTTTCGGCTTTCACAGCAGCAACCGAAGTCGGGGAAGATGGGGTCTCCAGCGCCACCTGGGTAGATGCAACGGGAATGTGAAAGATTTTTCCAGAACCGGCCTTAAACTGGATCGCCCACGCTTCAATGGTGGTTTCCGCGACCAGCTTCTGTCTAAAGCCACTCAGCTCTTGACCATATAGCGAGGTGAGAAGCGCTGATCTCCAGGTAGCCGGCGGTTTGTCACAAACCAGCAGAGCCTCATCGCTTTGGATTTGTCCCTGCACAAAGCGGATTTTCGCTACTTTACCAACGCCCAAGCCTTCTCCGGCCAGATCGGCATCGTAGAGATGTTCAACCCCGCGAGAGTTAATCCAGTAAACATGGGTCAACCCGCTCTGCGCAATGGTCAAACGGCCTTGTCCGGCTACTATTTGGGTTAGAAAAGCAATGACTCGATTATCAACGTTATTCAGACGCGCATTGCGCTCAAAGAGAAACTGGTTCAGACTCTCAGCTACGGCGCGCAGAGCGCCAGTGGTCGTGCCAGGTGTTTTATAGAAGACCTCACTCAACCGTTGTAAAAGCAAAGAGCGTTTATCCGCAGATAAAGTTGATCCGCCCTGGAGGCTGAGATGCAAAAGAAGCGTATCCTTGCGTCGCTGCCGGGCGACTTTCTTCGCCGTTCGAGCGGTAAAGAAATCCGCTTGAGGGGTAAATTGCTCTGCCTTGAGCGGAGAAGATAGGGGTAAAATGTGAATGTCAAACACAGGCAACATCCTTGCCGAAGTGAGTCAACCGAAAGTTTCCTATTAGCATTATACTGGTAAAATCACCAGCATCGATCCAATCTTCGTGGGAAATGCTTCGCGAACCAGAGCGATCTGCCACGAAAACAGAAGGGAGCATCTGGTTAATCAAATCCATGTGGCAATTCCAAGTCATTCAAACCCTTGAGCAATTCGAAGCGCTGGCAGAGGAATGGAATGCCCTGCTGGCAGAGAGTGCAAGTCACGTGCCGTTTCTGCGTCATGAATATCTCTTTACCTGGTGGCAAACGTTAGGCGGAGGTGAATGGGAAAGCGGAGAGTTATATATTGTGCTTGCCCGCGATGGAAACAGCGGACTGCGCGGTATTGCACCGCTGTTCTTCACCCAAAACCGCGAGGGGGAAGCGGCTTTCCTGTTGCTGGGTAGCATCGAAATCTCGGATTACCTGGATTTCATTGTCCGCGAGGCCGACCTAGTTCCCTTTTGCGAGGGATTATTAAGCCATCTGGCAGCGGTCACCTCTCCGCCCTGGAAGGTGCTCGACCTGTACAATGTTTTGGACAGTTCACAAACCCTCTCCGCATTAGAAACCGCAGCCAGGCGATTCGGATGGCGCTATCACGTAGAACATCTGCAACATTCTCCCTACATTCCACTGCCCGGCGATTGGGAGGTCTATCTGGCAAACATTAATAAAAAACAGCGCCATGAAATCCGGCGCAAATTACGACGGCTGGAAGAATCGGGAGTGCCATTCCGCTGGTACATTGTACAAGACGAACACACGCTCGACCAGGAAATCGATGACTTCTTAGAACTCATGGCATTGGACGAAGAGAAACAAGCCTTTCTGACCACCGTGATGCGCTCCCAGATGCGTTCTGCCATCTGGACAGCTTTTCGCGCTGGCTGGTTACAGTTATCTTTTTTAGAAATTGCGGGAGAAAAGGCGGCCGGCTACCTCAATTTTGATTATGGCAATCAAATCTGGGTCTATAACTCTGGGATGGATAACCGTTTTAACCTCTATTCGCCTGGTTGGGTTTTATTGAGTTACCTGCTCAAATGGGCAAACGAGAACGGACGAAGCGCTTTTGATTTCATGCGCGGGAACGAGGAGTATAAATATCGCTTTGGCGCTATCGATCGTTTTGTCATGCGCGCCCGCCTGGAACGGTGAGGCAAATAAGGGACTAGAAGATGGCACGCGGCATCCCCCAGCCACCCAGACGCACCGCTTGAGGTTGCTCACTCCACACCCCCGGGATGGTTGTGCCACACTGGGGACATTTCCCTTCCGCCGTAATCTGATACCTGAAGAGCGTGTACCCTTGCCGTCCGACCAACAAGGTTTTGCATTGTGGGCAGAAAGTGTTCTCATATTCTCCCACTCGACCTGGCAGGTTTCCGGCATAGACAAAACGCAAGCCGGCTTCCTGCCCGATTTCGGCCGCTTTTAAGAGAGTGCGGGTTGGCGTGGGCGGTGGATCAATCATTTTGTAATCCGGATGAAAGGCGGTTACGTGCCAGGGAATATCTGGCGACACGGAGACAATGTAACGGGCTGCATCCATTAACTCTTCGGTGCTATCGTTGAACCCCGGAATCACCAGCGTAACCACCTCTACCCAAAAGCCCAGTTCATGCGCCAGGCGAATGCTGTCAAGGACGTGTTGCAAGACTCCCCCAAGGCGGCGATAATGACGATCTTGCATCGTCTTCAGATCGATCTTGTAGCCACTGACATAGGGACGTAAGTATCTGAGCACCTCAGGAGTGGCATTGCCATTCGAAATATAGACGCACTTCAAACCCGCCTGGACAGCCTGGCGGAAGATCGCTACTGCCCACTCCGAGGTGATTAAGGGTTCATTGTAAGAGGAAGCGATTACTTCGGCGCCACTCTCCAGTGCCAGTTTGACCATCTGTTCCGCCGAAACTTTGCGAACGTAAGAAGCAGCCAGATTCGATGCCGGGTCACGTAAAAATTGCGACGAAAGATGGTTTTGACAAAATGAGCAATGAAAGTCACAGCCTAACATGCCAAAAGTAAGCGCATCGCTGCCAGCCAGGAAATGGAAAAAGGGTTTCTTCTCAATCGGATCGACTTGTAAGCCAGAGACATACCCAAACGGTACCCGCAAGAGACCGTCCTGGTTATAGCGTACTTTACAAATGCCGCGTTTGCCAGGTCGGATCAGGCAACGATGTCCACAGGCAAAACAACGCACCGAGCCATCAGCGAGCTTCTCATATAGCTCACCTTCTAAGGTCAGCGAGTCCAAAACTTCTGCAATGGTGCTCATATCAAATATTTTACAATATTTTTGGACAATTTTTCTATGGTTTTTTAGGGTTATTGGCAGTATTTCCGACGGCTATTCACCTCTCATAACGGTTCTCTCTAATCTTTTCCTTTACGAAATCGGAGTATTGTTGTAGACTTATTTCCAATGGAAATCAGGAGGTGCAATGGACACGGTAAAGATTGTTTTACGCAATCAGGAATACGAAGTCAAAAGCGGCCTGACCTTACGGGACGCGTTGGCAAAGTTGGGAATCAACCGGGAGAGTGTGTTAGCAACTCGAGAAGGGGAATTGATCACCGATGACGAAATCTTGCGTCCAGGTGAGACCATCCGCCTGGTAGCGGTGATCTCAGGTGGATAATCAGGAATAAACAATGAAGTGCCGCAAGTGTGGAAAAAAAGCCGTGATCAATATGCGCCAGCATAAACTGGCGCTCTGTGCAGAGCATTTTCCGCTTTGGATGGTGGAACAAACCCAACGATTCATCGAAAAATACCGCATGTTCACGCCAGCCGATCGCGTTCTGGTAGCCGTTTCGGGGGGCAAAGATTCGCTTTCTTTGTGGGACATTCTGTGGCAGCTTGGGTATGCGGCTGACGGTGTATATATTGCTTTGGGAATCGATGGCGGTATTGGATACTCCCAAAAATCGCAACAAAGCTGTGAAAAATTCGCCGCTCAACGCAACTTGAAACTGATCGTGGTTGATGCTCCGCAACAGATTGGGCTGACCATCCCCGAACTCGCAGCCATAACTCAACGGGGCAAGAACAAACCCTGTTCTGTGTGTGGCTTAGCCAAACGGCATATTCTCGATCAGATTGCCCGCGAAGGAAAGTACGATGTGCTTGCCACCGGCCACAACTTGGATGATGAGGCGGCGGTCCTGTTTGGTAACACCTTGAATTGGAACGTTGGCTATCTCTACCGCCAAAGTCCGGTCTTACCTGCCCGTCATGCCGGCCTGGTACGGAAAGTAAAACCACTCTGTCGTTTTTATGAGCGCGAAATGGCTGCTTATGCTCTAGTGCGCGGCATTGATTACATCTATGAAGAATGTCCTCATGCGGTTGGTTCAACCACGATTTACTACAAAACTCTGCTCAATCAACTGGAAGTTGATCGCCCAGGGGCTAAGTTGAGCTTCTATCTTGCCTTCCTCCAGGCAAAAGAAAAAGGGTTATTTGCTCAACCGCCGGTCAATGGGGAAGAAGAGGTTGGAGCTGCTGGCGAACACCTGCGAACCTGTCCAAGCTGTGGAGGCCCTACAACGGTAGAAGGTTTATGCGCTTTTTGTCGCATGGTGGAAAAGGTAAAGGTAGGTTAAGTCGAAATCAGGTCGGAAGCATCCGACCTGATTTCTTTACAAATCAAAATAGAGATAGACGCCATTCAGGCTGTCTCCAGATAGCGTTCCAGCTCCCAATCGGTGACTTTCATGCGCGATTCTTCGACTTCGGCCCATTTGGCACGTTGAAAAGCATCGTAGGTGAAGGGTCCAAGCGCATCTTTGAGCACTTCATCCTTCTCCAGCTCACGGAGTGCTTCAGAGAGTGAGCCGGGCAGTTCAGCGATGTTCATCTGGGCGCGTTCTTCAGCCGTCAGGTGATAGACATTGACATTATTCAACGGCGTCGGGCAGGGCAATTTGCGATCGATCCCATCCAGAGCGGCTGCCAGCATCACTGCAAAGGCTAAATAGGGGTTACAGGAGGGATCAGGGCAGCGCAACTCGGCGCGCACCGATTTCTCCCGCCCTTTCGTAAATTGGGGGATGCGGATCAAGGCCGAGCGGTTGATTTGCGCCCAGCCAATGTAAACCGGTGCCTCATAACCTGGCACCAACCGCTTATAAGAGTTGATGGTTGGGGCAACCACAGCCGAGAGGGCGCGCGCATGGTGTAACTGGCCGGCAATGAAACCCTTGCCGATTTCTGAGAGATGATACTCATCGCTAGGGTCGGAGAATAGATTCTCGCCATCTTTTGTGAACAGGGATTGGTGGCAATGCATGCCGGAACCGTTAATGCCAAAAATTGGTTTGGGCATAAAAGAAGCTACCAACCCGTGCTGCGCGGCAATGGCTTTCACAGTGTATTTGAGCGTCAGGACGTTATCAGCGGTGCGCAAGGCGTCAGCGTATTGGAAATCAATCTCATGTTGCCCAAGGGCAACCTCGTGATGGCCCATCTCCACCTCCAGGCCCATGCTTGCTAGCGCTTCCATGAGCTCGGTGCGCACGCGCACAGCTTCATCATTGGCCGAAAAATCGAAGTAGCCGCCGACATCATGGGGCACGGGATGAATCATATCCGGCCCATTTCGACGGAAGAGAAAGAACTCTGGCTCGGGACCAACGTTGTACACCCAGCCGCGCGCCTCAAGTTTTGCTAACATGCTTTTGAGCGTGCCGCGCGGGTCGCCTTCAAAAGGCTCGCCAGATGGGGTATAGATATCACAAAAGACGCGCGCCCGCCGCAGTTCAGGAGGCGTCCAGGGTAGAACGGCATAAGTAGATGGGTCGAGCACCAGGCGCATATCGCTCTCCTGAATGCGCGCAAACCCTTCAATAGAAGAGCCGTCAAACCAGACGCCATCCTCCAACGCTTCTGGCAAGCGACTGACCGGGATATCAACCGACTTGACCGCTCCGGTGACATCCGTAAATTGGAGCGAAATAAATTTGACCTGATCGGCCTGGACAGTTTTGAGCATTTCTTCGGGTTTCATGTTGACTCTCCTGATGAAGTAGATTTGGCAGCCGTCTCGGTCTTCGCTGTCTCGGTCTTGGTTGCTGAAGATGAATGATCTCGCTCCGAATTGGATGAGGTTCGGCTGGCTCCAGAGGGAGAGCGATGATCGGTAGCATAAAAACCAGATCCTTTGAAGACAATCCCGACCGGCGTATAGACTTTTCTTAAAGCGTTTTTATGACATTCAGGACAACGCACCAAAGGCGAGTCGCTGTAGCTTTGTTGTTGCTCAAATCGAATACCGCAATTTTCGCATTGATACGTATAGATCGGCATATTTCACCTCTCTTTAATACGCTAAATATCGGATGATTATAGTCCTCTCTAACTCTTTTGTCGAGAGGAGAAAGTAAACGGTTGTTAAAATTAACCTTCTCAGATACTTTGACATTTCACTCCCTCAGGGGTATAATTTCACTTCGCGGTCATTATCGCTTTGACCAAGGCTTATTCCCACCCTACTGGTGGTTAACTTCTGATTAGAAAGAGTGGAGAGTGGCGCTATGGAAGCAAACGAGATAGCAGCCCCAGCAACACAACAGGCGATTCCTCTTGAGGGAATCAAACGCAAGATGAAATTTAACGGTGTGGTCAAAAAGATCAACATCGCCGGCGCTATCGTTGATGTGGGTTTAGCAGTACCCGGCGTTGTGCATATTTCGCAATTACAGGAGGGTGAAACCAAGCGGGTCGAAGATGTTGTCCAGGTTGGACAACAAGTCGAAGTTTGGGTGCGCAGGGTGGATCCCAAAAAACAACGCCTTGAATTAACCATGATTAAACCTCTCGATTTAGAATGGCGTGAAATTAACAAAGGGATGGTTGTAAAAGGAAAAGTCACCCGCATCGAGAAGTTTGGGGTTTTTGTGGATATTGGCGCTGAAAGGCCTGGTTTGGTGCACATTAGCGAAATGACGCATGGCTATATCAAATCGCCCTCCGATCTGGTTAAGGAAGGCGATGAAATTGAAGCCCAAGTGCTGGAGGTCAATCGGCGCAAGAAGCAAATTAAGCTGTCGATGAAAACGCTGGAACCCCCGCCCCAACCCGCCGTGCCGTCGCCGAGCAAAGCCGTTGCGCCGGAGAAAGAAACGCCAAAAGAGCCAATCAACCCGCCTCCTGCTGATGAGAGCGAACCAACCGCAATGGAAATTGCCCTGCGAGAGGCAATGGAACGCTCGAACGTCAAGCTGGGATCTCTGGTGGGAGTGCGCAAAAGAAAGAAAAAAGCCCCCGATCAGCAATTCGAGCAACTGTTTGACCGCACCTTGCAAAACCGCCGCAAGTAAACCCATTGCTTGTTGAATCCGGCAAAGGAAATGGCGTGGGAGGGTGATCCTCCCACGCTGATTTCAACCGATTTCAGGCTTCGCGAAATTCCCCCTCAACGACTTCACCTTCACCACTGCTGCTCGAACGGCCATTGCCGCCGCTAGAGGTTGTGCTTTGCGCCTGTTGAGCGTAAAGCTGCTGGCTAATGGCGTGGAAAGCGTTCTGTAACTCTTCGGTGAGACGCCGAATCTTTTCCATGTCATCCCCTTGCACTGCCTGACGCAGGTCATTGATCTTTCGTTGAATCGAGTCGCGCTCTCCAGCCGGCACTTTATCACCCAACTCGCGCAGAGTTTTCTCTGTCTGGTAGGCTAATTGGTCAGCCGTGTTGCGCGCCTCGACCAGTTCACGGCGCCGCCGATCCTCGGCTTCGTGTTCGCGAGCCTCGCGGATCATGCGTTCGATCTCGTTCTTGTTCAAGTTGGTCGAAGCTGTGATGGTCACTTTTTGCTCCTTGCCGGTTGCCTTGTCCTTAGCGGTGACATTGAGAATGCCGTTGGCATCGATATCGAAGGTAACTTCGATTTGGGGTACGCCCCGCGGCGCCGGAGGAATGCCCTCCAGGCGAAAGCGACCCAGGCTCATGTTGTCGGCTGCCATCGGCCGTTCACCCTGCAAGATGTGGATATCCACGGCGGTTTGGTTGTCCTCGGCAGTCGAGAAGATCTCGCTACGGCGCACGGGGATGGTGGTGTTTCGCTCGATGAGGGTAGTCATCACTCCACCGAGAGTCTCGACGCCCAGCGACAAGGGGGTGACATCCAGCAATAGCACATCTTTGACTTCACCCGCTAAGACGCCACCCTGGATCGCCGCACCGACAGCCACCACCTCGTCCGGGTTGACACCCTTATGAGGTTCTTTGTTGGTCAGCGAACGGACAAGGTCTTGCACCATTGGCATGCGGGTCGCACCGCCAACCAGGACCACTTCATCGATATCCGAAGCCTTCAAGCCGGCATCGTTTAGAGCGGCATTGAACGGACCGCGCAGTCGCGCAACCAAATCCTCGGTGAGTTGTTCGAATTTGGCGCGAGTAAGCTTCATTTGCAGGTGCTTCGGACCAGAGGCATCGGCAGTGATGTAGGGCAGATTGATCTCCGTCTCCATCACGCTGGAAAGTTCGATTTTGGCTTTCTCGGCCGCTTCACGCAGGCGTTGTAACGCCTGGCGGTCGGCGCGCAGATCGATCCCATGTTCTTTTTTGAACTCCTCCGCGACCCAGTTCACAATGCGCTCATCCCAGTCATCCCCACCCAGGTGGGTGTCACCGTTGGTCGCCTTGACTTCAATGACGCCCTCGCCAACCTCCAGAATGCTAACATCGAAGGTTCCACCCCCCAGGTCAAAAACCAGGATCGTTTCATTTTCTTTCTTATCAAGACCATAGGCCAAAGCCGCTGCCGTTGGCTCATTAATAATACGCACCACATCCAAGCCAGCAATCCGACCGGCATCTTTGGTAGCTTGACGTTGGCTGTCGTTGAAGTAGGCTGGCACGGTGATGACCGCTTTGGTAACTGGTTCACCCAGATAGGCTTCGGCATCGGCCTTGAGCTTGGCGAGGATCATGGCTGAGATCTCCTGCGGGCTATACTCGCGACCGGTGACAGGGATTTTCACCCGTGCGTCATTTGCAGGACCGCGCACCACTTGATAAGAAACCATCTTGCGCTCGGCTTCGACCTCATCGAAACGCCGGCCCATAAAGCGCTTGATGGAATAAATGGTGTTCTCGGGATTGATAACCGCTTGTCGTTTGGCGGTCTGCCCTACCAGGCGTTCGCCATTTTTATTGAATGCCACGACAGAAGGCAACAGTCGCCCGCCCTCCGCAGTGGGGATTACGGTTGGGTCACCGCCTTCCATCACAGCTACAACGCTGTTGGTTGTTCCCAGGTCAATACCAATAATTTTTGACATAATTCTCTCCTCTCTCTTCTAGTTTTTGGGTTCTGTCTTGCTATAGGTTAATCCATCTATGCAAGAAAATCGTTAACATCTCATAGGAAAGTTGTTGATATATCTGCCCAAAAAAGCGCGCGAATCTGCGTAAATTGATCGCGAAATAATTTCTATGGTTAAGTCAATTAATATTACTTAATACAGTTTATCGCCTCTTATAACCGCTACATTTGGGGGAATAATGAAGACATTCCTTATATCAGGCATATCCATCTTGCAGTTAATCTTTAAATCAAAGAACTATCTCTTAATGGACTTAACATCTTAAAGACCTTAAAATTTTCAATTTTTTTAGCCAACCGTAGGACAATCGTCTTGCATAGAAAGTGTTTCTTTTGTAAAATGCTTAGGACATAACAATCGCCCTTTTAGAATGTTTTGAACACCGCGCGTCCTTAAGCAATATCAAAAGCACATATCATGACGCTCCAATCTCTGCTAGTTGGGAGAGCTGGCAAAGGCTGTCGCGTCATGCAATCCCGATAACAAGGAGACAAGGCATGAAAGCAGAGCAAGCTTGGCAAGCCGCGATGGGACAATTGCAAATAGAGATGCCCAGGGCCGCGTTTGACACATGGGTACGTGAGGCAGCCTTTATTGCCTACGAAGACGGATGTTTCATCATAGGAGCTCCCAATGCTTACGCCTGTGATTGGTTACAAAGCCGGTTAACCGGGGCGATTAGCCGTCTTTTGACCGGGCTGATGGGTCGTTCCGTACAGGTACGGTTCATCGTATGGCAAGATCCAACCCCCACCGATAACCCTATCACAGAAGAAAGCGAACGCTCATCGCAAACGATAACGGTCATGCCTAGAAACGGAAGTTTAAATCCCCGTTATACCTTCGATCATTATGTGGTCGGAGCAAATAATCGCCTTGCCCATGCGGCTTCTCTTGCAGTGGCTGAAAAACCGGCTATTGCTTATAACCCTCTCTTCATTTACGGCGGAGTGGGCTTAGGAAAAACCCATCTACTCCATGCAATTGGCAACCTTTGTCATGAGCGTGGTCTGCAAGTCCTGTATGTCTCGGCTGAAGAGTTCACAAACGATTTGATCAACGCCATTCGATCGCAAAACACGCAATCCTTCCGAGATAAATATCGCCGCATCGATATCTTGTTACTTGACGACATCCAGTTCATTGCCGGCAAAGAGTCTACACAAGAAGAGTTCTTTCACACATTCAACACTTTACACGGTCAAAACAAACAAATTGTGATTTCTTCCGATCGGCCGCCGAAGGCCCTGGTCACTCTCGAAGAGCGCTTACGTTCTCGGGTGGAATGGGGCTTGACGGTGGACATTCAACCCCCTGACCTTGAAACGCGCATAGCCATCCTGCGCCACAAGGCGGAAAGAAATGGGTATTCCATTGCGGGAGAATTACTGGAACGCATTGCCAAGCGGGTTCAATCCAATATTCGCGAACTGGAGGGCGCCCTGAACCGGGTGGCAGCTTATGCTCAGCTCAGTGGTGCTCCCATCACCCCTCAGTTAGTTGATACCGTATTAAGTGATTTTGTTCCCCATCGTCAAGAAATTAAACCGGAAGAAGTCATAGAAGCTGTTTGTCAGCTCTACAATATCCCCCAACAAAGGTTATTAAGCGCCGAAAGAAGTCGGGAGGTCGCTTTGCCCCGCCAGATTGCCATGTATCTCCTGCATAGAGAAGCGCAATGTTCTCTGCCCCAAATTGGCAAACTGTTGGGTGGAAGAGATCACACCACCATCCTGTATGGTTGTGAAAAAATTGAGGATTTACTGGAACGGAATGAGCAACTGCGCCGTCAGGTTGCCCAAATCCGTGCCCAGCTTTTCCAGAAACCGACTACCTCAGCAGTACGATAAAATATCGCCTGAGCCTCTGGTCTAACCCAACACCCATTCCACAGTATCACCGAGGGCTTCAAGGGGACGCGGCAGGGAACCCTGATAGCAGATAACAAGTTGCTGGCGAGCGCGCGTCATCGCCATGAAGAGCTGACGGAGAGCATGGGAAAGACGCTCTTCGTTGTCGGCATTTTCAAAGAGTAGATGAACCTGACTGATTAGCACAATCTCAAATTCCAGCCCTTTAGCGCGTAGCAGCGTTTCGGCATTTACCCCTGTGCCACGCAGAATTCTATTCAGCTCCTCAATTCTGTTGCGTCGAGGATTTAAGACAGCAATCTGGGCAGGCTTAACTCCTTTTTGCAACCAAAAATGGACCTGGTTGGATAAATAGCGGCATTCTCGCTCAAAGTTAACCTGTTGAACGAGAGTGGGTTTCGGTCCATGACGCATAGCTTGCTCATCTAACGGGGGTAGCAGGAATTCCTCTTGCTGAAATTGCTCTTTCAGGACCTGGTCGTTTTCGATGAGAGCCTGGGCAGCACGATATATCTCATATGTATTGCGATAGGGCAACTTGAGATGGCGCGTTCGCCCAACCACTTCGATGCCTTTCTCTCGCCAACTGAAAAAGCGGAAAACGCTTTGAGAAGGATCATCTGCCAGAAATAACAAGCCGTCTTGTTTTAGCACCGCCTTGACAATTTTGATCCAAAGGGGAGCAAAGTCTTGCGCTTCGTCAATCAGCACCGCATCGAACAATGATGGCTTGAGTTCACCTGCGCGAATCGCATTCCAGCACACGGAAGGAAATTCAATCCAATCCATTTCTTCTTCATAGGATTTAAGGCGGCTATCAAAAGCCTGCATGAGTTGATAAATTGCAGCCTTGTCAGTAGTGCTCAGACGATGTCGCCCTAAACCACGCCGCTCCGCATGGATATAATCGTTTGCAGCTTCAAACCCCATGTCCTTAATCCAGGCGATCTCACTTAGCAAAAAGTTTAGCCCCAAGCGGCGAATAATCGGGTATTGGGTCTGGTGTTTTTTTAGCCACTCTTGAAGGCAATCATCTTTCAGGTTGTTTGTCCGACCGCTTTCTTGCCACAATTTCGTGCATAAAGCATGGAGCGTATTCACCGATACATTTGAGAGGGGATTAAGAACCTGTTGAAGCTGCTGGCACAAAGGTCGATTATAGGTCAGAACGAGAATATTCCATTCCGGATATTGGGCAGCGAGATAACGCGTTCGTTGGGTTAATACAATGGTCTTGCCACTACCCGCCGGCCCGCGAACCAGTCGAACATATAGACTTTGGATCACTTTTTGCGCCGCTACAGGAAGTTCATCTTTATCCTTGTCGTACTCAGATAGACCAAGGATGAGTTGCTCGGCCGCAGGTTGTTCAACTTGCGGGGCTTTTTCGACAGTACGAGTTGGTTCTAAAACAATCTGTTCTTGGGCCTCGTCTAAGATGATTGGCTCCCGCTCAGGGTGTTCAAATTCCACTAAGGGGTTAATGATTTGACGAATTGAGCGCAATTGCTCATGTCTCAAAGTATGATTTGACCAGCTCGGCCGGGTAGCACTCAGTCTCTTAAGAATGATATTCGGGCGTAAATCGTCCTGCCCTAACACTTGACTCTCACCCCAGGCAATGCGGAGGTTTGCCAGGATAGTGGGCGGTAAGTTTGGTAAAATAACCGCGCACCCCCAATCTACGTTTTGACCTTGCTTTTTCAACAGATTTTCCAATTCGATTGCAATTTCGCGCACGGTTTGAACCGGGTTTTTCTCCTGGCGTGTTTCCCCGTTGCGGGTAATGACCTCGGCGTGGTAACGGTCTGCTTTGCGCAGTCGTACCCAGTCCTTTACCTCCAAAACAATCACTCCATAGTTGGTCAGGATAATGAAATCCGGATATCGTTGAATGCGGTGTTTGGAAGGAAGCGGACACTCCACATAAATCGAGTATTCTTTTGGTAAGTTCTCTCGGAGCTGTTTTAAGACAATTCGTTCCCCATGGGTGGCATCTGGACGCAGTTCTCCAAAGACTTGAGCAGGCATGAATCCTCCTAAAGCAAATTGTCAATTTTCCAACATTCGCTTCAGAAAGGTAGATGATGATTACAGGTTGATAACACCAATTCATCACTCCCTTTGCCCACGAATAATGATAACACGAAGCAGTCCGTTCCTAATAAGCCAACCGAATTTTCCCTGAACAAAACCGCTCGTGATTGCCCACAAGGATAGCGAGAATTGACAAAACTATGCCTCCATTCGTAAATAAAGGTGAAACCACCACAGATTGAAGAGCGAAGGACACCAAGAGAACACCTCTTGCGGTTTGACAAAAAGAGATTATGATTTAGATAAATTGATACAAGAGCAGTCCATTACAATAATCAGGCCGACTCCAAAGATGCCAAATACGACATTGGAGTAAAAAGCGACCGATGAAGCTCCTTGAAGAGATTGAACAGCTTCTGGCAAAGACAACCCGCGCTGAAAAAGCGCAAGTGCTGCAATGGATCGTGCGTGATCTGGGAGATGCGTTCCCTGGAATCGAAAGCACACCAGACGTTTGTGGTGGGGAGCCGTGCATTGTGCGCACACGGATTCCGGTTTGGGTTTTAGTGCAAGCCAGACGTTTAGGAGCAAGTGAAGCAGACCTGCTGCGAAGTTATCCTGGTCTGCGTTCAGAAGACTTGGTAAATGCCTGGGCTTACTACCGCTTACATCGAGAAGAGATTGAGCAACAAATCCTTGAAAATGAGGCCGCCTAACGAATGGCACGATTATACGCCTACGAAAATTTCCCTTGGGCACTGTTGAGGAATTACGACGGCTTGGACATGAGGTGCTAACCAGCTATGAAAGCGGTCAGGCAGGCCGGGCAATACCCGATGAAGCCACACTGGCGTTTGCCAGGACTGAAGGGCGCATCATGCCAACCCTGAATCGCAAACATTTTGTTCACTTGCATAAGACACACGCAGATCACGCAGATAATATCGTCTATACGTTCGATCCCGACTTTCGGGCTTTGGCACAACGGATTCATAAAGCCCTTCAGGCTCAACCGCAAATGACCGGTCAACTGATGCGCATTAATCGACCTGGGTAAATCAAAGTGGCTGCCTAAACTGCGAATGGAGTAGACTTTACGACTTATATGTCTCAAGTTCAAACTTCAAAACCTGCATTAGCAATTTGAAAGAGGAATGCCGGTCATCCAGTTACCATCAGAAATGCATACTATGTCAAACTAGGCAGAGGCGGTAAATGGGCTGAAGACAGCTTAGGAAATAGCCTTATATGCATCGGGTGGGAAGAACTGACCATTGACGATATCAACAACTGGCAGGAATCGGAAATTCGCTGGAAAATAGAAGAAGCACGCAAGCAGCAAGGTTTACATACAACATCAAACGATAGATCCAATGATGCAGGGGCATTAAGAAAATTAGTATTATCCACTCCCTAAGATGATGGATCACATTTCACCGTTCCTCTCTGTGGTGGTGTCGAGTAGCTGAAACTGGAATTGAGCAAGATATTGTTTCAAAAAAATCGTAAAGTTCAGGGGAAATGGAGTAATACTGACATCAAAGGCACACTGCTGATTATTAACCAAATTCCGGGCAGGCTATCCGCGCTCCAGCGATTTATGGGAGAAATATGCGAACTCGATGAAACAAAAGTTGAAGATTTGCGCCGATTATTGAATGACCAATTCCGTGCTGAAACCTAAGACATCTCTCGTGCTAGAGACGAGCTAATACAACCGGCTCAAACAGGATTAGCGCCACTTTACTGGAAAGATTTTGAGATTTTGGTAGATCAGATTTTTCGCAGTGCCGGTTGGCGGCGAGTTAGATTGTTCCCCTCGCAGGAAGGTGTGTTTCCGGCACAGGCTTTCAGCCGCAAAACTTGCCAGGCGATGAAAGACTCGCTCGCTTTGCGCCTCTTTTTCCTCTTGCGGCAGCGAGAGCATGGCATCTACTTGAGAGATGATCTCCTCATAGGCTTGAGGTTCAGCAAAGGGGGCAAGATGATCGAAAAGGCGTTCGTGAGCACGTTTGCGTTCCATCGCTTCAAGTCCATCCAGGATCTGGCGATGGGGCGTGCCCTCCCAAATGGGCAGGATCATTGCCTCTCGCAACCATCGCTCTACCCCAAATTCAGCCAGAACTCCTATGCCGCCATACACTTCCATCGTCCACTTGGCAGTTTGTACTGCCAGCTCAGCAGTAAAATATTTTGCCAAATGAGCCACCAGCCGAAAGAGGTGGTAGCGCGGAGGATAGGGAGGGAGCTCTTTCCAGACCTCCTCAAGCATTTGGACAGCCTCCCAAGCCAGGCAGAAAGCTTGCTTGAGAAGGGTGAACCACTCCTCAAATTGGCGCCGCAAAAGCGGCTGTTCGTAAATCGGTTTGCCAAATGCCACCCTTTTGGTAGCAAAATCGGCGGCTGTTGCTAAGGCACGCTGCATCAGGGCAACGCTGCCAATACTGTTGGCAACCCGCGAGAGATTCAGCGTTTCGAGAATCAGATAGATGCCTTGCTCAGCGCGTCCTAACAGGTAAGCTTCGCTATCCTGAAATTCAACCTCACCGGTGGGAACACTACGTGTGCCAATTTTATCTTTCAAGCGTCGAATCGTATAATTCAAGCCGCCATCCGCCCGGTAACGCGGCACGAGGAAGAGAGAAAGCCCCTTTACAGTGAGCGGGGCTTCGACTCGCCGCGCAGCGACAACCGCCAATTCAGCACCGACATTGCTGGCAAAATACTTTTCCCCAGTCAACCGCCATCCTTGTGGCGTGGGATAGGCGCGGGTCTCGACATACGTTCCCAGATCAGAACCACCACCCGCTTCGGTCATCCAGGTTGCCCCTTGCCACACTCGGTCATCTTTGCGCAGGAGCAGGGGGATAAACCGTTCTTTTACTGTCGGATCGCCGTATTTTTCCAGCGGAACAGCCGTAGAAAGGGAAACAGTATAAGGACA
>DAOTZA010000172.1:0-13321 GCA_034434515.1 Anaerolineales bacterium | reverse complement strand
GGCTAAGATGATTTGGCTGCGGCGAACTTCGAAGCCATCTTTCGAGCGCAAGCCTTGCTTTAGCCTGGCTTCCTCTTCTTCGGTTAGGTCTCGGACAAATATCGGCTTTTTCATACCCCAAATGATACCATATTCCCATCTACTTTCTTGCATCAGCAGAAATTCGCAGGGCACTGGATCAAAGTTTCTCTCGACTGCGCAAGCGACCAGACATCTTGCTCGGTTTCTTTCATCATGCAGGCCTTAAACTTAATCAACTTTGGTGAACCTCAATAACAGAGATCGAACCAGCACTGCTGCGGCGCAGGTCTGAACTAGAAGCGCTCCTGATGGAAGAGATTGAGAAGTTTAAGGACGCAGCCCGGCAAAATGAGAAAGAGGAGCTACAAGAGTTTGCCGAGAGCGGGGCAATGAGCGAAGAACAGGGAGAGGATCCTCCCGCAGATTCTGAAATCTGCGGGAGGAAATCGAGCCAGGGCTAGCTGTGTTTGGGGGATTTATACAGGGAGAGATAGCGCACGCCAAGGGTAAAGGCTAACAACCAATAGGAGACAATGCCCACGGCCACCAAAATCTCTGTCAGGGTCGGAAAGTAGGTAGCAGCGACAACGTTGCCTAACACCCCAGGCGACCATTCCGGCGGAGCAACCAGTCCTGAAAGGGTAACGTTCCAGCGATTGACCACCACCCCAAAGCAAATCAGTCCCAGGGCGACCATGAGGGCACGATCGTTACGCCGTAACGGTTGGTAAAGCAGGAGCACCGCCGGCACAATCCCGGCCAAGATGATTTCAATCCCCCAGAAGGTGGTCGTGTAGGGGGTTGTGGCTTGCAAGCGTTGCAAGGCGTTCGCCGTGCCTGGCGCATGGCTGTAATAAGACGTAGCCGCCCAATCCCACAATTTGATGTAAAGATAGGCAAGGGTAGTATAGCCGATGACGCGGGCAACTTCGCGCTTAATGTCTGCCTTGATCAATTCGGTATGCAGCAACTTTGACGAGATGATGGTCGAGAGCAAGGTCAGCGACATTCCACCGGCAACGGCGGAAATAATGAACATAATCGGCAAGGAGGGTTTGAACCAGATGGCGCGTCCGCTCAGGACGCCATACGTTGCACCCAGGGAGGACTGATGTAACAGGGATAGCCCCATACCAATGACGGCCAAAACAGGGGTGAGACGGTGAATCTGATGGGCGAGGCGGCGCATGCCTGGCCAACGATCAAAAAACCTGCTCTCTGCCAACACAGGGAAGACTTCGAGAAACAACACAGAGGAATACAACACCACACACCAGGTGATTTCCCACAACACCGAGTGGACATTCCAGTAGATCAAGGGATGATAAAAGCGGTCGGGGCGGCCGATATCCATTGCCAACGCCAGCATGGCAGAGGTATATCCCAGAAAGCCAACAAAGACGGCTGGCCGGGCAAACGACTCAAGGCGATGAATGCGAAAGAGATACACGGCGGCCGAAAAAGTGAACGCCCCAGCCCCCAAGGCAATTGCAGAGAGATCAATGGTGATCCACAACCCCCAGGGGACGGTGTTGCTCAGACCGGTAACCTGCAATCCTTTGAGAATAACCTGAGCCATTGCAAACAAACCGATCAGAAAGGCGATCGCTAAACCAGCAACCCAAAGGGTAAAGGGGGTCAGACGAGGTGAAACTCTGGCACTTGCTGTTGTTGCCATATCAGGCCTCCTTCTTGGTTGGGCGCACGTAGTGTACTTTCGGTTCGGTGCCCCAGTCTTCGCGCAAGCGGAAGGTTGTCTTGGTTGCCAGGAACTTGGAGATGGGGCTTTCGGGGTCACGGATATCCCCAAAAATGCGCGCACCCACCGGGCAGGCAACCACGCAAGCTGGGGTAGCGGCGCGGTCCACACCGGGTTTTAAGCCCTGTTCTAAGCCGCGGTCGATGCGGTGCACACAAAAGGTGCATTTTTCAACTACACCGCGCGGGCGGCGGGGCACTTCGGCAACTCCCCAGGTAGGCTGATAGGGATTGGGTTGATCGGAAGTCTTCCAGTTGAAGCGCCGCACATCATACGGGCAGGCTACCTGGCAATAGCGGCAGCCGATACAACGATCGTAGTCCATCGCCACAATGCCATCGGGTCGCACCCAGGTTGCTCCAACCGGGCAAACGCGCACACAAGGAGCTTCCTGACAATGCTGGCAGGGACGGTTCATGAAGAACTCGGTGCCATCTTCCAGGCGCTCAGGGAAAACAACATTCCAACGCATTTCGTCGTCTGGGACATCATTCACCGCCTGGCAGGCACGCACACAATACAGACAGCCAATACACCGATCCAGATCAATTGCCATATGCCACTGGTGCTCGGCTGATCCCTGATGCGGGTGAGCCTCAGCCCCAATCCCCTGAATTGCCTCGGGGGAGAACGGTCCAGAAATCACCAGCTCGGAGAGCACCGCTGCACCAAGAGTGGCGCCACCAATTTTGAGAAAATCCGAGCGGGTCAAGATCGGAGTGCCTTTTTCTTTCTCCTTTTCTTCCTCTTTAGGAACGTTGCTGGTCATCTTGTTCCTCCGCCTCCTCAGCCTTCGCTTCTGCTCCGCCTTCGCCAAAGGTACGGCGCACATTGCGGGCAACAAACCAGGCTGTTGAACCACCTAAAACCAAACCAATAATTCCGCCCTGGAACAAACGGGCTAATTGCGCGCTGGCAAGGGCAGCTTCCAGAGCTTGCAGGCGCTGCTCGGTGGCAAAGCCATTTTCAGCAGCTTGCCGGTTGTTCTGGAGCAAGGTGCTAGTGGTCACCAGGGTTTCAGTGATTTGCCGAGAGGCTGCTTTGGCGCCATCTTCAAAGCCGGGCAATGAGAAACCAGCGTGAAGCGCGTCGGTATGACAAGCCACGCAGGTCTTCGGCGTAATGGTGAAAGTGTGTCCCGTGGGAACAATGCCATCATCGGGGATCGGGTCAGGCGGGATCACCAGCGCGTGACAAGCCACACAACCAATGTTTTTGGTGATATGGATGTCTTCAAGATAGGCTTCCACGTCCTCCTGATGGCAATTAATGCACAGATCATCTTTGACTTCAAAGAGGTTTTTCTGGCTATGGGGGTCATGGCAATCCACACACCCAACCCCAGCCTGGGAGTGACCGCTCAGCCGCCATTCATGGATGGTGGTGGTATGACAGGTGCCGCAAAACTCGTTATCGGAGCGAATCGGCACTACGGCGGGAGGATGGTTGCTCGCCACCTTGCCATGGCAGGCTTCGCAGGAAACCCCTTCATAGGTATAACTGCCATCACTCGCCTGGTAGTTGGTGGTATGGCAAACCAGACAATCCCCCGGTTTCCCCAAGCCGGTCCACTTTTCCTGGAAGTAGGGATCATCATAAGCGTGGGCATGGCGGCTTTCGGACCAGAGATTGGTAATATTGAGATGACAGCTTTTACAGTTATCATCGCTCAACGGCTGAGGGTCTGTGTCCTGCGCCAGAGGCGCAGCCGAGGCAGCATTCAGGCTGAGCAACATTGCCAAAATTCCGACAAAAATACCGGCCGCCAGCGGAAGCAGTTTGAGGAAAGATGCTTTAATTCCTTTCATAGACAACTCGATCGACTGCGAAATCTTTCTGCATGTTTTCACATAATCTGAAGGGGTTATCTGGACTGTAGAGGTAAGACCAAAACGTCGTTTGCGGAATGGATGCCGGCTGACGTTTATTCCGAGAGATGTAAATATCGCGCTGGATATCCAATCCCTTGATATTGACAATTGCCAAACCGTCCATCCCAAAGGCTTCAAGGATTTTTTCGGAAACAAAACCAACGCCGAGACCTTCTCGAACCGTCAAGGCGACCGCCTCAGAGTTTCCCAGGGTTAGAATGGTGGGCAAATCATATATGGAAATATCCACTTCATTGAGCGCTTTGCGGATAGCGTCATAGCTTCCTGAACCTTCCTCACGAAGGATAAAGCGACCCTTAACGAGCTGGTCGGGAGATATTTCGCCGCTCTCTGCCCAGGGATGATGCAAGGGAGCAATGAGAACCAGGCGGTCACAGATAAAGCGCACCGATTCCAGTTCTGGCGTTATCTCTTCAATCAGACTTGTCAGGGTAAAGTGCAGCCTGCCTTCCAAAAGCAGTTTGAGGGCCTCTCTCTGATGTAAGACATTGCAGGTAACCTGGACGCGCGGATACCGATCGTGAAAACTGGTGAGCAGTTTGGGCAGGATGTATTTGCCTGGCGTTGTACAACAACCAATGAGTAAATGCCCCACCACCCCCTTTTGTAAGGACGCCATCTCGCTCTCAATGCGAGCGGAGAGCAGAACCGCTTCCTGGGCAAGGGAAGCCAGTTTCAAACCTGCCTCAGTGAGCTCGAGATTGCGCCCATTGCGCACGAATAATTGACAGCCAAAATGGCGTTCCAACGCTTGAATGTGCTGACTGACGCTGGGTTGAGTCAGGTGCAAGCGTTGAGCGGTGCGGGTGAAACTCAGTGTCTCTGCAGCCGTCAAAAAGATGTGTAACTGATGAATATCCAACATTCTTCCAATTTCTCCACCCTAAACTATATCCTATTCCATATAACAAAAACAAGTGATAGATGTCACTCCATCATAAGTTTGTCTTATGGGCTTGATAACCAAGACTTATAACATAAAGTTATATTTGTCACTTGTTGTCATAAGGAAATCTTTTGTACAATGAAGCAAATTGACCATTGGGAGTCTCTTATGCGTAAGGTTCTGTTCGTTTTTCTCCTGTTGATTGGCATGGGGGTGCTATTGCAGGGATGCAGCGGGCCGACTTCTTCCTTCCAACCAACAGAAACCGTTGCGGTAGTCGAAACGGCGCTCAGCCTCGCCACGCCAACCGACCAACCAGGCGGCGAAAGTGTGGCGCTTGATCCCACTGAAGCAGCGGTTGTTCAAGACGCCTGTGTTGCCTGCCATAGCGACAAACAACGCATCACCGACACCGCAAAACCACCCGAGGATATGGAAAGCGAATCGAAAGGGGTTGGCTGAGGGGGTTCGGTGGCTCCGTTGGAGCCTTGGGAAAAATATCTGATCAAGATTGACGAGTTCTCCAAAGATGTACACGGGCAAAAGTCTTGCACCGATTGCCACGGCGGAACGCAATCAGAGGATAAAGAGACTGCCCATCAAGGACTGATTCATCGCCCCAGCGAAGGAGAGAACTCAGTCTGCAAAGATTGTCACCCCAACGTGCACGACTCTTATGTAAATAGCCTACACTACACCCAACAAGGTTATTTCACCACTTTTGAGGCCCGCAGTGTGCCCGAAAACCATGCTGCTTTTCAAACCGCCTTTGACAACCATTGCGCCAAGTGCCATACCACCTGTGGCGATTGCCATGTTAGCACGCCCATCTCGGCTGGCGGCGGTTTATTCGATGGACACCTCTTCAAACGCACGCCACCCATGACTCGCTCCTGCACCGCCTGCCACGGCAGCCGGGTTGGCAACGAATATATGGGCAAAAATGAGGGCATTCAAGCGGATGTTCATTTCCGCAAGGCCGGCATGAATTGTGTCGATTGTCATAAATCCACCGAGCTGCACGGTGAGGGCGCCCAATGTAGCTCCTGTCACCCTGGACCGGCTACACCGGAAATGCCGCCAATGGATCATCGCTATTCCGGCCTCCAGGTTCCCTCTTGCGAATCTTGCCATGCCAATGTTTTGAGCGGGCCTAATGCGCCGGCAATGCACCTTCAGCATGGCGGTAAGCTCTCCTGTCAGGTGTGCCATTCGACCACCTACACCAGTTGCGATGGCTGCCATGTTGCCATCAGCCAGAAAACGGGCAATCCCTTCTTTGAGACGCAAAACACCTATCTGACTTTCTTCATCGGGCGCAATCCCTTGCTTTCGCTTGCCAGACCCTACCAGTATGTTCCGCTGCGCCATATCCCGGTTGCGCCAACCAGCTATCAGTTCTATGGCGAAAATCTGATGCCGAATTTCGATGCCCTTCCTACCTGGGCATATGCTACACCGCACAACATCCAACGGCTGACACCACAAGCCCAAAGCTGCAATAACTGTCACGGTAATCCAGAGATTTTCTTGACGGTAGATAAAGTCAAGCCAGAAGAAATCCCGGCCAATCGGCCGGTCATTATCGAATTGGTACCCCCTCCCATTTTGAAACCTTAAGTGGGAGTTATAGAGGTAACTTTATGATCTTGAAAGGAGAAGAAAGAAAATGAAAATGCACAAAATCGTTACAATATTGGTTCTACTCAGTTTCTTGCTTGGAGCCTGCTCGTCTGCGGCTCCTACCGCGGCACCCCCAGTAGAGACTCAGGCCCCGCTGGTCACCGAAGCCCCGCCGCCCACCAACACCCCGCAACCGCCAACCCCCACCCCAGAACCCCCAACCCCGACTCCAGAGCCCGAAGTCGATGAGTTTGCTGTAGTGGCTGCATACATTAGTGAACGATTTGCAAACTGGACCCCGGTCATTACTGCCGATAAACTCTTCGAAAACCTGACCGATGGAGACGACACCAATAATCCCTTTATCGTTGACGTGCGCAAGCCTGAAGACTATGCCAAGGGACACATTCAAGGGGCGGTCAATGTCTTCTGGAAAGAGATTATCAAACCTGAAGTTCTGGCAGCTCTGCCCAAGGACCGCCTGATTGTAACCTATTGTTACACCGGGCATACTGGCGAAGCTGCCGCCACGATCTTGCATCTCTTGGGCTATAACGTGACCAATTTGAAGTACGGCATGATGGGCTGGACGCCCAACGAGGAAATTGTCGGTCAACCCGGCTTCAAGGGCGGCGGCGGTTATCAGGTCGAGACCGAGCCTCATGAACTTCCTGAGGCAGTTGCTACACCGCCTTCCTTCAAGACCGGTCAGCAAGAAGCAGTCCAGATCATCCTCGCTCGCGCTCAGGAGTTACTTCCCGATTGGTCGCCGGTGGTCACCGCCGATAAACTCTTCGAAAACCTTGCCGATGGCGATGACACAAACAATCCTTTCATCATCGATGTGCGCAAGCCTGAAGACTACGCCCGCGGTCATGTGCCTGGAGCGGTGAACGTCTTCTGGACGGGCATCGCGGCTCAGGAAGTCCTGGCTAAACTGCCCGCCGATCGCCAAATCGTCACCTATTGTTATACCGGGCACACCGGTGAGGCAGCCGCAGTCGCCTTAATGCTTCTGGGTTACAATGTGACCAACCTGAAATTCGCTATTATGGGCTGGACAGACAATGAAGAAGTGGTCGGTCAACCGATCTTTAAGGGTGCAGCCGACTATGCCGTTGAGACCGAGCCTCATCCGTTTCCTTAAACCCTGACCTTTCGGTCTTAGAAAATGCGCCAGCGGGGTAGCCAATTTAGGCTATCCCGCTGATTGATTCCCCGCCCTCAAAGTCTTCTCCCCTCTTCCGCCCTGGGAGAGGGGCTGGGGGTGAGGGCTGCTCCCCTCGCCCGCCCTGGGAGAGGGGCCGGGGGTGAGGGTCTCTCCCCTCGCCCGCCCCGGGAGAGGGGCCGGGGGTGAGGGTCTCTCCCCTCGCCCGCCCCGGGAGAGGGGCTGGGGGTGAGGGTCTTTCCCCTCGCCCGCCCTGGGAGAGGGGTCGGGGGTGAGGGGAGTCCAACTCCTGCAATACAAAGCAACCTCCCGCTTTGTGATCAGGCGGGAGGCTTACTTTGCGCTGCCAATGTCTCTCAGGCGCGGATTTCCTGGCGTTGGAAGAGGACGTAGCTGAGAGCAAAGAGCAGAATCGTGATGGCGATCAAGCCGGTGAATTGCGGCCAGATGATCAGCACGCTTTGCCGCAAGGGCAGCGGCGATCCCATCACAGCACCTTCCAACTGGAAGGGCAACAACAAGCCAGTGCTACGCACGGTTGGTTGCAACAACGCCAGCATCGTTTCGGCATAGAGCGTGTTGGGGGAAAGGCGCGAGAGAGCCAGTTGAGTTTCGGTCTGCCGCACGATTTCGGTTAAGGTACCGATTTGAACCGGACTGATGATCTGAGCAAATAAACTTGCCAAAATGCCCCAGAACACGGTGAAGAACAGCCAGACCGAAATGGATGCCAGGGCAGCCGTTGCTGGCTGGCGAAACACGATCGAAAAGACCATCGCCACCGCCAGCCATATTCCGCCATAAAAGATCGTAGTTAACAAGAACAGCAGGCTGCGCGCCACCTCTTCCGTGTTCGGAGGCAACCCTAAGCCAACGATGCCCAAGCCAAAGATGAGCAACCAGATAGCGGTCAGGACGAGAGCAAGGGTAAAAAACGCCCCTAAGAACTTGCCCATCAACAACGCATCGCGGTAAATGGGTTGGGCTAGCACCCGCGACATGGTGCGCCGACTGAACTCAGCATTAATCGAGTCAAAGGTCAACGCAATGCTGATCAAAGGCACCAAAAAGACCAGGAAACTGATAAAGGCGGGCAGTGGATCCTTAGAAGTGGTAAACAACTTGAGAAAAAGGAACGGGTCTTGTCCGATGGTTTCCCGTAAGACGGACATGGCCGCATAGACCGACCCGGCGGCCGTCAACACGATCAAGATTTCCAGAATGCGCATGCGCGCGCTGGTCATGTGGTCGGCCATTTCTTTGGTGACCACTGCCCATAGACCGGTCCAGGGTGACCCTTCGCGTTCTACGGCTGGAGAAGAGGGTTTACTCCTTTTGGGCATGTTTCACCTCCTCAAAGTAGCGGGCATAGATTTCATCCAGGCTTTGTGCCTCGACCTCTAAGCCCAGCAAATTTGCCCCGCCTTGCACAACGGCTCTGGCTACTTCCGGACGGATATCGCTTTCGGCTTCAACTTCATAGCGGGTGCCTTCCAGATGACGCACCCCAACCTGTCCTGGTACCTTCTCGAGAGCTTGCAGAATGACTTGCGGAGAGCCCTGCGCTTCGAGCACCACCCGATAGGCACGCCCCAGCACTTTTTTCGCCAGTTCACTGACGGTGCCTTCGAGAACCATTTTCCCGCGGTGGAAAAGCCCGACCCGGTCGCACACGATTTGCACCTGATGGAGCAGATGAGAGGACAGCAAAATGGTGATCCCTTCTTCTTTGAGCGAACGGATCATGTGGAGAAATTCGCGCGCTCGTTCTGGATCCAGTCCCTGGGTGGGCTCATCCATGATGATCAGTTGAGGTTGCTTGATCAGCACGTCGGCAACGCCCAGCCGTTGGCGCATGCCGCGCGAGTAGGTTCCCACTCGCTGATCGGCAACATCTGCTAAACCGACGCGGGCCAGCACCTCATCGATGCGCTGGTAGGCAGCGGAGCCGGATAAACCGTTCAGCTTTGCAATGTAGATCAGGTTTTCCCTGGCCGTCAGTTCGTCATAGAAACCGACCGTGTCTGGAATGTAACCAACTTTCGATTTGACGCTGAGGGTTTTGCGGGTGGGATCCATCCCAAGTACCGTCACTTTCCCGGAGGTCGGGTCGGTCAGCCCTAAAAGCATCAGGATGGTGGTGGTCTTCCCGGCCCCGTTCGGACCGAGAAGACCAAAGACTTCACCCTTTTCCACCCGCAAATTCAGATTATTAACCGCGGTAAATCCATCGTATTTTTTGGTCAGGTTAACGGTTTCGATAACGTACTCGCTCATCCCTGACCTCCTTTCTACGTTAGCGACGGCCAAACCGCATCACCGCCATAGCAACCACGCCAACGGCGATCGCGATCAAGACAATTCCCACTACTCCCCACAAGGTGGAGGTTAACACGGTAATCCGAAATTCGGCTGATTTGCTGGCTCCTTCATTAGGGCGGGCGGTAATATTGACGATATAGTCACCGGCAACCGCTTTCTCGCTGGGGCGGATGGTGGCGTTTACTTCCACCTGTTCACCGGCCGGGATCTGCTCGATGGTCTGCGGATCAAATGAGACCGTCCAACCGCTGGGTTCGCTGGAACTCAGTTGGACATTGCGGGCCGGCGCGCTGCCGTTGTTGCGCACAATCACCTTCAAGGATGAATCACGCCCGGCATACGCCTGTCCCGAAAGCCGACCATCGGGGGCGGTCAGCGAGATTTCCGCTTGCCCCGTGACCTCGGCAACCAGCTCTAGCTCTGCCCGCGCATTCGGGCCTTCAGCAATCAGCTTAATGGGGTAACTGCCGGCGGAAACGTTCGAGATTGGTTGAACTTCGACAGACAGCCGCTTGGTGTCTTTGGAGGGTAAGGGCAGGCTGGTGATCTCTTGTCCAGAGAAGCGGAATTTGACCTGAAATTGCGGGTTTACCTCAGCAGACAGATTGACCGACAGTTCATCACTACCGTCGTTTTTTAGATTTACATCATAGCGGAAAGTCTGGGTAGGCGAGCCGCGCAGGGTAGGCAAATCAACGGTGAGGGAAATCGATGGCGGGGTCTTCTCTTGAATGGTGATTTGAATGGTTAACTCGCTTTGTTCCCCCTCCCCTTTGGCGCGCAAGGTGAACGTATAATCACCGGGTTGGACATCCTTGGGCTGTTCCAGGCGCAAATCGACATCGCTATCCTCTTTCGGATCTACGAAAGCCGATTTCACGATCTTACCGCCCCCGCGGAAGGTGACCGTCCAACCTTCTGGGGCTTTGACAGTTTCCAGTTGGACAACCTGGGGTTTCGTGCCCCCTCGCAAAATCAACGGAATGTTAACCGTTTCTCCAATCCCCACCACCTGGCTGGGATAGTTGGTAAAGAGCGTTAACGGCCATGGAGTAGGTTCGGGCGTTGTAGACCCCTCTTGAGCAGCGACGGGATTTACCAGCCCGACAAGGAGCAAAACAAAAAGGATCAATGTGGTAGGTATCAAGATGCGGCGCATAGATCATCCTCCTGATCTTCAAAAGATGTGTTTTTTGATTAGATGGGTCTATCGCTTTCCCGACAGACTTTGCTGATTATATATCCATTTTGCAAAGTGAACAGATTCTTCAAACCTGATCTTAATCATTCCTTTAAAACCCGAACTTCCTTAAAAAGAAAGTGAGCGCGGAAGGACTCGAACCTTCAGCCAATGGCTTAAAAGGCCACTGCTCTGCCATTGAGCTACGCGCCCATGCGACGGCCATTCTATCACAATCTACTCGTCCCGTCAACAATCCGATTGCTTTCTCAACGGTGAGCCCGGTCATTGCAAGGTATCCGTTAGCAGGGCAATCTTCCATTGAGCTCAAACGCGCCTGACGGGGTTCTTTCTGTTGAGCGCTGCTCTCCGCTTTGCCTGACCCGAAAAGAACCCTGACTAGTATTGTAGAGACGTTGTCCAAGGCAACGTCTCTACAAAGTTCAGGGCCTCGCTGTGGACGCGTACCTCGCCGGTTGCGGTTTAGTATTCGGGCATCGGAGGCGGGGCAGGTTTTTCTTTTTCGGGCACTTCTGTGATGAGCGCTTCCGTGGTCAGGATCATGGCTGCGATGGAAGTAGCGTTCTCCAAAGCGCCGCGGGTCACTTTGGCGGGGTCAATCACGCCGTCTTTGACCATATCGACATACTGCTCGGTGAGCACATTGTAGCCGATATTGGGGTTGTTCTGATCTTTCTGGACACGGCGCACGGTCTCCAGCACCACCGAACCGTCTTTGCCGGCGTTCTCGGCGATCTTGCGCAGGGGTACTTCGAGGGCGCGGCGCACGATGTTGACCCCAATTTGAGCATCCTCGTTATCCATCTTGAGGTCATCCAGGGCGCTCATGGCATTGATCAGCGCCACCCCACCACCGGGCACGATACCTTCCTCAACTGCGGCGCGGGTTGCCGAGAGGGCATCCTCAACACGGTGCTTCTTCTCTTTCAGCTCGGTCTCGGTGGCAGCCCCAACGCGGATGATGGCCACACCGCCGGAGAGTTTCGCCAGGCGTTCATTGAGCTTTTCGCGATCATAATCGCTGGTGCTCTTCTCCATCTCAACGCGAATTTGCTCGATGCGACCTTTGATCTGCGCCGGGTCACCTTTGCCGCCAACGATAGTGGTGTTATCTTTATCGACCACCACTTTCTCAGCCCGACCCAGGTCTTGCACCGAGGCGCTCTCCAGCTTGCGGCCGGTCTCCTCGGAGATGACAGTGGCGCCGGTCAGGATGGCAATATCCTGCAGCATGGCTTTGCGTCGATCACCAAAGCCTGGGGCTTTCACAGCAACGACATTCAACATACCGCGCAGCTTGTTGAGCACCAGGGTCGCCAGGGCTTCACCATCCACATCCTCGGCGATGATGAGCAGATCGCGCTTGCCAATCTGCACAAGTTTCTCGAGGATGGGGACAATATCCGAGGCGGCCGAAATTTTCTTATCATGGATGAGAACAAAGGCATCGTTGATAACCGCTTCCATGTGTTCAGGATCGGTGATGAAGTAGGGCGAGATGTAACCGCGGTCGAATTGCATACCTTCGACATACTCGGTTTCGAACTCCAGGCCCTTAGATTCTTCGACGGTGATCACGCCGTCTTTCCCAACTTTGTCCATCACTTCAGCGATCAGGTCACCAATGGCGCGATCCTGAGCAGATATCGAAGCGACGTTGGCAATTTCATTTTTGGTGGTGATTTCAATCGCCTGGCTGCGGATTTTATCGGCAACAGCTTTGGTGGCGGCTTCGATGCCCCGCTTGAGCAGCATGGGGTTGGCGCCAGCGGCCAGGTTCTTCATCCCTTCGGTGACGATGGAATGAGCTAACACCGTAGAGGTCGTTGTACCATCGCCGGCAATATCGTTCGTCTTGGTAGCTGCTTCTTTAAGCAGTTGCGCACCCATATTCTCAAAGGGGTCTTCCAGTTCAATTTCTTTGGCGACAGAGACGCCATCGTGGGTAATGGTGGGGGAACCGAATTTGCGGTCAACCGCGACATTGCGCCCTTTCGGGCCAAGCGTGGTAACCACTGCGGTGGCTAAAAGATCCATGCCGCGTTGTAATTTACGGCGTGCTTCTTCGGAAAAGACAAGTTGTTTTGCTGCCATAGGTCATTCTCCTTCGTTGCTAAGATTTATTTGGTTTCTACAATGGCTAAGAGATCGCTCTCGCGTAAGATGAGCAGTTTTTTGTTGTCGATCTTGATTTCGGTGCCGGCATACTTAGCAAAGAGGACGGTATCTCCCTCTTTGACGTCCAGGGGGATACGCTTGCCTTCTTCATCCCGCTCGCCTGGTCCGACCGATAACACTTTGCCTTTTTGGGGTTTTTCTTTGGCGGTTTCTGGCAAGACAATCCCGCCTGCGGTCACCTCTTCTTGCTCGATGGGCTCGACCACAACCCGGTTGCCGAGTGGTTTAAGAGTAATGGACATACAAACCTCCTTGAGAAAATGGTTTTGAT
>DAOTZA010000171.1:0-2522 GCA_034434515.1 Anaerolineales bacterium | reverse complement strand
AATAAAAGGGGATCAGGAAAGCTGGCAGGAGCAAACCAAAGATGAGTGTTAGCTTGGTCAATGGATTGAGTTGGTGCAAGAGGCTCTCGCGCTTGACGTAGAACGATAATCGCTCGTGCATTCAGGTCCTTTCTAAGCCCTCACCAACGCCCTCTCGCCAACGGGGAGGGGAGGAGACCCTCCCCCCCAGTCCCTCGCCCTGGGGGTGTGGGGAGGAGACCCTCCCCCCTGCCCCTCTCCCTGGGGGAGTGGGGAGGTTGACTCCCTTCTCCCTTAGGGAGAAGGGTTGGGGATGAGGGAAGTTGATGCCTCGCCCTTCGTCTGGATGTGCTGTCTTGCATTATCCGCCTGGCGCCAGAATGCGCACCAAGATAAACGCCGCAATCAAGACTAAAATCACCACGACTGCCACAGCAATCCAGAGCTGAGTCTTGCCGGCGCCTTCTTTGATCTCGATATTCTGCGGGCGCGGGAAGCGAGCGACAAAACGCATGGATAAGCCCTGGATAATGGCAAAAGCCAGCAGCGCCGTAGAAATCTTGTCGACCGGTTCAACCAGGAAGTTGGTGCTGAAGACAGCTTCGATCATACCACGCCCGGTCTGGAGCAGGTAAGCGGTGATGAAAGACGAACCGCTGGCGGTGATGCCGCCATAGAGATAGACGGCAATGGGAGTTGAGACGATCGCAGCCGTGAGCGCGACCAGAAAGCCGGTGATGATCACCTGCCAGATATTCTTGAATAAACCGGCGTTGGCGCAAATGCCGGTCACCAGGCCAATAAAGAATGCCACCGGCCACCAGGGGAAGGCATTTGGATCGATTGCCAGTCCCCAAATGATATTCGAGAGAGTGCCGGTCAGCGCCCCAGCCCACGGGCCGCACAGAGCTGCCACCAGCATAGTGCCGATCGAATCCAGATAAACCGGCAGGCGTAAGACAACCACAATTTGTCCCATGACGACATTGATGGCAATGGCCACTGGAATTAAGACCCAGGTCATGGTGTTGAAGTCTTTTTTTAGGGAATCGATAAATTTCATGGCGAAAACTCCTTTCTTGAATGAATTTAGAACAATCGGTTAAAAATACCAACCCCGTTTTCCAGATTGAGTTTCGGAAATTGTTCGCCTTATGTTTCCCTTGTCACCTCCTTCTCCAAAAGTTTTTGGCTAAAGGCAGCGATGCGTTGCACAAATAAATCGAGAAAAGCCTCGGCTCGCACGCCCAAAGCCACGCTCATATTGGCCGGCTTGTCGGTCATGTGGTAAAAATCGGCGAAGGTTTTCCCCATGCAAACCCCTCCACTGATATCCACGTCCACATAAAGCGCTTCATAATCGCATAAGTCTGGTTGAAAGGTCAAAGCCAAGGCAAGTGGATCGTTGATCACGCATCCTTGAATGGATTGATATTGGTCATGGAATTCCATGTAAAAACGCGTTGCCTGACGCAGAAAAGCGGGGATTGGGGAAGGAATCTGTTCCAGCTCTTGTAGATGGGCTTCGGTCAAGATGCACTGATAGGTAACATCCAGAGGAACAAGGGTGATCGGGATTCCACTGTGAAAGACGATATGAGCGGCATGAGGATCAACGTAGGTGTTGAACTCCGCCAGGGGGGTCGTATTGCCTTCGTGGCGGATGGCGCCTCCCATGATAACTAGCTCTTTCACCGCCTGGACAAGGCGCGGCTCCTTCCGTAAAGCCAGGGCAAGATTGGTCAGGGGGCCAATGGCGACAATGGTGATGTCACCCGGCGCGCCGAGGATGCGCTCGATCAGGAAGTCGCAGGCATGTTGTGCCAGAGCCTTGAGGTTCGGTGGTGGTAATTGAGCGTAGCCTAATCCACTTTGCCCGTGTGTCTCTGGAGCTAGCAGAGAGGGTTGCACCAACGGCAGTTCACATCCCCGCGCCACAGGGATGTGCGGCGCTTGAGCAAGTTCTAATATAGACAGGGCGTTGGTGACTCCCTGATCAACCGAACAATTTCCGTGCACGATACTCAAGCCTTCTACCTGGAGTTCGGGCGAAGCAAGCGCCAGCAGGATGGCGGCTGAGTCATCGATGCCAGGGTCGGTGTCGATGAGGATGCGTTTGGGTGAGGAAGGTTGCGCTTGGGTCACGATGAAACACCTGACGGAAGAGGAAAAGAGCATCTAAACACGCCAAACACCGGGTTGAACTACCTAACAACCCTTTGGGTATTGGCTATATTTTACCGTTATTTGGAGGTCGACGCAAAGGCTGATCGTTTGTTTTGTTTGCTGTTGTGACCTGCGAGGATACCAGCTTATGATTACACAGGATTCGTTATCCCGTTTTCATGCGGTGCTTACGGTGTAACCGCTACCATTCCCGATATAAGCCATTTGGCTTATACCAGGTCCGCCATTTTGCGCTGGTAAAGGGCTGTCGCCCTTTTTATACTCCTCCACAGTTCGATATGCGGAGAATAAAGATGAGGTTTATCTTGATAATTTTGATCGGTACGTTGTCGTTGATTCTGGTGGCTTGCGCGCCT
>DAOTZA010000170.1:0-3610 GCA_034434515.1 Anaerolineales bacterium | reverse complement strand
ATATCCACCAGTTTAACGAAATTGCCTGGCTTTGCCACACTGTAATCTGTTCCGGCCACTTCACCGGTGGGGATGAGCAACCAGATTTCCTGGTTACCCAGGTAATAGACGAATTTGGTATAGCCGGCACTGTCTTCACGGCTCTTGTAATCCGCTTGAGCCAAGATACCGGTCATGGCTTTGAGGGCATTGTAGGCAGGTTTGGGATTATTATTAGCATCCAAGAGCATTGGCGTCAGGTGTTTTAAGGAATACCAAATTGTTGCCTGTAAGCCCTGCGCCCAAGTGTTGGCGTAAACATAGGTGAGGTAATCTGCTTTGGTTCTTTCGTACTCTTCAGGAGTATCCCCTATATAACCGGAGCTTCTGTAGAACATACCAGCTTCTGTGAGCATAATAGGTTTACTCACCCCATAGTCGCGCATTTTCTCACGCAGGTAATCTAATTTTCCATCAACCTGTCCCCCTTTTGCAGCCCATTCACGACGAGCGTATTTTTCCGCCCAAACTCCATTTTTACCCTCTGAGTAGTAGGCATAACCATTAAAGGTTAAAATATCAAACGCATTACCTGCCCCCTTTTTCAGAATGCCCTCAAAAAAGTTCCATTGTTTCGCTTTTTCGCTCGTACTGCAATAGCCATCCCCTGAACTGCGCGGATCGCAATCTAAAAGCAACGAGCCAATTAATACTTGCACAGACGAATTGGCTTGCTTCATTTTGGGATAGACTCTCAAAAGCATTTCGCCAAAGTACTCACCTCCATAATAGGGATCTCCATGATAGCTTTGTTCACCCCAGCAACCAATCCCCAAGCTGTCATCCACCCCCGTAGGTGCATCCTGTTCATTCCAGACCTGGATATAACGCACATTATAGGGTGGCACACTGTAGCGTTTGACTACCTCGGCCATAAAATTGGCAAAAGAATCTAATTCGCCTTCCTTGATTGGTCCACAAGCTTTGGTGTATTTCCTTGCCCAGGTCGGAGCACGTTGCACAACTAAAATCACCTGGATATTACGTTGGGAAGCATCAATAAGGAAACTTTTTAATCCGTCATCGTTCCAATTATAGACTCCTTTGATTGCTTCCACCTGTTCCCAGATTACAGAAACACCCCTTGCCCAGCTCAAACCTGCTTCTTGAACCTTCCCTAAATTTCCTCTTGCATCCACGCCGAAGATCGTTACCAGAGGGTAGTTTCTCAAAACCAATGGCAGATAAAGGGTTTGCGCTGGAGGGTCTTCCGCGATGGTATTTGCTTGGGGGTTTGCAAATACCTTAACCGCAGACCAGTTTCCATTGATGTTTGTAATCAACAACAAGGCAAGTAAAATCACTAAGATTCTCCTCATTAAGTGCTTTTTCATTCTTATCTCCTTATCGGTACATAGTAACTCCAAATTGAGATCGCTGCCCAGACATTATAAACGATTAAAATTCCCAACCAGAGAGAATTCTGAAAACTTGGCTTAATTTTACCCAATCTTAACCTATGGAAGAGAACAGATATACCGTTTATGATAAACAATCCCAATGGTAAAAAAGCCGGCATCAAATAGCGCGCGTTTGGGGTAGCTTCGTACCAAATCCAATTGCCCCCATGGCGAAAAAGAGTCATGATCACAATAAAGGCTGCACTCCCAAAGAACACAATCCCTAAATCCCATGCAATTTTTCCCTTGGACTGAACAAGCGCGATTAAGTTGCCAACCAGAATTATGGCAGTAACAATCCAAAAGAGAAGATAAGGGTCTTTGCCGAGCAAGGGGACACTTCCCCAGCCAAAACGCCCCCAAAAAGTATTGAAAACATGGCGACCTGCCAAGCGCAAATAGGGTAAACCAACATCGACGTCTAATACAGACCACAGGTTTGTAATAGAAAAGGCAAATTTTTCATCTACCCATTTCTCCAACCAGGGTTGTAACCGTGGCCAGGTATGTTCAAAAGAACCATTGCGGATCATATTTTCAGCAATTGAATCACCAAAAGAAATATAACGGCAGTTCGGGTCAACTGGTGTAGGAGACTGAGATGGAATTACGACATCTGGAACCAAGAAGAGACAATCAAGATATATTTCCACTTCTTCTGTAGTGGCAACATTGACTTCAACAGCAATTTTCTCAATAGAGTCAGGTATGCTAATAGTATGCTGGATCAAAGAAGGTTGCCAGGAGAGAAAAATTGGTTGGTCCACAATAGTATTATTTCCATTAACTTTTATTTTTATTAGTGAAGTAGAAGACTCTCCTTTTCCCCACAACCAATAGCCAACGCGAATGCGGGAACCCAACAATTTTAGCTTCTCTCCAGACAAAGATTGATACAAAAGAAGATTTTTTCCCGGGGGTAAATAGGCAACCCACTTACCAGCAATCGCTTTCCTGGAGTGTTGTGCTTTTGAAAGTTGCTGATTTCTAAGAGAGTAAAAAAAAGCTGGCGTGAGGTAATCAAAGGATAAAAGGTTTATCGGAATAACCAAAAGTATGAATACAACTATTCCCAATCGAAACACTTTCCAGTGTGGAAACAGGGCAAAAATCAACACCAGTACACCGATTGGCACACTGATCCAGACATTACGCTTGGTAAAGACACACAAGGCAATGCTCGTCACGAAACCTGTCCAATTGAAAACGGTTAGACCTTTGCGCAAGAGGCGAGTACAGAACCACAGAAAGAGGGTGAAAAAAGCTACAGCACCTACATCATCATTGATAGCCGTCATTTTGTCAACGAAAGACGGGAAGAGAGCAAAAAGGAGCGGTAAGCTATTGCCCCACGCTTCAGACAATCCCAACTCGCGATTGAATTGAATCACAATATAAACCGTCAAGAGCAATAAAACCAAAGAGACTCCCCTCCCCACATAAAGCTGGAAGACAATATCCGTATAACGAAACAAGCGCAATGGAAGAGAAACAAGCCAGAAATAGAGGGGTAATCCCCTGGTTTGCTCTACACCAATCCAAACGTCTTGATCTAAAATGATAAGATTCGGCTTATCAGCAGGATGATGTTTAAAGAACCCTTGCTCCATCATTGATGATGCAACTTTCCGACGCATCTGTTGGTCGGTTTTTCCTATCCATTCATCCCGTTTCCCCCCCATGTTAGCAAGTAGCCAGGCATACTCGAAGTTACCCGGCTCGTCATTGTGCTCCCACGGAGGGACTAAGAAAAGATAGAATAAACCATTCAAAGCGGCAATGAACAAGATGAACCAGGTTGGTAAGTTCTTCACCGTTTTAGAAGGTATGCTCATCTGGAGAAAATGAATCCATGGAGAGATTTAGTCTTCGACTATCTATGTTTCTGCGCTTTATAGGCCGGCAATCCATATAAGTAAATTCGTTCCATAAAACACAACGGCAACGAAAAAACAAATAAGTTTCTAATACGCCCCTTTACCACCCAGAACAACGACAAATGTTTTAGCCAGGATCGTGAAGTCCAGCCAAGGTGACCAGTTGCGAACATAATAGGTATCTAAGGCAACTCTTTCCTCGTAGGTCGTATCGTTCCGTCCAGAGATTTGCCACAAGCCACTAATCCCAGGGCGCACTTGACAATATAAGTCATTAATGCCGCCATGAATGCG
>DAOTZA010000169.1:0-2133 GCA_034434515.1 Anaerolineales bacterium | reverse complement strand
TTTCACGAATGCACGAATAGCGCTGTCATTCGTTTATTCGTGGTCAATTCGTGGACTGTTTTCTCAGCAAATTATCAACACGACTTGTGATGGTAGGTTGTTACCTTAAAAATTAGCAAAAAATAGACCAACATCTTACCAACTAAGGAGTTTTGACAATCACTGCCTTGCTCTAGTTTAGAGGGACACCGTTCACGAATCTAACCCGAATATACGAAGTAACCCCTCTTGCGCGGTTTTGTAGCCTATTCTATTTGCTTGGCGAATTCCTGCCCATATTCGTAGGACAAATTTGGAAATTTGTCCTACCTTTTGCAGGATCGAAGCGCTGAAATATTAGGTATAATTCCAAAAGACAAAGTGGTGGTTGAGTGCAGTTGCCACGAATAAGCTCTGCTCATTCCAGCTCAGGAGGTGAACAGCGACGATCATAGCCTGAATCTATCCATCTTTCCTTTTTGGTTCCCCATTGGTTTAAGTGTTTGGTTTGTTTTCAAAAGAGGAGGACTCCATGCCAAAGAAAATCTTACAACTGGTTGGCGATTTCGCCGAAGACTACGAAGTGATGGTCCCTTTCCAAGCTCTGCAGATGGTCGGGCATACCGTTCACGCCGTCTGCCCGGGCAAGAAAGCCGGTGAGAAAGTTCGCACAGCCATTCACGATTTTGAAGGCGATCAGACCTATAGCGAAAAACCTGGTCACAATTTCACCCTCAACGCCACCTTTGATAATATCAAACCCGAAGAATACGATGCTTTGGTCATTTCGGGTGGGCGAGCCCCGGAGTACATTCGCCTGACGCCGCGAGTGCTGGAGCTTACGCGCCATTTCTTTGAAGCCAATAAGCCGGTAGCAGCGATCTGCCATGGGGCGCAGGTGCTTACCGCCGCAGGTGTCGTCAAAGGGCGCAAGGTTTCGGCCTACCCGGCAGTTGGCCCAGAAGTCACCGTCGCTGGCGGCGATTATGCGGACATCCGCGTTGATGACGCGGTGCGCGATGGGAATCTGGTGACCGCACCAGCCTGGCCGGCGCATCCCAGGTGGCTGGCGCTGTTCCTTGAGGTGCTTGGCACCAAGATCAGCGAGTGATCCGCTCTTTATCGGAGTGCCCTCTTGCGGCGGGAGAGGGCATAATTTGCTTTTCCGTTCGGTGGCGAGAAGGGTGCGGGGTGAGAGCTGATTTCTCTCACCCCGCCCTCTGCCTGTCTGGCAAGACGCACTTACCTGTTGCTAGGATGCCCCATGACACGCTCTGGCGGCCTTTGTCCCGCTCTTCCCCCTATGGATAGAGCTTTTTGACTTTAACCTACCGGATAGGGACCGTAGGGAGTAGTGATTTCTCTACCTCAAGCGAAGCAAAATTCAAGCGAGTTACCCTCAAAGGATTTTCTCATGGACTTAACCACCGAGTTGACCAAAATCCTGCCCCGTGAGCGGGTGTTGACGCGCCCGATTGAGCGCCTGGCTTACGCCAATGACGCCAGCTATTTTTATCTCGTGCCCCAAGCAGTTCTCCAGCCCAACTCTATTGCCGAAGTGCGCGATCTGTTTCGTTTCAGCCAGGTTCATCGCATTCCGCTCACCTTCCGGGCAGCCGGCACCAGTTTGTGTGGTCAGGCAGTTACCGATGGGCTCCTGATCGATCTCTCCAAACATTGGGGCGCCTATCAGATCGAGGAGCAGGGGACTTTGATCCGCGCTCAACCGGGTATCGTAGGCGCTTACTTAAACAACATCCTTAAACCCTATCGGCGCAAAATTGGGCCTGACCCGGCCTCCATTGATGCCTGCATGTTGGGCGGCATCTTAGCCAACAACTCCAGCGGCATGTGCTGTGGCACGGCGGAAAACTCCTATCGAACCCTTCATTCACTCACCTTTCTGTTGCCCAATGGATTCAGCCTGAACAGCGGCACTGCCAATGCTCACACCGTTTTTGAAAACGAGCAACCTCATCTTGCCCAGGGATTGCTGGATCTGCGCCGGCGTCTGCTGGCAGATACGACGCTTGCCGAGCGTGTGCGCCGCAAATACCAGATGAAAAACACCAACGGCTATGCTCTGAATGCTTTGTTGGAGTATGAGAAACCGTTGGATATTCTAACCCATTTACTGATCGGCTCAGAAGGCAC
>DAOTZA010000168.1:0-11504 GCA_034434515.1 Anaerolineales bacterium | reverse complement strand
GCTGTGAAAGCCTCCCAATTTACTTCACCCTGCGCAGTGAATGGCAACAGAACAGCCGAATAGCCAACAATTTTTCGGTGCGACAAAATTGGAAACATGGAAAAACTCGCCCACAGTGATCAAAGGTATTATACCCTTGTTTTGGACAGTAATTTCCTCGATAGAATAACACCTGTAGATCTGATTCAAGGGGATAGGTGTAATGTTTTTTAGACATTGGGCATAAAATGGACGAGAGCCTCCCAATCATCAAAAATTAGACAGCGTATTGAGGCAAACAAAGGGGGATTTTTCTGCACCCGATTTTTTCGATTCGGAATCTCCGTGCACCGAACAGAGAACACAAAAGATAGCATGATATAATAAAAACGATGTTATCAACAGATGAGATTCGGGCTTTAATTCAGCGGATTGTCAGCGACAATGAGTTGCAGACAGAATTTCGGCGTGCCATTTTGCCGGATGAAGAGTATAACTTGTTGAAGGCAGTTCGGGAACTCATTGTCAAGGTAGCGGACTTAACCATCGCGGTTGAAAATCTTGCTGAAGCCCAGAAACGCACCGAAGAGCGGATCGAACAACTTGCTGAAGCGCAGCGGCGCACGGAACAGCGGGTTGAAGAGCTGGCTGAAGCGCAGCGGCGCACGGAAGAGCGAGTAGAAGAGCTAGCTGAAGCGCAGCGGCGGACGGAAGAACGGGTTGGGCGATTGGAAATCGCCATGGAAAAACTTGCCGAAGCGCAGGAAAAAACCTGGTCGAAGCTTGCTCGTCTTGATGAGCGCATTGGGGTTTCGACCGAACAGGAAGCGGCTGACATGTTGGGGTATGTCTTGCGCCATAAAGGGTATGAAATACTGAGCGGGCCGTTCAACCTTCACCTGAACAGCGAGATCGATGTGATTTACACGGTTCAGGATGGAGCGGGGCGAAGACTGACTGCGGTATTAGAAGCGAAAACGAGACTAGGCTACAGTGTGGTGGAAAGGTGGGCACAGGCGATGCGTTCTGAGGGGTTGCGGCGGCGACTGGCTGAGAATGGCTTTGAAGGACCGTATCTGGTGTACGTATACGGCATGCGAGCAGATCCCAGCTCCTATGAAGCAGCCAAGGCATTCGGGATTGGTTTAATTACCGACCGAGGCGAGCAAATCGAACCGGCTGGCGAAATTCCTGCAAGCTAAAGCGAATTTTTCTCCTTTATCACCTTTTCCATTCCAAAAGCTCGGGGAAGCAATTCGCGCACCGTTGTTTGCACGACGATGTTGCGCTGCTCATCGGCAATGAGCACAATCGTATCCAAACCAAACTCGGAGAGCACTTGCCGACATGCGCCACAAGGAGCGCCAGCATTGGAAGTGACGACCGCAATGGCTATAAACTCTCGTTCGCCTTCAGAGACTGCTTTGAAGACCGCTACCCGCTCAGCACAAATGGTATTGGGATACGAAGCATTCTCGATATTTACTCCGTCATAGATGCGTCCTGAGGCAGTTAATAACGCTGCTCCAACCGGGTAGCCAGAATATGGCGCATATGCCCAGCGGCGCGCCTCCAGGGCACTCTCAATCAATTTCTCGCGTAGTTCATCCGTTAACATTCTGTTCCTCCAGATTGCATTCCCCATCGAGGCGGCGTGCTCGCACTTTGCGAATTCGTCGCCCGCTCACTTGCTCAACGATGAGTTCAAGATGATTGATGCACAACTTTTCACCCGCAGAAGGCAAACGCCCCAATTGTTGCAAAATGAAACCACCTAAAGTATCTGCTTCCTCTTTGGGTAATTCGGTTGCCATGATCTCGTTAAAATCTCCAAGGTCGATTTTACCCTGAAAGAGATATTCCCCTCCCCCTAATTCCTGAAAAGGTAATTCTTCAGCCTGGTCATATTCATCCTGAATTTCGCCAAGAATTTCCTCAATGATATCCTCCAGGGTAACCAGGCCGGCGACGCCGCCATATTCATCCACAACAATGGCGAGGTGCACCCGGCGTTGTTGCATTTCGTTTAGTAGCTCATCAATCCGTTTAGCTTCGGGGATAAAATAGGCTGGCCGAGCCAGACGGCTCAAAGGGGTATCGGCCCGTTTTTCCACCCAGAAGCGTAGTAAGTCCTTCGCGTAGATGAGGCCGCGAATTTGATCAATAGTTCCTTCGTATAAGGGCAAGCGCGAATGTCCCGAAGCAATAAAAACGCGGGCTGCCTCGTCGAGGCTCATTTCTTGCTCAAGGGCAACAATATCCACTCGCGGCACCATGATCTCACGCGCCACTGTGTCGCTTAACTCTAAAATCGAATGGAGCAAACGTCCCTGTTCTGTGCCGATATCACCTTGCTCTTGAGCAACATCCACCCACTCCATTAATTCCTCGGCCATTTCCTGGGAGGAGGTTGGCGGATGGGGAGGAACAATGTTTTGAACGAGGCGAAAAACGATGGTCAACAGGGGGGAAAAGATAACTGCAATCAGGTGGGCAAAAGGTTGCAAGCGCTTTTCCCAGAACTCAGCCGTGGCATTAATCAGGGTTTGAGTGACCCATTCACTCACGATTAATCCAACCAATACGGATACGAAAAATACTGTTTGCCAGAGACCGACATTGAGTGATAGCAGGTAAAGGATTACCCCGATACCTACCCAGAAAAAGGCGCGCAGAGCAGTCAACCCGCCTTGCAATGCAGTAACGCGCTCTCCCTTTGTGGGGAAACCCTTAGCTTGCCCATCACTGACTGAAACCTCGACGGCATCCCATGCCCGAAAGGGATTGCCAAAAATCGTTTGGGTTGCCAATATGAGTAAATTGATGACATGCAGGACCAGCAGGATGATCCAGAGGCTCACATTATCCATCCCCTTCGTTTAGCTTACGAATCACCCGCGCTGGAACACCAACTGCCAGGCTATAGGGTGGAATATCCCTGGTAACCACTGCTCCAGCGCCGGTTCGAGCACCTTTTCCGACTTTGACGGGGGCTACCAGCATGGTGTCGCTGCCAATGAAAACTCCCTCCCCGATTTCGGTCGGGTTTTTCTTTTCCCCATCGTAGTTACAGGTAATTGTTCCGGCGCCAATGTTGACCCCTTCACCAATGGTAGCGTCGCCAATATAGGAAAAATGCCCCATTTTGGTGCCAGGTCCAAGATACGAGTTTTTGACCTCGCCGAAATTGCCCATATGTACACCTTTTGCCAGGTGCGCTCCCTTGCGCAGGTGAGCATAGGGGCCAACATCGACATTCTCTTCGAGAATCGCTTTTTCTACCACAGAGAAAAAGATTTGGCAGCCTGCACCGATCTGTGAGTCGCGGATTATCGTGTTGGGGCCAATCGTACAACCCTCTCCGATAACCGACTTTCCTTGCAAATAGGTATTGGGATAGATCACCGTATCTTGACCAAGGGTGACCTCTGCCTCAATGTATGTGCTTTCAGGATCCAGCAAAGTTACTCCTTCAAGCATCCAGTAGGTATTGATCCGTTGGCGCAGGACAGCTTCGGCTTCGGCGAGGTGAACACGTTGGTTGATCCCAATGGCTTCAGTTGGATCAGCAAGACTCAATGTCTTTACCTCGAATCCATCCCTTACTGCCAGCTCCACAATATCGGTCAGGAAATATTCGCCTTTTGGGGAGAGGGGAATGTGCGGCAGGGCTTTCCACAACCAATCTGCTTGAACGCAATAGATGCCAACGTTTAACTCTTGAATAGCCAGTTGTTCAGGAGAAGCAACGGCTTCTTCGACGATAGCTTGTACCCGTCCGTTGTGGTCACGCAAGAGACGTCCAAACCCACGCGCGTTTTCAGATTGCAGGGTCAACAGCGATAGGGGACCGGGATTGTGTTGTTGTAATTTATACAGATTGAGCAGAGTCTGGCGAGTGATGAGGGGCATGTCGGCATAAGTGATCAGAACCGCATCGACTTTACCTTCTAGGAGCGGTTGAGCTTGTTGAACGGCGTGAGCAGTTCCAATCTGCGGCTCTTGAAAGGCAAATTGTGCCCGTTCACTAATCGCTTTTTTGACTTCATCCCCCTGATAACCAATCACAACCACGGTGGGGAGACTGCTCAGGGGTTCCACCGCCTCTAAGACGTATTCAATCATTGGTTTACCTGCTAAACGGTGCAAGACCTTTGGGATAGCCGTCTTCATCCGCGTGCTTTTACCAGCGGCTAAGATAATTGCTCCAAGTTTCATAGATTTGTACCTCTTTTTGGCTGATTGATAGGGAAAGCGACCCAATTCCAACCCTGATCGAATTTGAGTGAGTTATCAAAAAGGAGCGGGGAGCCATTTTTTGTGGTTCTTGCCCACTTGTTGAAAGAGTTAGAGGCTGGGGCGCCCGGATTCGAACCAGGATAAACAGATCCAAAGTCTGCTGTGCTGCCATTGCACCACGCCCCATCCTGATTAGCCCGGTGGGCGGTATGTATTTTATCATATTTTTGAATTCGAACTAGATGATTCTTGCTGCTTGAGCTCTTTCACCAGAGATAAGTTGCTCTGTAATGACTTTGAAAAAAGCAAGCCGAAATCGCGCTTCGGCTTGCTTTTGACTTCAGTAGGCCTCCTGCTGCTGAAGCCTCAAGTTGCTGTTTCGGTTTGGGTGTTTTGATAAATCTGGTCGGTTTTTGCTGCCATGATAAAGTCGTTGCGGTGTAAACCTCCAACCGCGTGCGTCCACCATCTGACGGTGACTTTTCCCCATTCGGTCAGCAGCGTTGGATGGTGATCTTGTTCTTCGGCAATTGCTCCAACACGGTTGGTAAAATCCAGCGCTTGAGCGAAATTCTTGAATTTATAGACGCGTTGTAGTGTCAGAACACCCTCCGTTTCGATTACCTCCCAGTGTGGTAGAAGACCCTTCAAGGAATCGACTTCAGCCTGGGTTAGGGGTGGATCTCCCCGGCGGCAGGGAATGCATTTGGCTTGCGTTAGCTCCTCAAGATCGCTCATTAACCTTCTCCCAACTGGGCTACCTGACGCAGTAGCCCTAAAACCAGTAATCCCAATTTGATCCCTTCACCGGCGTTCATTTGCAATCGGCCATGTTCCTTTTCGGCGCGTTGAACGAGGAGATATGCTGCACTGAGTCCAACGAGCGCGCCGATTAGTCCACCGAGGATTAACGTTTTGGTTTTCCAGCTTTTGGTTTCCATAATTGACTCCCGGTTGGTGATGAGGTTTAGTGAAAGCCGCCGCGTCGCAACCGTCGCAGAATTGCTAACCACGCCTGCAGACGAAGAATCGGCTCCACGCTGCCATCCGCGACCCGCCTGGTTTGTTGACTGACGCGGTTAAAAAAATCCTGCATCTGGCGGGTGTAGAGCGGTAATATTCGGATTAGTCTTGTCAGACCAACAATCAAGCCGATGGTGATGACAAAAAAGATCAACCCAAAGAGCAGGGTTGGGAGGATTAGGCCGATTAGGGCAATTTCCGCCCCTTGGGTGGTATTGAAGGAGGTTGCTTGTCCCAGGAGAAAAGCCAGCGCAGTTATAAGAAGACCTCCCCCAACAAAAGGCAGAAATATTTGTACAAGGCTTTCGCGGCGATGTCTTCGGGTTGTAATCGGATTCGGTGGGGGGATCGTTTGGTTAGGGGGTTTTTCCATGGGGATCAGAAGATGCTCAATAACTTTATGAAACTTGCCTTTACGTATTATACCAAACATCCCCAGTTCATCACGATCCTCGTTCTGAGAAAGCCCCTTACTTTATCTCCTTGCTAACAACGCTACCCAATCCCCCTGTTGACGAAGGACGATTTGCTGAAACCCTTTCCGCTTCAGTGTGTCTTCGATTTCAGATCTTTGTTCTCTCAGGATACCACTAAGGATCAGGGCTCCGTTTGGCTTGACTAGATCGGTTAAGCCTTTTTCGAATAGCTCCAGAATAACCGGGGCAAGGATGTTGGCAACAACAAGATCAGCTTGATCAAACGAAAATAACCCTCGATGGATCTCTTCAACCGAACCTAACCCAACTTCAATGCGGTTGGCTACGTTATTGACCTGGGCGTTTTCAAGGCTGGAACGCACGGCAATGGCATCTACATCCACTGCTAGGGCATGTTGCACGCCCAGTTTGACGGCAGCAATGGAAAGAATGCCAGATCCGCAACCAACGTCGATGAATGTTTGATATTTCGGGGCATCATCTTTACAGGGGGAGAGAAGCCATTCCAAACATTCCAGGCATAGTTGCGTGCTTGGATGAGTGCCAGTACCGAAAGCCATGCCGGGGTCTAATGTGATGGCAATACGCTGGGGAGCAGGATTTTCCAGCCAGGCCGGTACAATGACCAATCGCTCCCCAATCAGGATAGGATGATAGTGTTTCTTCCAGGCTTCTGACCAATCGGTCTCTTGTAGCGTTCGGTAGGCCGGCTCAGGTAAGGGTTGAATGCGCCCCAGATACCACAAGGCCTGTTCAAGTTGGTTGCGCTTTTCTTCCAGGGTTTCATCCACCGGCAGGTAAGCACACACGCGCACATCCCCACTTGGGATACCCTCTCCATCAGCTTTAAAGCCGCTGACCTCCATTTCCATTGCCACACCGTTCGGCGCGAAACGCCCAAGTACTTCGGCAACCGCTTCGGCTAATTCACCATTTACCGTGAGGGAGACTTCTAACCAGGAATCTTGATCCATTATCCCCCTAAGGCTTCTTTCAACCAATCCATAAAGCTGCGTTCTTGAGGATGGGCATCGCTGCCGAGGCTCTTTCCGAGTTGCTCAAATAGATGCCGTTGTTCCGGTGTCAGGCGAGTTGGAATGGCGACGTTGATGACCACTAATTGGTCGCCACGGCCGTTGCCGCGCAAGTGCGGCACCCCTTTTCCTTTCATCCGCAACACTTTGCCGGGTTGTGTGCCGGGCGGGATGCGCAATTTTGCTGGCCCATCGACGGTGGGAATCTCTACATCAGCGCCTAGAGCGGCTTGGGCGACATTGATATCCAGGTCAAGGATAATATCATTGTCACGACGGCGAAAGTATTTATGTGGTTGAACATTGATAGCAATGTACAGGTTTCCGTTCGGTCCGCCGTTGACACCTGGTTGCCCTTCTCCTGCCAGACGGATTTGCGTGCCGCTATCTACCCCGGCCGGAACGCTGACGATCTTTTGGCGGGTCACACGCTCAAGCCCGCGCCCGCGACAGGTGTGGCATGGGGTAGAGATGGTTTCGCCGCTGCCGCCGCAAGTGGGACAGGTGCTGACTTGGACCATCGAGCCGAGCAGGGTTTGTCGTACTTGACGGATTTCACCGTTTCCATTACAAGTTGGACAGCGGGTTGGAGAAGTACCAGGTTCCGCTCCACTGCCGTTGCAAGTCTTACAGACCTCATCGCGGGTGATCGAGATCTCTTTTTCGGCGCCAAAAACAGCCTCTTCGAACGTCAGGTCTAACTGGATTTGCAAGTCCGCACCGCGCCGCGGCATGTTACGCGTGCGTCGTGCGGAGCTGCGTCCGAAGCTGCCAAAGCCAAATAAATCGCTGAAAAGGTCGGCAAAGTCTGAGAAATCTACGGTAGTGAAATCGGGCATGCCGCCCATGCCTTGGAGACCCTCATGGCCAAAGCGGTCATACGCCGCCCGCCGTTCGGGATCAGAAAGCACAGCATACGCCTCGTTGATCTCTTTGAACTTCTCCTCGGCGTCTGGTGACTTGTTGACATCCGGGTGATACTGGCGCGCTAAACGGCGGAAGGCCGATTTCAGCTCTTCCGCCGAAGCATTGCGCGGCACACCTAAAACCTCATAGTAATCTCGCTTCGCCATCAGACACTACGAAACTCTCCATCTACAACGTCTTCTTCACCGCCTTTGCTTTCACCACCAGCTTGTTCTTCACCAGCCGAAGGAGCTCCGGCTTGGGGTCCGCTCGACTGGTAGGCCGCTGCACCAATTTGTTGAATCACCTGGAAGAGCGCTTCGGTCTCGCGCTTAATTTCCTGGGTATTGTCGGTATTCATCACGTTGCGCACTTTGGAGACTTGCTCTTCAACCTTGGTCTTAACCTCCGTTGGCACTTTGTCGCCAAGGTCTCGCAAGGCTTTTTCGGCGGTATATACCGCGTTATCGGCCGTGTTGCGGGCTTCAATCAATTCTTTTCGCCGCCGGTCTTCTTCTGCATGGGCTTCTGCTTCCTTGCGCATGCGTTCTACTTCTGCCTCGCTCAAGCCCGAAGAAGCCGTAATGGTGATATTCTGACTGCGCCCGGTGGCTTTATCAACCGCGGTAACCTTGAGAATGCCGTTAGCGTCAATATCGAAGGTGACCTCAATTTGAGGGACACCGCGCGGCGCGGGCGGGATTCCATCAAGGATAAACTTCCCTAAAGACTTGTTATCGGCTGCCATTGGCCGCTCGCCTTGGAGCACATGGATTTCTACCTGGCTCTGATTGTCGCTGGCGGTAGAAAAAATTTGGGATTTACGGGTTGGGATGGTTGTGTTGCGCTCGATCATCGGCGTAGCAACACCACCCAGGGTTTCGATGGATAGCGTAAGCGGCGTCACATCGAGCAGGAGAATGTCCTTTACCTCACCACCCAGCACACCGGCCTGGATGGCTGCTCCTACCGCAACCACCTCATCGGGGTTAACCCCTTTGTGGGGTTCTTTCCCAAATAATTTTCGGACTGCTTCTTGCACAGCCGGCATACGCGTCATACCACCTACCAAGACCACCTCATCAATTTGATGCGCTTCAAGACCGGCGTCTTTGAGCGCCTGGCGTACAGGGCCTAAGGTGCGTTCAATCAGGTCTTGGGTAAGCTGTTCCAGCTTGGCACGGGTCAACGTCATGGTGAGATGTTTTGGTCCGCTGGCATCTGCAGTAATGTAGGGGAGGTTGATTTCGGTCTGCATCAAGCTGGAAAGCTCGATCTTGGCTTTTTCGGCTGCTTCTTTCAACCGTTGTAAAGCCTGACGATCGTGGCGCAGGTCAATGCCGTGTTCTTTCTTAAATTCATCGGCAACGTAATCGATGATGCGTTGATCGAAGTCATCTCCACCCAGGAAGGTGTCTCCACTGGTGGAGCGCACTTGAAATACACCTTCGCCAACGTCAAGAATCGAAATATCAAAGGTTCCGCCGCCAAGGTCATACACGGCGATCACTTCGTCTTTCTTTTTATCCAAGCCGTAGGCAAGAGATGAAGCCGTAGGTTCATTAATGATGCGTAAAACCTCCAAACCGGCAATTCGTCCGGCGTCTTTGGTGGCATTGCGTTGGGCATCGTTGAAATATGCCGGCACGGTGATGACCGCTTGGGTGACCGGCTCACCAAGGTAAGCTTCGGCATCTGCCTTGATCTTTGCCAGGATCATGGCGGAGATTTCAGGGGGAGAATATTCCTTCCCATCCAAGACAACCCGCACATCGCCATTTGGAGCAGCGGTCACTTTATAAGGAACGCGAGTCATGGCTTTTTGCACTTCGGGGTCATCATAGCGCCGCCCCATAAAGCGCTTGATCGAGAAGATGGTGTTTTCGGGGTTCACCACCGCCTGATTGCGCGCTACGCGGCCAACCAGGCGTTCATGGTTCTTGTTTACGGCTACTACCGAAGGCACTAACCGTTCCCCCTCGGCTGAGGGGATAACCGTGGGTTCGCCGCCTTCCATCACAGCCACAACCGAATTGGTCGTTCCTAAATCGATGCCGATAATCTTTCCCATATTTTGCCTCCAAAAAGATGAAATTCAAGTTTGCCTGGTGAGGCGGCGACCTACCGCGCGACGCGCACCAACGCCGGACGCAAGACGCGCTCGCCTACCCGGTAGCCTTGTTTGACTACCTCGATAATCTGTCCTTCCTGATAACCTTCAACTTCCTCGTGTGAAATGGCTTCGTGGAGATTGGGATCGAATGGTTGACCCTCAGCCTCGATTTTGGTTACCCCTTCCGCTTCCAGGAGAGATAAAAGTTTGCGGTAGATAAGTTCAATGCCCTGTGCCCATTCGGTGCTGGCGATTTCGGTTGGGCAGTTTTTCATTGCCCGTTCCAGGTCGTCCACGACCTCCAGGAACTTTTTTAGCACTGCACTACTGGCAAGTTGATAGGTTTGGGCCTGCTCGCGCTCGATGCGCTTTTTATAATTGGCAAACTCAGCCCGAGCGCGCTGCCAACCTTCCAGATATTCATTGGCTTTCTTTTCCAGTTCGTTCAATTTGGTTTGCAAATCCTCTTCTTCAACAGTTATCTCAGAAAGAATTTCCGCTTCCCCGGCTTGTTCTTCACTCAGGGTTGGTTCTTCAACCATCAAAGGTTGTGGGGTTTGATTTTCATCGTTGTTGGTCGGTTGTTCTTCGCTCATTTTGAGCTACCTCCTCCATGAATTTCAAAGGCAACTGCACGCTATTCAGAGTGCAATTCGACCACCAGATCGCTGAGCAAGCCAGCCACAAAGCGCACGGTGGAAATACTGCGCCCATAGGCCATGCGGATTGGACCCAACACCCCTAAAGCGCCGGTTGCCAGCCCAGGCGCACCATAGCGCGCCAGGACCATTGAACAGTCACGCAACTCTTCCCACGTGCCTTCACCGCCGATTAAGACCTGAACGCCACCCACATTGGTCGTTTCCAGGGTACGGGTCAGCAAATCCTCCAGGAGTGGCCGTTCTTCCAGGATGCGCAAGGCTTTACGCGCCGACTCGCTCTCGGAAAACTCCGGTTGCGATAAGACATGCGTCAAGCCATCCCGATAGACCTCACTACCCAACAGTTGACCAGCGTGACGTAATTCTTCGACAATCAGTCGTACCAAATCCGCCTCGAGCGCATCCAGTGGCGGAGATAAAGCGCTGATCGCTTCCGGCCCTAAACCGCTTAGGAGCTGATTGAGATGGTTAGCCGCGGCACTGAGTTGTTCTTGCGTCACAGGTTCAGCCAGGGTCAGCATCTGCTGGCGCACATCTCCACCCGCCAGGACCAAAACCATCAACACTTGTCGGCCGCGCGTGCTGATGAGTTCCAGGTGTTTAAAGCGCGCTTGCTCGACATGGGGTGCTGTGACCAGTGAGGCTGCTTTTGCTTGTTGAGCCAGCACCGAAGCTGCTAGACGCATCCAGCGGTCTGGGTCATAGCCGATTTGGTAAAATTGATGCGTAATGGTGCGTTTGGTGTCGGCCGGTAAATCAATATGTCCCATCAATTGGCGCACAAAATAGCGATACCCTTCCTCAGTTGGCACCCGCCCGGCTGAGGTGTGAGGTTGACGCAAGTAACCCGCCTCGGTCAGTACCGCCATTTCATTGCGAATGGTGGCCGGCGAGGCATCCAATTGGTAACGCTTTTGCAAGCTCTCCGAGCCAACCGGTTGCGCCGTTTCGATATATTCGCGGATAATCAAAGCCAAGATCAATCGTTGTCGTTCGGTTAATTCAGCCATAGGCACCTATCCAAATTAGCACTCTCAAGCCGAGAGTGCTAATGTTTCGCTTAAGATGATACCATGCAGCGGGTTTGCCGTCAAGAAGGGTTGCCGTTTTT
>DAOTZA010000167.1:0-7970 GCA_034434515.1 Anaerolineales bacterium | reverse complement strand
TGGAGGATTTCAAGCGGAGCCCGGTGGGCAACAATCGCCAGTTGGGTGCTTGCTGGCTTTATCTTGTTTATGCCAATGTTCTACACCAATTGGGGTAGGTATACCCAGCTTTGTGGTCAGGTACTTTTACCAATCGTTGTCTTTCTGATTTGGGATTTGTTGGAAGTGAACGACAAAACCGACCTAAAGAACAGTGGATGGATCGGATGGTTGAAACAAAGACCTTGGAAGAATATTCTCCTTGTAGCACTGGCCTCGAGTGGTTTAGCTCTGGTCCATTATCGGGTCTTTCTTTTCATGTTGGGTAGTCTTCCGATTCTCATGTTGCTCAATATCTCGCGGAGAACCTGGCGTGAACAATTTGCTAACCTTGGTCTGGGTGGAATGATTGGTTTGTTGCTCTATTTGCCATGGTTTTTCAGGGTTTACGGTGGAAAACTTTTTGAGGGATTTATTCGCGGCATCACTACTTCTCCAAGCACAATGAGTAACTATACCCGTGAATATAATGCCATTGGATTTCTCAGCGGTTATTTGCCTCTTCCGATCTGGGTAATATTTATTCTTTGTATCGCTTGGACGCTTTGGAAACGGGATAAGAATGTGTTATTCATTGTTGGATGGTGGTTTACCGTAGTCTTAATGGCAAACCCAAATTGGGTTGGATTACCAGGGGCAGGTTTGTTAAGTAATTTTGCAGTTTTTATTGCCATGTATATCCCGGCTTCCCTGGTTATCGGAACAGCTTTTACCTGGTTGATGCATCCTTTGCTAAGCAAAAAACCTCTCGTTGCAGATACTGTGGGGATAATTCTGGTGATTGTGACTATCTTGTTTACGGCCAGGAGTCGCCTTAACGACATTCAGCCCGATCCTCATGCAATGGCGACGCGCCACGACATCAAAGCAATGGAATGGATTCGGGAAAATACTCCCACGGAAAGTAGAATTCTGGTGAACTCTTTCTTCGCTTATGGCGGTTCAACGATTGTTGGTTCAGATGGGGGCTGGTGGATTCCCTATTTCACGACGAGAAAAATCAGTGTTCCGCCAATGCCATACGTAAGCGAGAAAGGACCCTTTCCGGATTATGTTATCTATATTAATTCACTTCGTCAAATGATCGAGGAAAAAGGATACACCCATCCGCAGGTGATTGCCGAATTGAAGGCGAGAGGGTATCAATATGCTTATATCGGAGACAAACAAGGCAGAGTGAATTATACTGGACCGGTGGTCATGAAACCCAAAGTGATGATCGAGAGCGGGTACTATGAAGCGGTTTATCATAAAGGCAATGTGTGGATATTGCGGATCAAGTAATATTTCTCACGAGGTATCGGATTTTCGCAATCGATACAACACTTCTTCCAATATCTTCCGATTAAAACTAATCAGGTCGGCTAGCAAGCCGATCAGGATAATTTGAAATCCAACGATCAACAAAACTGCCATCAACAGAAGCGATTGAAGGTTTCCGCCACCCGTCCGTAAGAGGTAGTGGATGATCAAAAAACGAATGCCAAGCAAGAACCCGCTCAAGATAAACAACCCGCCAATGATGGTGAAGAAACGCAGGGCGCGGTACATGGCATACGAGCGAATAATGGTGATGGTTGAGAGGGCGAGATATTCGGGCAAGCTGCGAATCAGCCGCGAGGGGCGTTTTTGTGGGTTGGTGCGCACCGGAACGTAGTGAACCAATAACCCTTTAGAGCCGGCTTGGATCAACGTTTCCAGTGTATAGGTGTAACCCGAAAGGACGATGGTTTTCAAGGCTGCTTCCCGACTGTAGGCGCGAAAACCACTGGTCGCGTCGGGAATTTTTAGCCCAGATGTCCACTCCAGCACTTTGCTTCCCCAGCGCTGCAAAGCCCGTTTGAGAGGGGAAAATTCGGGATGATTGGCAACCCCCCGATCGCCGATGACAATATCAGCTTTTCCTTCTATGATTGGCGCAACCAGCTTTTCGATGTCGCCAGCAAAATATTGATTATCGGCGTCGGTGTTGACAATGATGTCTGCTCCCAGTTCCAGGCAGGCGTTTAAACCGCTGGCAAAGGCCGTCGCCAAGCCGACATGTTGGGGGAAGCGAAGGAGATGATGAGCACCGCATTGGATTGCAACTTCGGCTGTTTTGTCTTGACTGCCGTCATCGATGATCAGGGTTTCGATTTTGTCGATCCCGTTAATGGAACGTGGTAAGGATTGTAGCGTTTCCGGAAGCGTTTGTTCCTCGTTATAGCACGGGATTTGGATGATCAGTTTCGTCATACTCGCCAATTATAGCCTAGCGACCGACAATTGGGAGAAAAATGGCGCTGAACGGGTGAGAAACGTTCCAAACGCCAATATCAACGTAGTTGCCGGCTAGATCAAAAACGCGCGCCCAGATAGAGAAGCCCAGGGCATAGTCGGTTAAGTCAATCCCCCAGCCATCACTGCCATCCCAATCTTCCCCAATCATTTTCCAGGTTCCGCTCTCCCAATTCGCAGAATGCTGGTAAAGACGTACGTGGCTGATCATGCCATTTCCATCATAAGCAAGGATGCGGATGGGAAGAACCTCGCCGGTGATGCTCTGATGATTTTGCGGAGTAAGAAAGGCAGCAACCGGAGCTTGCTGGTCATTGAGCAAGGTGAGGGTATACTTCAATGCTGTATCGCCGGCTGAAGGGTGATTGAAGGCTTTAATTTTGAGATAATATTCTCCTGAGCGCGTTACAAGATAAGAGAGACTGGAGTCGGTCAAACGAGCCTGGACTTTATCGTCATTTTCAGCCAAAACCGATGAGCCATCAGAGTCAATTAAGTAAAGAAACGGATCGAGGATGGCGTTTGGATCAGAGCGATCGGCTGTGACCTGGATGCCAAGGCGATCCCCCTGACTAGCATAAAATTTATAATAGTCGATGTCTGCAGCGGGGCAAATTTCAGCCTGAACAGTCGTATTGAGGGAAATAGAGGTTGCAGTTAAGTGAGTGTCATTTAGTTCATAGGTAGCAGGACAGGATGAGGCCTCAAGCGGAGTGATGCTAACATCATCCAGAAACCAGCCTTTGAATTTGTTTTTGTGTTTATCCAGGGTATTGAAATAAAAGCGGATTTGCACGGTTTTGCCTGCATAAGCTGCCAGTGAGATGGGTGGGCTTTGCAGCCAGATATCCATGGGATCATCACTGAATTGATAGAGATTCTGAAAGGCACCGCCATCGACGGAGATTTGCACCCAGCGTTGATCCCAGTGGATGCCATCGTCCTCGGTTTGGTAATACGACCAGAAGCGGAGGGTGTAAGCAGGGGAATTCGGTAATTGAAGCAGCGGTGAAGTTAAGTAACCGAAATTCGGCTGACCGGTATCGTAGCCATCCTGTGGCTTGCTATTGGTGTCGTATTTCCAACTGATTCTTCCGTCGGGGGTGTGGTTGAGTTGGTCGGTTGTGTCAAAGTAGCTTGAAGCGTTCCATCCTTTCTCGCTCTCAAAATCATCCTGGAAGGGAACAGGGAGAATAAGTGAGCTATTGGAACCGCTAGAAATAGAAAACGAGAAGGCACTTGACCAGTTGCTGATCCCATTCGGGTTTCTTGAGCGGACGCGCCAGGTGTAGCTACCAGAGGGTAACGATCCTATTTGCCAATAAGGCACCGATAGCCAGGGCGATTGGGTTGTGGAACCCGAACGGGTTAACTCAACTTGAAATTCACTCCCCCGCCCGAGATTTTCCCAATGGAAAGTTACTGAACTATTTGAGGGTAAGACGGCATTGTTGAGCGGAGAGATTGGGTAAGGCGTTGCAGGAAAGGAGCTTTGAGCTGAAACAACCAGAGAAGATACGGACTGACTTCCAATCCAGTTATCGGCTAAGTTGGCATCGGACGATCGAAATGTTTCCCCGCGCCCTCGATAATTATTTTCCAGGAACAGCGTTGCAACGGTATTTGAGCCGACAAGGATTGAGGCGGCTTTTTGTTTTCCAACGCTTCCCAGGTCGGTGTAGCTGCCGCTAGAAAAAACAGCGCAATTGCCTTTGAAATCACTCTCGGAGAAGATCGCAATCTGACCTGCAGAAGGGCTGCACGATGTATCTGGTGGAGCAGGGCATTCGTACCGTTTGAAGAAATGCCGTAAGCCAGGCAGTCCAATAGACTGATTGCCAGCTTTATCGAAGATGCGTAGGGCAATCGAAACCGGACCGTCTGGGACATTAGAAGCGCAGAGGTCCCACTCATAGGAAAAATAGTTCCCGCTAAAGGTCTCGGCAATCTCCTGCCAGCTTCCGTTGAACTTGGCGATAAAGCGGGCTGAATACAAGCCACTTAAGTCATCTTTTGCCCACCCTTCGAGTCTTACTTTAGGAGAGAAAATTGTGTCGCCAAGTTGGGGACTCAGAATGTCTCCATAAGGAGGTGTCTGGTCGCCAAGGTAATAATTCCGCGAGACGTAGTCGTTGCGGAATTGTTCGCAAACATCATCGCTACGGCAGTAAGGTTTATCCACTAAGATTCTCGGCCGCCCCCCGTTAATATCAACCTCTTCGAATGTAATGTCAACCGAAGTGCCCCAATAGGAAGCGGGATTGGTATGAACCATAAAGTGCAGATGATGAGCTGTACTCACACCGGTGTCATCGGCAACACCAATGAACTGGCCTCGTTCGACAAATGTACCGATAGCACGGATCGAGGCGGGAATACTGTTCTGGGCTAGGTGCAGGTAGAGCTGGAAGGTGACCGGATTTGTGCTTGGATCACGCAAGACGATCCAGTTGGAGCAGGTTTCAGAGCCATTAGGGCAATTGTCCTTAACGCTATAGACGTAGCCACCTTTGGCAGCATAAAGGTTGAACATTTGGGCGGGTCCTGGGGTGGCAAAGTCGAAAGCGTAGTGGGCATTTCCGCTGGGGGTATAGCGATCGTGGGCGACGCTCTGGGTAAGACGCATGGTTGCTCCGGCTGCCCAGGGCAGACGGTAGCCATGGAATGGGCCGACGGTGGCAAGTGCTTTCATCTGAGCGTCACGGGATAACCACAGGTTCTTCTCCTCGGCTGGAAGCAGGTTGCCGGGCAGGGCTTTGAGCCTGATATACCAATCAGGTTCTCCCGGAAGCGAGACCTCCCACCCCTGGTTTGTGCGTTGCAAGAGAGCCAAGCCTGGTTCGGTGGGAATCACCTCACCGCTTTGTGGGTCCAGTGGAACCAGGTAAGCGATGGCTTGATCCTGGCTGGGGTTCAAGCGCACAGCTTCAACCGCGGTGTCAAAGAGTTCATACACTGGTTGGATGCCCTTGCGGCGGGAAATTGTGTTGACAATGGCGTTGCGAATCTCGTCTTCTATGGATTGAGGGGTTGGGGTAGGTTGATAGGTTGGTTGAGGGGATGCGCTCTTTCCGCCTGAAAACCGGAAGGATAGGAGCCAAAATGATAGAACGAGGCTAAAAATCAGAATGAGGTGAATTCGATGTTTCATCGAGATATTGGGCATTTTATCATGAGTTACGATATAATCGTTTCATGCGAGAGTTTAAAACAAGATATAGTTTGGTTTCTCTTTTGACCATCCTTGGGGGTCTGGCGTTGGTAGTTTATGGTGTGGTCCTGTACCGTAGCCCGCGCATCCTAATTGAATGGGAAACAGCGACAGAAATTGATACCATTGGATTCAATCTTTATCGGGCTAATCAAATCGAAGGACCTTATCAAAAACTGAATGACTCGCTTATCCCGGCCACAAATGATTCTTTCAGAGGGGGATCTTACCAATATGTAGATGCAAACATTATGCCAAATCGAACTTATTATTATCAATTAGAAGATGTAGATACACAAGGAAAAACGACTAAGCACGAGCCGATATCTGTTCAAGCTAACCCTCAAGGGTTGTTTGAGCTGATTGGCGGTGCAGGGTTGATTGCCATTGGAGTTATTTTCGGCATCCGAAATCGAGCCCGATCGAGCGCTTCTTGGCAGGAAGTGTCAGGTTAACATGCTTGCGGAATTGCGGGTTAGCGTTGGGCTCTTTTCGATTGCCATTGTGACGGACGATGAGCAAATGTCCCGGCAACTGGCAACTTTTTACCGGGACTTTCTAACCGATCAGCCACCGATTTTGACTGTCAGGGCAAGCGTTTTTCAGGGAGACGGGGATATCCCAACTGTGGCAAGGGTGAGGCCTGAAAAGATTGAATTTGATGAAGAAGGATATCGAGGTGAAATTGACTGGCAAACGAAAAACGCTTATCTTGTTCTTAACGGAAAGAATCCCTTGTTTGGCGTTGATTATTTTGTGCGCGTGGCAACGGCTGTAACCGCTTTCCATTGTGGGGGCTTGATGCTCCACGCCGCAGGCGTGGAACGCAACGGTAGTGCTTATGTGTTTTTAGGGTACTCGGGTGCCGGGAAAACCACTACAGCGCGCAATTCACCTGCCGGTTCGGTGCTAAACGATGATTTACTGGTGATTTATTCTGCTAAGGGGCAATGGTATGCTGCGGCAACTCCGTTTTATAACCCCACCCAAAATCGACCGCGACCTGGCAACGCACCCATAACCAGGATATTATATCTGATCAAAGATAAGGATGTCTACCTAGAAGAAGTGCCTCAAGCGCAAGCGCTGGCCGAGATGGTTGCCTGTGTGCCTGTTTTAACGACCGAACCATTTTATTTGCGTGAAATTCTCCAGAGAAGCCAGCAGATTCTCAGCGCTGTGCCTTATTCTCACCTGCATCTGTTGCCAGATGATTCGTATTGGTCGGTTTTGTTGGATGAAAGTTAGCACGCTCGGACGGCTCAAATGGTACCAAAATACTATTTACAATAGGATAAGAATGGTCTAAAATGAGATGCGATCGTTCTTCAAAGCAACGGTTATTTCGTTGGTTGGTTCATACATTACAAGGAATATCCATGCACAAAAATATACTTGGTTTTGGAATATTGTTAGGTTGCCTGCTGTTCGGCAACCTGCCTTTACAAACTGCAGCTCAAACCGAAACGGCGGTGGAAAGCGGCTTTCATCTGGTTCAGGCGACGGAAAACGGGATTATTATTGAATATTCGCTCGGTGAATATGCGCTTGAGAAGGTCGATTTCGAGGGACAGACCTATGATCGGGTAGTCTTGAAAGACGCCTCGACCATTGCCGACCCAGGAAAGCCAGACCTGCCTGTGGTTGCCACATCCATTGGGGTACCGATCAACGCTGATTTTAATTTGCATATAGAGGAGATTCAGACCCGGCTGCTGAGCGGGCGTTACCGAATTGCACCGGCCGGTAGCTATGTAGTGGATGATGAAGCGTTAGCATCGGGCAAGATAGTTTATGTCGAAGACCAAGAAACCTATGCAAGCGCCACAGCCTATCCCGGCATTCAGGTGGAGCTAGGTCAGGCAGCCAAACTGCGCAGTCAACGCATCCTTCCGTTGCGGGTATACCCCTTTCAATTCACGCCATCCAGCGGACAACTTGAAGTCGTGACGTATGTTCGCTTTGTGGTTGAGTTCGTCTACCCACAGGGCAAATCCTTGTTTGAGTCTTCGACTGCCCAGGCAGAAGAGGATAATCCCTTTGAGGCGCTTTATCAACAGAGCTTGCTAAATTATCAAGAGGCAAAGCGTTATCGCGCCTTTGAACCATCCGGAGACTCAGAAACGCAACCTCTGAGTGAAGTGACAACCGGTGAAAGCTATAAAATCACGGTAACAGAAGACGGAATTTACAAATTGACGTATGAAACCCTTCAGGCTGCGGGGATGCCGGTCAATACCCTTGACCCTCAAACCTTTGCCATGACCAATCAAGGCCGGCCGGTGGCGATTTATGTGCATAACAGCGATGGCAACCCCGCTAAATTTAGCTCCGGCGAGTACATTCTCTTCTTCGGCGAACGGTTCGATGGAACGTATCTGGCATCTTTATATTCAGATGAAGATGACTTCTGGCGCGATAGTTTTTATCGCTCAGGGGAAAC
>DAOTZA010000166.1:0-54739 GCA_034434515.1 Anaerolineales bacterium | reverse complement strand
ATCAACCAGGCCATCCATTAAATAATCATAGCGAGTAAAGCCTTGCGCGTCGCGCACAAGAAAGGCTGCACCTGGGTTCAGGACAAAAACCACCTGAGTGCCAACCCGTTGTTCTTTGATTTGCTGGAGGGCAATCGATCGGCCGTTCTCGTATAGGGTGACTTCTGATGTAGAGATCTTATGCAAAAATTCACCCTGTCTTGATTGGACTCTCATTCTAAGATCGATGAATGGGTAATGTTCAGTTTGTGGAGGATATAAAAAAATGCTAGGCTTCGACTCCGCTTGAGCAAATCCTCTAGAAGAGAACAACAGTATAATCAAGAGAATTATCCAGACCCTTTGATAAACCATCTCTAAGATCAGAGACCAGTCCCGCTCATGATAGTATCTCAATTGCTTATGCTTTAATGAGGAGTCTTTGGTACCCTTTGGTGATTAAACGGCGGTGAAGTAGATGAAAGAAGAGCAGCGTTTTGGATCTTGTATAGTGTTGAATCATTTGTGTTTCCTCATTCCATTCTTGAATTGCGCTCTCAATAGTTTTGGATGTTGAATGGAGGCGAAATTTTGCCAGATAAGCGTGGGTGATAAATAAGCGAAATTGTTTGGATATCCTTAGCCAATAATCATAATCCATTACAGCCGACAGACAAGTGTCAAAATAGCCAACACTATCCAGAACTTCTCTGCGCCAAAAAGTTGCCGGTTGAGAGATATAGTTTACAACCAGAAGTAAGTTTCTACTACGGGTAGCTAACAAGAGACTCTTGTAGGCAGTGATAGGTTTAAGGATTTCATTCCCACGCTCGTTAATCAATCGGCAGCGGCCGCTGAGCCAGAAGGCGCTCGGGTTTTGTTGAAAGAAACGCCCCACGTGAAGCAAGGCACCTGGTTCATATTCATCATCTGAATTTATGTAACCGAGGATGTCGCCGCTTGCAATTCTTAGCCCCTTATTAATGGCATCTGATTGTCCCCTGTCTTTTTCGCTGACATATTGTACTTCTGCTGAATATTTTTTAAGGATTTCCAACGTTCCATCGTTTGAACCCCCATCGACCACAATGTATTCCAAATCGGGATAATTTTGACTCAAAACGGATAGAATAGCTCGTTCAAGATAAGAGGCTCTGTTTAGAGTAGGAGTAATGATTGAGATTCTGGGGAAACTCATAAGATGCGAGACGAAATAATCAATAAAAAATCTCACAGATTGAATAATCAGCGTTTTTGAAAATCAACTTAACGCTGATATCATTTGGCAATTGGTCGGGCGAGTAGCATTTACCGGGCACTACCAGGTAGGTTACTCCAAGACCTTTGAGAAATTCCCAAAATTGCTCGGGATTTTTTGATAGCCATCTTGTGCTGGTCTTGTATTTGGCTATCTGTGAATAACGATCATACCATTCTAGCAGTTTTTGAGGCCGGGTAAAACCCAAGCCTCGATCTTTCCATGAATAGACCAGGGAGCGGTGTGATAAATAGCGAACAGCGAGGGCGCTTGTGTCTCTTGGTTTTGGGGTAAAAAAAATGGCTGCATCTATAGGGGTATGGTCTCTTAGAAATTCTAATACCTCTCGGAAGGTAGAACGTCTTTGGCATAGAATGCGTTTCTCTTTGTATAAACAATGTATCGTTTTTGGGGTAGCAATCAAGGCGAGTGTAGTGGGGTTATTATAGAGTCTAAGAATCAAAAGGGAAAGGATCAGGAGTACCAGAAAGAGTATGAAAGGTTGTTTCTTGTTAAGTTCGTAGGTTACCTTGAGTCCGAGAATTACCATTATAGAGAGGAGAAAACTTAAGAATCTAAGGCCACGTATCAATTCAGTTTGAATGGGCAATATTTCTAGTCGCTGTTCAAGAATTTTTTCAATCGTGGGGATAAATACCGAGACGACTAAGATAACTATCAACCAAATCAGAACCAGATAAATTTGGGAGCGGTATCTAGATTCCACTCTCCATGCCAGGAAAGCGCCTAATATCCCCAGTGGTAACAATCCGATTTCAGTAAGTTTTATAAGAATACCTAGAAGTATTCTCGGTGGCATTCGATGAAATTCGGGTGTGTTGTAATACTCGCGGAAGATTTGCATAAACTCGGTATAGGATACTCCATCTGGTAAAGTGCGCTGTGTTACAGTATTTTGCAAATAGTTAAAACCAAATGGGATTACGGTAAGAAAGATGATTGAGAATAGCCCGACTAGCCAAAATAGCCGTTTCCTGATCGACCACTCTTTAGGTAATAAGAACGCAAAACTCAACAAAAAGGCGAATAACCATACTGGCATACTTACTGCATGGACATAGACCAGTCCTCCTAATCCAGCAGCCAGAACAAACCATCTTTTGGGCTTGTCTTTCCACATCCATAAACTGCCCAAGAGAAATAACAAACAACCATGAAACAGGGTACGTGGGAGAGGGTCTGTTTGAATACCAATATTATCAATGGATAGAGAGATAGGCAGGGTATTTAGTATTACGAAGGCTATTGCCCAGCCCACGCCTCCAAAGAAAATCTTTCCAAAGAAATACAATCCTCCCAGGTAAATTAGCAACGTAGGCGGCAATAGAGTTAAAAACGCTAAGGTCGCATTTCCCGTTATGGGCTCTAACCATTGGGTATAAAACACGTGTAGTTGGAAATAAATGTCAAAATTTTGTGGTTCGCTAAGTAAGAAATCCTTCTCAAACCAGTCTGGATGATTTCTGGCTAGGGCAAACGAGACGATGTTAGCGGCATCACCGCCAAGAAATACATTTGGATAATCCCATTGAATTCTTTCCAGTGAAAATAATGTTGTAAATCCGAACAGGCAAGCAACAACGACCAGATCTAGCCAGTGAAACTTTGAGAACAGATTTATGATGACCGATATTCGCTTATTCACTATCATTTTGCTCCGTAGTTTTGGCTTCAGATTTATACTCAATGAGATCTAAACGGAGGTTAGCAATCTGATGCGCAAGCAAGCCGAGCATAAAAAAAATTAAACCGCTTACCACGGCTAACATGCTGCCAACGCTTACCCCTCTACCAACCCGGATAAGCAAGTAAACTCCCCAGCTAACGCCGACAATGATTGAGAGTAGAGAAAGAGGGATGAAAATCTTGAGTGGATTGAGCATAATAATCGCATTAAGGATTTCTAGGAGAGTTTCAAAAGCCGTCCAAGTATTGATGGTGCTTTTACCCGCTGGCCTTAGCGATACCGAAATAGGGATTTCATGGATTATGTGACGTTGATGAGTGAAAATTAAGGTAATCACGTCGCTGAAAGCCATGGAGTTAGGACAGAAAGTAAGATACTTATGGATTAATTTGGTTTTATACAACTTAAAGCCTGAATTTAGGTCCCTTACTTTTAGCGGCATAAGCAAGCGCGCAAACTGCCAGATGATCCACTTTCCCAGCGCTCGGTACAGATTTTTGTTCCCTATTCCTTGTCGATTGCCAACTACAAGGTCGGAATCATTTTGAATAGCGAAGTTAAGTATTCTTTCTACGTCTTGAATTTGGTGTTGACCATCTGCATCAAAGGTTACAACGTAAGGCGTTTGGACGCAAGAGATGCCAGTTTTTAATGCTGCTCCATAACCGCGATTGATCTTATGTCTCAATACTCGCACAGGCGGTACGGTGACTAATTGTGCTAAGATTTGGTTTGAATGATCGGTAGATCCATCATCGACAAAGATAAGTTCCCACCCCTTTTCGGTGGCATAAGGGACAATCGTTTGTATCGTTTTCTCCAGCACCGAAGCCTCGTTATACACCGGGATGACAATGGTCAGGATAGATTCAGGTTGCGAGTGCACGTTTGCCTTTTCCTGTCAAATTTGAGTAATGAAATTATACAACGAGAGCAGTATGCAAAGTTAATTTGAGATACCAATTTATAACTATTTGATTGAAGACAGATTTAGGATGGGGGAATTACTCCGAAGTTGTTTGATATTCGCAAATACGGAATATAATTATCCTTAATTATCGAGGAACCAATGCCTACTGCGCTAATTACTGGCATCACGGGTCAGGATGGTTCTTACCTGGCTGAATTTCTGCTCTCCAAGGGCTATCAGGTCATCGGGATGGTGCGCCGTTCCAGCACAGTGACTTTTGAACGCATTCAGCACATCCAGGACGATATTACCATTGCCCAAGGCGACCTGCATGACCAGAGCTCTCTGGTTTCGATCATCGAAACCTATCAACCGGATGAGGTCTATAACCTGGCCGCCCAATCTTTTGTCCCTACATCCTGGAGCCAACCGGTACTGACCGCTGAGGCAACTGCGTTGGGGGTCACGCGCCTTTTAGAAGCTATCCGCCTGGTTAACCCAAAAGCGCGCTTTTATCAGGCCTCCTCGAGTGAGATGTTTGGCAAAGTGCGCGAAGTGCCGCAGCGGGAGACGACCCCCTTCTATCCACGTAGCCCGTATGGAGTGGCCAAAGTCTATGGCCACCTGATTACCGTCAACTACCGCGAATCGTATGGGATGTTTGCCGTTTCGGGGATTCTCTTTAATCATGAGAGTCCGCGTCGCGGCTTAGAGTTTGTCACTCGCAAGATCACTTATGGGGCAGCGCGCATTAAGCTGGGTTTAGCCAATGAGCTCCGTTTGGGGAATTTAGAAGCGCGCCGTGATTGGGGTTTTGCCGGCGATTATGTGGTTGGAATGTGGCTGATGTTACAACAAGATGAAGCGGAAGATTTTGTCCTGGGCACCGGTGTTACCCATTCGGTGCGCGACTTTTGTGAGCTGGCATTTTCACATCTGGGTATGGATTATCGCCAGTACGTCGTTCAGGATCCCCGTTTCTTCCGCCCGGCTGAAGTGGATCTGTTGGTTGCCGATCCGACAAAAGCCCATCAGAAATTAGGCTGGCGCCCGACCGTGAGCTTTGAGGAGTTAGTGCGGATGATGGTGGAAGCCGATTTGAAACGTGTCTCCCAAGAGATCTCTTGAGTTCTGAGCCTCCCGTGGACGAACAGTCATTCTCTAAAACCAACCTCCCTGCTGACGTTTGGAAGATTTATTTCTGGCGCCTTGGCTGTGCACTCAGCGCAATGCTGGCGCTGCGGGCGGGATGGTTCCTGACCGGTGAAGCGCTTGAGCGCGCTGTTCTCCAAACCTCGCTCTATTATCAAGTGGCTATCTCCGGCGCCGTTGGTTTTTCCCTTTTCGCAGTATTTCTTTTGCTGGGTAGTTTCTGGAAAACAAAGGATCGGATTTCTGCGGCTCTCCAAACGATTGAAAGGCGTTTTTCCCATTTGGGAAGGGTTAATGGTTGGTTATTCTGGCTGATAAACTTCGCCCTGAGCTTTACACTGATCGAATTGAGTGCAGGAATTCTACAACCTTATTGGTTTCGTCTGAGCGCTTTGGTTTGGATGGCAATCTCAGGAATGCCATTTGTGCAGGGAGCTTTTCGGCTAAAGCATCCTGTTTATGCTTTCGCTATATCCTTTCTGGTTGCATCGATCTCGCTCCAAATTCTATCTCTGCTCACCAGAGTCTCAACCTATCCCTTTACCCTTGAATGGTCTGAAGCCAGCCGTTACTACTACGCCTCGCTTTTTCTGGGAGAACAGGTTTATGGGGTAAAAACGGCCTGGACAGTGTTACATCCCAGCCGTTATCTGTTACAGGCTATCCCGTTTTTTATCCCCGATTCACCCCTCTGGTTCCATCGACTATGGCAGGTGGCACTGTGGATTGGAATCAGTGGTTTAACCGCCTATGCCTTCCTGCGCCGTTATGGCAAAGCATTTCCTGCGGGTTTGCGGTGGATCAGTTTAGGCTGGTTGTTTTTATACTTGATGTTAGGCCCCGTGTATTACCACTTACAATTGGCGGTCTTGCCGCTCTTGCTCTGGTTTCGCCCAAATGCTGAGACCAGGCTTGCAAAGGTTTTTTCTGTATTGGTCTTGATCTTTACCTCAGTTTGGGCCGGCTTGAGCCGCTTGAACTGGTATCCTGTGCCAGCCTTGATCGCCACATTGCTTTATATTATTGAAGTCCCTTATCGAGAGAATTTCTGGCGCTACTTTTGGCGACCAATCTTATGGACAATTGCCGGGATGGCTATAGCCTTCAGTTCCCATTGGTTTTATATCCGGCTTTCGGGCAATCCTGCGGAATGGTTTAGCACAAGCCTGACCTCACAATTGCTCTGGTATCGGTTATTTCCGAATCCGACTTATCCTTTGGGAATTTTCTTAGCCTCCTGGATTGTGATCTTCCCGATGAGTTTGCTGCTTTCCACCAGATTTGCTCAGAGTCGCAATGCTGTTCATCTTTGGCGGTGGCTGAGTATGGTGGGTATCCTGGTTGGGCTTTACCTGGGTGGCTTGGTCGTCAGTGTTAAAATTGGCGGTGGCAGCAACCTACATAATCTGGATGCGTTTTGGACGGGTTTTGGCGTGGTTTTTGTTGCCCTGATGACCCAGAACTTGACCCTGGATGCGCCGCTTTCGGATCTTGCCTCACATTCCCGGCGCATAGAATCCTTCTTCAATGAGCCATGGCTAAAGGCAGCATTATTCGGGGTTTTGACTTTCCCCAGCCTGTTCCTCTTATCCTCAATAGCACCATTCTTGCGTCCCGATTGGACTGTGACCGAAAAGGCAATCCGCCGCTTGCAAGGTTTGATCAGAGAACTTCCTGCCGGTCAGGAAGTGCTGTTCATTTCGGAGCGCCAGTTGTTGACCTTTGGATACCTGCGAGGTGTTTCGCTGGTGCCAGATTACGAGCGCGTTTTTTTGATGGAAATGGCGATGGCAAACAACCAGGCCTACCTGCAACAATTTTATCGAGAACTGCGTGCCCATCGTTTTGCTCTTATTGTCAACGAACCGCTTTATACAACGGCCAAGGGGAGTCTCGTACGTTTTGGAGAAGAAAATGACGCCTGGGTAGAGCGCGTGTCAAAGCCTTTGCTTTGTTATTACAAGCCCATTCAACAAGCGCGTATGTTATTAATGGGTGTTGAGATTCAAGTCCTTGAACCGCGAGCGAAGCCGGCAGAAGGTTGTGATTAACAAGAAAACTGGAAACTTTGGAAATGTATTTCTTTCGATCTTCACCTTTCGCCATTCTGATATTCTTTTTCCTCGGCGGTCTCTGGTGGTTAGGAGGCTGGCTTCTAGGGCGCGCTGCTTTTCGGCTCAAACTCCGTGAACGCGCGGCAGTTGGCTTAGGTTTGGGCTTTCTATTGCATCTGGTATTGGCGAATCTGTTCTCGAGGTTACTCCCCTTCGAATGGGCATATCCCGTGGGATGCCTCATGGTTTTGATAATCGGAATCGCCTTTGGTGGCGAGAGACTCTCAAAAAGTCAAGCGCTTGTCGAGTTAAAGGCTGCACTGCGAATCTTGCCTCCATTCCTAACCTTGCTGGCGGTCTTTTTGTTGATCAATCGTGGCCTAGCGATTTTCGATGAGGGCTATAACTTGCCCATTGTCTCACGGATGGCAGCCGGAGATGTACCTCCCCATTTTTTCCTCTATCCATCCCAGGTTTTACCCTATCATTATGGCCTCCATTTATTTGCTGCTGCGCTAACCCGCCTTGGCGGCCTATTCCCCTGGAGTGCTTTTGATTTAGTCCGCGCTTTTACTCATGCGCTAATGCTGATTCTGGCTACCCTATGGTTTTGGAGGATGACACAGCGCTGGCTCGGTGGGCTCATTGGGGCAACCATTACATATTTTGCCGGCGGAACCCAATGGCTGTTGTTGTTTGTCCCACCCACTTGGTTGAGCAGCGTTGGCGCCCAGATTCCTTTGATCAACTCTGCCGCAGTTAGCGGAGTTGATCTCTATGATGCTTTAACTCGAACCTGGGCAATCGAAGGAGGCGGAGCTCCCCCTTTCGCGTTCGCATATATTAGCGGTATCTACCTGCCCCAAAACCTTGCATTAACCAGCAATGGTGCCTGTATCGCCCTCACTGTCTTTCTATTGCTTTTGGTATCCCCGCGCCATTGGAAAATGAGGACGGCCTCCGTTGTAGGTCTGACGCTGGCTTCACTGGCGCTCACCGCTGAGCACCTTTTTGCAATGATCATGGCTGCCCTGGGCTTGATCTGGCTGCTCAGAATGTTTAGGATGCGGCGAGCGTTTCATATCAAGGAAGCGGTGATATTACTGGGATTGGCAACCCTGTTGGCTATTTTGGCAGGCGGGGTCATTTCTGTTTGGGTTGAACGGCTTTGGGCATCCTGGTTTAGAGGTTCAGATGTTTATGGTTATGGGTTAACTGGGTTCCAATGGCGCGGGATCCCGGCCGTCATGTCGGTCCATTTTGGACGCTTGGAATTATTCAATTTCAATCACCTGGTGATTGCTTTGGCGCAAATCGGCCCGGCTTTGGGGCTTTTAATCCTATCGGTTTGGTGGCTGATAAGGAAATGGCTTCGTCTCGGTTGGATAACGGCGGCTTTACTTCTTAGTCCGTGGATTGGGCTGCTGATCTCTCTGTTGATAGATTATCAGGACCGCGCGCGGGAAATTACCCGTTTCTTAGATGCTGCTTTACTGTTAGGAGTGATCTTTGCCTTGCCTATTCTCCTGCGTACCTTTCCATGTCTTTCTCCCAGACGTCAAGTTGTCGTGCTGGTAACCTTAGTTGCGTTGATATGGGGTGGTTTGGCAACCTTTTCGGTGCAGTTGTTAGCCATCCCAAAACCACAATTTACCTACTTCATCACTCCACTTGATGCTCGTTTCACGAAAGTGTACTGGAACGCCTTGCCAGCCGATGCACAGGTGTTCGACCCTGATCCCAGCCGCGCTGTTGTTATCTTTGGGCGAAGTGTCGGTGAGGTCAGTCAAGATTATCGAAAACCCCTGCCGCAATGGGTTGAGCTGGTGGAGAACTTTGATCTCAATCAATTAGTAGAACGAGGATATACTCATCTATATCTGGATGAGCGCTATTGGAAGCGTATGCAGAGTGAAGAGAAGTCCAGCTTAGAGCGCGCTTGTGTTATTCAAGCGCATTCAATAGAGGGAACGGCTGGAACTTTCCGTCGTTTGTTCAGTCTCGTAAACTGTCGTTAGTTAAACTTGACTTATGGAAAAACGACTGGATACCGAACGACTTGTTTCGCTTGGGTTGGGGCTATTCTCGCTAATCGCCCTGTATTTTCTGGTGCGGCATGCTGCAGGAGAGGAGGGCTGGTTCTGGCCGCGGCGCTTGCTCGTTGCGGTGATTCTCGCCAGCGGGAGTTTGACGGTTCATATTGCTCTTTTCTTCCTTTCTTCAGCTCAGAGAAGCTTTTTATTTTCGGCGCTGCGTGAGAGATTCAGTTGGTTGGCCTCACCAAAAACAATTGGGGTGATTCTGATTGGTCTGATTCTGAGCAGCACAGCCTTTCTGGTCTATGGCCCTTATGGTCAACCCTATATTGATCCGCTTGTCCGCCTGTGGCTTTTTGGCCAGAGCGGCTGGGTGATAGGGGTGCTGCTATCGATCTCGGGCTGGGCGCAGAATAAAAAGGAGCTTTTTGGCGGTTCGCTTCTGCTGGCGGGATTAGGGTTCAACCTGGGCTATTTCCTGATGAAAATTTCTACACATCCCTTTTCCCTGGATTGGTCAGAGACAAGCCGCTATTATTACGCTTCGCTCTTTTTTTCTGAACGAATCTATGGGGTGAAAACTGCCTGGAGCCCCTTGCACCCCAGCCGTTATCTATTACAATCCATTCCGTTCCTTCTGCATCCTCTCCCGCTTTGGGTTCACCGCTTATGGCAGGTCTTGCTATGGATTTTGATGCCTGCCATAACCACCTGGTTATTGCTTAGACGTGTCCAACTAAAGCGTTACCGTTCTCTGGCATGGCTATATGGCTACCTCTTCTTGATGATCGGCGCGGTTTACTACCATCTTTTGGTGATTCCGGCCCTGCTATTGGCTCTCTGCCCTACACGCCTTGACGGGAAACGAGCCTGGGTGCTCTGCGGAATCGCGCTGCTCTTAAGCTCGATCTGGGCAGGGATCAGCCGAGTTAACTGGTTGCCGATGCCGGCTATTTTATTTGTGACGTTATATCTATTGGAAAATCCCCTCGGGGGACAAAAAGTGTGGCGTTATTTACTCAATCCCTTAGTGCTCTCATTTCTCAGCCTCCTTATTGCCATCGGATCTTCGGCAGCTTATGTGAAGCTTTCGGGAAATCCGGCGACTTACTTTACTTCCAGTTTTACTTCTGACCTCATTTGGCAACGTTTGCTTCCCAATCCCACTTACTACAGTGGTATCCTCTTACCCATTCTGTTTGTCTCTCTGCCTGCCTTCCTTGCCATAGGATTTGTTCAGCGTGGTATGAGGATTCAGTTGGCTTGGTTGCGAACGCTGGGGTTGACAGGCATCTTGCTAGCCCTGTTCATAGTTGGGGTGGTCGTGAGTGCAAAGATTGGCGGCGGCAGCAATTTGCATAACTTCGATGGTTATTTGGTGGTCTTACTGATATTGCTCTTGTTTTTCTTGAGCGGCGAGGTCAAGAGTGAGTTCGTAGATAAGCAACCCCGCCGCTTATTTTTGGAACATTTATCTTTAGCTGAAAATTCTCTCAATCGATGGCAGAATCTGGCGGTGAATTTCCTTTTTATCTGGCTACTCATTGTGCCTTTACCTTTTACGATCTTTCAAGGGCGTCCGGCAAAAACCTATCCTACCGAAAGAGTTGAAGAGGCGCTGGATACCCTGTATTCGCTCGTGACGAAAGCCAGGGAGGGGAATAAGGAAATATTATTCATCACTGAACGCCATTTGCTAACCTTTGGATATTTGCCTGACATGCCTCTGATAGCTGATTACGAGAAAGTGTGGCTGATGGAAATGGCCATGGCGAATCATCGCCAGTATTTGGAAAAGTTCTATGCCGATTTAGCCAAACGCCGTTTCGCTATGATTATTACCACCCAAATCTATCTCTCCCCTCAGGGAGACACAGGGCGGTTTGGAGATGAGAACCGCGCCTGGCGCAAGCGGGTCAACCGCCCCATCTTATGTTACTATAAGCCTTACCTGCGCTTTCGCGAATTCAATTTCGAAATCCTGTTGCCGCGCGAGCACGTGCACCGGCGTTGTCGCTGAGCCTGCGGGTTTGTTTTATGGCGATTAGCTTTGTAAAAACGATTGTGTTTAAACCAACGTGATGTGGAGCTATTTTATCTTTTCATCTGGTCTGCCGCTTTTGTTCTTTGCCCTGGCTTTGCTTTGGTCATTGGGTGGTTACCTTATTGCCCGCCTGGTGTTTTTTGTTTCTGCCAGAGAGAGCCTCGCAGTTGGCATTGGTCTTGGCAGTTTGCTGGTCATCGTGCTGACAAACCTGGCTTCTCACTGGTTGAGTCTGCAGTGGGCATATCTTCTTGCCACCATGTTAATCATCGGGGCGGGTGGCATATCGGTTATTTTTAATCGCAGAGGCGATGTTTTTGAGAACTGGCAGCAGGCGCTTCCTCCCTACTTTGCTTTTCTATTGCTCTTTGTGCTTTTCCTGAAGATCAATCAGGGTCTGGCAATTTTTGATGAGAACTATAACCTGCCTATTGTCTCTCTAATTGCTGCCGGAGATGTACCTCCACGCTTCCCTTTCAATCCCTCCCAACCACTGGCTTACCACTATGGTTTACATCTACTCGCAGGCGTTGCCGTGAGGTTCGTTGGAATTTCCCCTTGGCTTGCCTTCGACGCCGTCAGGGCATATACCCATGCGCTGATGGTGGTGCTGGCAACCTTATGGTTCGAGCGAAAGACCGGGAGTTTTTGGGCTGCAGTCATGGGTGGAGGGGTGGTGTATTTTGGCGGTAATACCCAATGGTTATTGCTGTTCGCTCCGCAGCCTTGGTTGAAGAAACTTAGCGCGATGGTAGCTTTGTCCAATACTGCCCTATCTAGCGGAAAAAACCTGTATGATTTGTTAATGAAGAGCTGGAATATCGACGGCCTAGGAGTTGTATCTTTCCCATTTGCTTTTATCGGGGCGGTGTTCAAACCCCAAAATCTGGCCTTGACCAGCAACGGCGCGGCTGTAGCTTTGACCATCCTGCTGCTGTTATTGCTCGCCCCCAAAAACTGGCGTTTGGGAAACATCGCATTTGTCAGCCTGATTCTGGCATCTCTGGCTCTAACGGCAGAATATCTGTTTGGTTTACTTGTCATAGGGACAGGTTTGATCGCAGTGTATTATGCCATGCGGCAGAAGAGTTTTTCACCCATCTTCCATCAGGTGCTTTTATGGACACCTGCATTAGGGTTGGCGTTCTTCGCAGGTGGGGTGATCAGTGTAATGGCTCAGCACTTCTTGCGCAGGATGAACGGGCAAGGTTCAGTTAGTGGACACGGTTTCCTTGGTTTTGAGTGGCAGTCACCTCCCTCGCTGCCGACGCTTTATTTCGGTCGCCTTTCGCTTATCCAAGCCGATACCTTGGTGTTCTCCTTGATTCTCCTCGGCCCAATCTTTTTCCTAGTTCTGCTTTCATTCAAGCAACTGAAGAACCAATGGCGTTTAATGGACTTAATCCAGCAGAGCTTGCTGATCGGGGCAAGCGTTTGTTTTTTGCTTAGCCTGATAGTCGGGATCAAAGACTCTCTAGGCGGAATTACCCGCTTGCTGGATACCGCATTAGTGATCTTCTTAATCCTTAGTTTTCCATCGTTAATTAACTTATGGGAAAAACGTTTGCGATTTTTACAAACGCTGATTGTTCTTAACCTATTCCTTCTCTGCCTGGGTGGAATCGTAACCTTTAGCCTTGAGTTCATCGCTATTCCCCGCCCGCAATATACGGTTTATGTTTCAGACTTAGATGTTCGATTCTATACCCGTTACTGGAATCGTTTATCCCCCCAAACCCAAATCTTCGATCCGAGTCCTGAACGCTCCATTGTGCTTTTTGGGCGCTCAGCGGGTTTAATCGCCTCTGATTATGGCAAATGGTTGCCAGAATGGCAAGAAACCCTCGAAGGCCCTACCCCAACGCGCCTTCTCCAGGCAGGATATACTCATGCGTATATCGATAAAAGTTTTTGGAGCAAACTGACCTTGCCGCTGAAATCAGCCTGGGAAGAAAGGTGTGTTAGACTCGTGGAAGAGCAAAATCTTGATTTCGACTTTCGGCGCCTCTACGATCTCCGAGCCTGTCGTTGAGGAAAGTGGAGTATTGAATGCGCGTTTCAATTGTCATTCCCGTTTATAACGAAGAGGAAAACCTTCCCTTTCTAAAAAAAGCTCTCGATGAGGCATTATTGCAGCTTACCGGGCATAGCTGGGAGGTAATTTTGGTCGATGATGGTAGCACGGATAGGAGTGCGGAGAAAATCCACCAGATTGCCCAGGCAGACCCAGATCATGTCGTGGCAATCACCTTGCGCCGTAACTTCGGCCAGACCGCTGCGATAGCCGCCGGCATCGATCACGCCCGCGGAGAAGTGATTGTCCTGATGGATGCCGATTTACAGAACGACCCGCTTGACATTCCATTGCTGATTGAGAAAATTGAGCAGGGTTATGACGTCGTCAGCGGTTGGCGCAAAGAACGTCAAGATACCTTTCTCACCCGCACATTGCCCTCTAGGATTGCGAACTGGCTCATTTCTGTTGTCACTGGTGTACATCTGCATGATTATGGGTGCACGCTCAAAGCTTATCGACGGGAAGTATTGACTGGATTTCGATTGTATGGTGAGATGCATCGTTTCATCCCAGCCTACGCCAGCAGTGTAGGAGCTAGCATTGTCGAAGTGCCTGTCCGTCACCATCCTCGTAAATATGGCAAAGCCAAATACGGCCTTGGACGCACTTTTAAGGTTATTCTTGACCTGTTCACGGTGAAGTTCCTGATGAGCTATGCCCAAAAGCCGATTTATGTCTTTGGCGGGGCAGGGATTGTGTTAATGTCGCTAAGCGTGTTAACCGTCACAGCGTTGGTCATCCGCCGCTTGACCATTGGCGAGCATCTGATCCGCTCTCCTTTGCTGTTATTGAGTGTGATGTTTTTTATCATGGGCTTCCAATCCTTACTGATGGGCCTCCAGGCTGAGGTGCTCAACCGCACCTATCACGAATCGCAACACAAGCCAATCTACACCGTGCGCTCGATCTACCGCAACGGGCAAGGGGAACAGCTTTGAAATCTCCGTTCAGCGCAAAAAACACCACCCAGAAATGGCTGCGTTGGATTGGCACGTTGCTGAGCGTTGGCGTGTTGATCTACTTGTTGGCATCCCAGGGATGGCAAGAGATCGGTCGCGCGGTGTCAAAACTTCCATTCTGGCGACTGGCATTGGCGTTGCTGTTGATGTTTGGTTCTCGTCTGGCAGTAACTTTGCGCTGGCATGTGCTTCTCCGTTCAGCGAGAGTCACTATCCCATTTTCGCAGACCTTGCGTTTGACCTTTAGCGGATTGTTTGCTTCGAATGTCCTGCCTACCACGATTGGAGGGGATATCTTCCGCTTTGCCGGGGCTGTTCAAGCAAAACTGGATGCGCCGACGATCACTGCCTCCCTAATCGCCGATCGCTTTATTGGCATGGCGGGAATGGCAATGGCGCTACCCTTCGGATTGACGGGTTGGGCGGAAGTACAGTGGACGATCTTTTCCTTTCACCGGGCATCCCTTGCCGCGCTCTCTCTTGGAGCAGGAAATCCCTTCTATCGTGTTTATCTGCGGGGGATGGACTTTGTGCGCCAAACGCTGCAGACATTGCAACTCTGGCGCGAACAGCCGGGTGCGCTTGCTACCTCGCTGGGCTGGACCTGGGTTCATATGCTTTGTTTGTTTGCTAGTCTGGCATTGCTCTTCGATGGGTTAGGGGAACCGCTGGCGTTGTGGAAAGTTGGCGGTTTATGGAGCCTGGTGTACTTTGTGACCCTGTTCCCGATTTCAATTAATGGTTACGGATTGCAAGAAGTCTCTATGACTCTCATCTTTGCCGGTGGGGGAGATGTTTCCCAACAGGCAAGCCTCATTGTTGCTTTGCTCATCCGTCTGATAACCATGCTGGCAAGTCTTCCTGGCGCTTTCTTTGTGCCGTCAATTGTGAGTGGGGAGATTTCATCTTCTGGTTCTTTCTAAAATTGTTCCTTAGGCAAGCTAAACTGTGTTATAATTCAACGACTGAATTTTGGAAGGGCAACGAATGGATCACGAACTGCAACCCGATCCAGCGCGGGAAATCCTGCTGTTGGAGAAAATTGAAGCTGACCCTGATGTTACTCAGGCTTCGCTGGCTAATTTGCTTGGCGTGGCAGTCGGGACGGTCAACTGGCATTTGCGCCGTCTAATCGAGAAAGGTTATGTCAAAGTCAAACGCGCCCAGCGCCGAAAGTTGCGCTATATCATCACGCCGGAAGGGATTGCCTTTCGCGCTCGCTTGACTATTAACTACATCGAGCAATCCATGCGCCTATACCGGCGTATCCGTCAGCGCGTGTTGGAACTGTTGGCAGAAGTCCAAAGAAGCGGTTATCGCTGTGTGCGTATCGAAGGGCAAGGGGATATTGCCGAGGTTTGCCGTTTGACCTGCCTGGAACAGGGCATTGCTGTCAGCGAGGATGGGTTATGCCCTGTCCTTCAGATCGACGGCACAAAAGTCCGTTTAGTTGTGGATGAAAAAACTCATGCAGGAAACTAAGCACGTTTTGGTCACCGGCGGCGCGGGCTATATCGGTTCTGCCTTATGCGGCGAGCTTTTGCGTCAAGGCTATCAAGTTACGGCGTTAGATGAATTGTTGTATGGCGGCGAGTCCATATTGGCTTATCTGTCTCATCCCAATTTCCATTTTGCTAAAGCCAATGTTTGGGAGCCACGCGCCGTTAAAGATAACCTGCGTAAAGATTGGCAGAGACCGGCTGCCGTAGTCCATCTGGCAGCGCTGGCTGGCTTTCCGGCCTGTCAAGCCGTGGGGCGGCTGGTAGCCTGGCGTTATAACGTGGAAGCTACGCAGCGCGTGTATGAACAAGCCGAGGAATTGGGGGTTGAGCGCTTTATTTACGCTTCGACCTATAGCAATTACGGGTTAGCGCCGGATGGTAAACCGGTCACCGAGGAAAGCCCTCTCAACCCCCAATCGCTTTACGCTGAAACAAAGATCGCTTCTGAACGCTTCTTGCTTGGAGCGGATGGGAATTGTGCCTCGCTCATCCTGCGCTTGGCGACCCTCTATGGTTTATCCTCTCGGATGCGCTTTGATCTGATTGTCAATCAATTTGTGCTCGAGGCGTACACTAAGCGCGAGTTGCTCATCTATCAACGCGGTTATTCACGTTCTTTTGTCCATCTACAGGATGCGATTCGCGGTATACTACTTGGTCTGCAAAGCCCGCTGGAACGCATTCAGGGTCAGATTTACAACCTCGGATCAGATCAAGGTAACTACACCAAAGATCAAATTGTTGCCCTGATCCTCAAACGGTTGCCGGAGACGCGCCTTTCTTACAAGGATATGACCTTTGGAGGAGATATGCGTGATATCTCCGTTTCTTTTGAAAAAATACAGCGTCAACTAGGCTTTCAGGCGCTTTATACAGTAGATGATGGCATCCGCGAAGTCTTACATGCCCTGCAAGTGGGCATCTTCCGTGACCCTTTCGATAGCCGTCATCGCAATGCGCAGTTCGTCGTTCAATAAGCTTGGAGAATAGGTGATTATGGTAGAAGACCCTTCTTTTCCGCCGCCTTCGCGCCAGTTTTGGAGCCAGAAACGGGTGATTGTCACGGGCGGGGCAGGCTTTTTAGGCTCTTTTGTGGTTGAAAAGCTCAAGGAACGCGGCGCCGCTGAGATTATTGTGCCGCGCATCGAACAATACGATCTGGTCAAGATTCAAGACATCACCCGCTTACTGGACGATGTCATGGGCAAGGCTCCGCTACCGCGCCCCTCGAATGTGATGGTCATTCATCTGGCAGCCCTGGCTGGGGGCATCGGTGCTAATCGCGCTCGTCCGGCGGATTTCTTCTACATCAACCTGATGATGGGCGTGCAGTTAATGCACGAATCCTGGAAACGGGGCGTGGATAAATTCGTTGCCCTCGGAACGATTTGCGCCTACCCCAAATATACCCCGGTACCCTTTAGAGAGGAGCACTTGTGGGATGGGTACCCGGAAGAGACCAATGCTCCGTATGGCTTGGCAAAGAAGATGTTGTTGGTGCAGGCGCAAGCCTATCGCGAGCAGTATGGGTTCAATGCTATCTATCCTCTGCCGGTCAACCTCTACGGTCCGCGAGACAATTTTGACCTGGAAACCTCGCACGTCATCCCGGCTATCATCCGTAAATGTGTTGAAGCACAAGAGCGCGGTGAGAAAGAGATCGTCTTATGGGGAGATGGGTCGCCTACCCGCGAATTTCTGTATGTCGAAGATGCCGCCGAAGGAATCCTGCTGGCTGCCGAACGCTATGACGGTCCAGAGCCATTTAACCTTGGCTCAGGCATGGAAATCCGCATCAAGGATTTAGCGGAACTGATTGCCCGGTTGACCGGCTTCGAGGGCAAAATCGTTTGGGATACCAGCAAACCCAACGGGCAACCACGCCGTGCCCTCGACACCTCCCGAGCTGAACACTTTTTCGGCTTCCGCGCCCAGATGCCCTTTGAAGAAGGCTTGCGGCGCACGATTGAATGGTACAAAGCCCATCGCGCTCAAGGGAAGGGTTAATGGCGCAACAAACCTCTTTGGCTTCAAAAACCTCTTCTGAAGTAGTCCTCTTGCGCCCTTCGCGCGGTTGGATACCTCTCAACCTGCATGAATTGTGGGTATTCCGCGAGTTGATTTATTTTCTCACCTGGCGAGATATTAAGGTGCGCTATAAACAGACTGTGCTGGGAGCAGCCTGGGCAATCTTGCAGCCTTTGATCAACATGGTCGTCTTGAGCTTCATCTTCGGCAATTTAGCCAAGCTATCTACCGATAACATCCCGCGTCCGATCTTTACCTTTACAGCGCTGCTGCCATGGGGATTATTCAGCAAAGCCTTAGCTGATGCCGGTCGCTCAATGCTTGCCAATCGCAGTATGATCACCAAAGTCTATTTCCCGCGGTTGATTATCCCGCTTTCCTCGGTGCTGGGCGGTTTAGTGGATTTTGTCATTCAATTTGCGATCTTGTTGGGTATGATGCTCTATTATCGTATTACTCCGACCTCCGCTCTTTGGAGTTTGCCGTTTTTTGTTCTCCTTTCCCTGGCGACCGCGTTTGGTTTTGGCTTGTGGCTTTCGGCGCTAAATGTGCTTTACCGAGATGTGGGTTACATCTTACCCTTCCTAACCCAGATTTGGATGTTGGTGACCCCGGTGGCTTATTCGGCTAAGGTTGTCCCGGCGGAGTATCAATTCCTCTATGCTCTCAATCCGATGGTAGGTGTGGTCGAAGGCTTCCGTTGGGCTTTGTTAGGGGCACGGCCACCCGATGCACTGACTTTGGCAGTTTCAACCGTAATCTCTGTCATTGTTTTGATTAGCGGTATGTATTACTTCCGCCGCATGGAACGCACCTTTGCGGATATGGTATAGGAGGAAAGTGTTCCATGGGTGACATTGCTATTCGGGTCGAAAATCTGGGCAAAAAATATCGCATCGGTGTTCAAAATGACGATTATCCCACTTTACGGGATGCCATTACCCAGGCTGCCCTGTACCCTTTTCGCGTCTTGCGCTATGGCATTCCCTCTCAACATGAGACAATCTGGGCATTGCGCAACATTTCCTTCGAGGTCAAGCACGGGGAGGTTCTCGGCGTTATCGGGCGTAATGGCGCTGGTAAAAGCACCTTGTTAAAAATTCTCTCGCGGGTTACCGAACCTAGCGAAGGGTATGCTGAGATTTACGGTCGGGTCGGCTCGCTATTGGAAGTTGGCACCGGCTTTCACCCCGAACTGACAGGGAGAGAGAATATCTACTTGAACGGCGCCATTTTGGGCATGAAGCGCGCTGAAATCCAAAAGAAATTCGAGGAGATCGTTGAGTTTTCCGGCATTGAGAAATTTATCGACACACCGGTCAAACGCTATTCGAGCGGTATGTATTTACGCCTGGCATTCGCCGTAGCTGCCCATCTTGAACCGCAAATTCTGGTAGTCGATGAGGTGCTTGCTGTTGGAGATGCCGAATTTCAACGCAAGTGTTTGGGTAAGATGAGCGAAGTTGCCAACGAGGGGCGCACGGTTCTATTTGTCAGCCATAATATGTCGGCCATCTTGCGCCTGACCCAAGAAACGATTGTCTTAGAGGGGGGCAAGATGCTGATGCGCGCCCCATCTAATCAGGCAGTGGATTTTTATCTCAGTTCTGGGTTATCGCAAAGTGGCGAAAAACGCTGGCAAAAAGAGGACATCCTCGCCGAATCCTATCCCTTCCGTCCCCTTGCGATGCGCATTCGAAACCCACAGGGCAAAGTTGTTGAGACAGTGCGCTCAACCGAACCCATCGAAGTGGAAGTGGAATATGAACTGGAAAGCCCGATCAATGGCTTGCGGGTGGGCATTTACCTGATCAACACCCATGGTGAGACCATTTTTACTTCCTTTGACACCGACGATGGCGAAATGTATGAGAAGTATAGCGTTCGCCAGGCCGGCCATTATGTCAGCCGCTGTATTATCCCCGCTGATTTACTCAACGATGGGCGCTACATCCTGGGTTTGAATGCCAGCGTGTATCGCTTGAAACGCTACTTTCATGAGCCAAACGCCTTGAATTTCACCGTTGACAGCACCGGAGCGCCCGGCAAGCAATGGTTCGAGGTTCGCCAGGGTTTCATTCGACCGCGGTTGAACTGGCAGATTGAGAGGGATGCCTATGCCGTTGAGCAAGCATGAAATCAAGGAGGTTTTGGGCAAAATCCCATTCTTACCGCAGTTTACCTGGCTGGTCATTGGCAGCCAGAAGCCCTTGAGCAAAAAGTTCTCTCTCGAAAGTCTGAAGAGCCAGATTCCCCAATGGAAGAGAGAAGCAAAGCAAGTTTTTGCCTGGATGGAATCTGGGAATAAGCCGCGCCGGATTGTGCTGGTGAGCGCTTACAAATTGTGGCTGCAACATTCTGCTCTGCTCTCTGTTGCCCTTGCCTGCTTAGGCAACAATGTCCATCTGGTTTTTCTTCCTTACACGAACTGGCGGAAGAAAATGAACTTGTTTGACTTACAAATCCAAAATGCCTATGCTAAAAAGGTATTAAATCACCTTAGACCGCTGGTAAAAATTGACTCCTTGTTGGATTGGATGCGCAAGACCGACGATCAAACACTATCGCCTGCTTTGCAGTATGCTATTCGTAAGGTCAGTGAGCGTGATACCCAATATACTTTACAGATAGAGCATTTTGATCCTGGCAATTTACAAAGCGCAGCCGGGCAGCTCTATGCTTATCGTCTCGAAAGTAATCAAAAGGCTGCTCTGGCAATGCTTGCCTGGCTTCAGCAAACCCAGCCCGATGTTATCCTGATTCCTAATGGTAGCATTCTCGAAATGGGAGCTATTTATCAGGTTGCTCGCCATCTAAACATTCCAACTGTTACCTATGAATTCGGTGAACAACGCGAACGAATATGGCTTGCCTATAACGACGAAGTGATGCTTCAGCATACGGATCAAATCTGGCACAGGTATGCTTCGCTGCCCTTTGATGAGCAGAAAAAGAATAAACTTGCTCAGCTCTTTCAAGCGCGCCGGCATGCGGATTTGTGGGCAAATTTCTCGCGCCGCTGGCAAGGGCTACAGCGCCAGGGAGTTGAGAAAGTTCGTCACCAACTCGCTTTGGAGGATAAGCCAACGTTTCTTCTGGCGACAAATGTTATTGGCGATAGCCTAACATTAAACCGTCAGATCTTTAGCCAGAGCATGACGGAGTGGCTGGAAAGAACAATCGAGTATTTCGCTGCTCGGCCGCAAGTCCAGTTAATTGTGCGTATCCATCCAGGCGAACGGTATACGCGAGGCCCTTCGGTAAAGGAAATTATCTTTCGCTTGCTACCTGAGTTACCAAGTCATTTTCGAATTGTTGAAGCCGATGATCTGGTAAATACTTATGATTTGATCGATCTCTCACATCTTGGGCTAGTCTATACTACTACTGCGGGATTGGAGATGGCGATGAGCGGATTGCCGGTTATTGTTGCCGGTCAAACCCATTATCGTGGTAAGGGATTTACGATGGATCCTGATACCTGGGAAGCGTATGATGTTTTATTAGATCGAGCAGTGCAAAATCCCTCTTCGCTTCGCCTTTCAGCAGAACAAATTGAAAAAGCTTGGCATTATGCATATATTTTTTTCTTTGAGTACCCACTTCCTTTTCCGTGGCATTTACATCTCCAAAATGATCTGGAAATTTGGCCATTGCGAAAAGTATTTTCAAACGAGGGATGGGCGCAATTTAGAGATAGCTTCCATAAGCTTTGTGGTTTTTGGGAGGAGAATTCCAAAGCATATTCCCCAATAAGTTCCCAACAAATGGTGGAATTGGAGAAGAACATTTCTTAGGAGAAATAGATGGATTGGTCTAATCAAGTTGTCTTAATTACCGGTGGTACCGGCTCATTTGGTAAAAAATTTGTCCAGATTATGCTGGAAGAATATCATCCCGCAAAGGTGATCATCTTCAGTCGCGATGAGATGAAACAGCATGAGATGCAAACCGGCGGTTTTAACCATCCCAGCTTGCGTTATTTCATTGGGGATGTGCGGGATTTAGAGCGCTTGCGTCGCGCTATGGCGGGTGTGGATATCGTTGTCCATGCGGCAGCCCTCAAACAGGTGCCAGCCTGTGAATACAACCCAATGGAAGCGATCAAAACCAATATTCTGGGTAGCAGTAACGTGATCGAAGCAGCTTTGGACTGTAATGTCAAGAAAGTGGTTGCCCTCAGCACCGATAAAGCGGTCAATCCGGTCAATCTCTATGGGGCAACCAAGCTGGCTTCGGAAAAACTGTTTGTGCAGAGCAATGCTTATGCAGCCGGAAAGCCGACCCGCTTTAGCTGTGTGCGCTATGGCAATGTAGTCGGCAGTCGCGGTAGTGTGGTGCCGATGTTTCTCAAACAACGGGAGAACGGACGCCTGACCATTACCGATACACGCATGACCCGCTTCTGGATCAGTTTAGAGGATGGCGTTCGTTTTGTCATCCGCTGTATTGAACAGATGGAAGGCGGTGAGGTCTTTATCCCCAAAAGCCCGAGTATGCGCATTGTTGATCTGGCGCGTGCCATTGCCCCGGACGCCAAGTTGGAAGTCATTGGCATCCGCCCTGGAGAAAAACTGCACGAAATGCTGATCCATGAGGACGAAGCCCGTTCCACCGTGGAATTAGACGACATGTATGTCGTTCAGCCAACGACGGAGTTATGGTTTGGTCACAGTTGGCAGAAACGCGGTAAACCGCTTCAAGAAGGCTTCCGCTACGCCAGCGATACCAACTCGCACTGGTTAACGCTTGAGGAGATTCAAGCCATCATCAACGCCCTCGAAACGGAGGTGGCTTAAGGTTTAGTGAATTTGGATTAATTTGTGTGTCTTGTTCTGAATGGTGATCACAGGGATTGAGTTTGAGAAACCCTGTTTATCTTGTTGGTTGGGTTGGCAACCGCAATGCGACTTTTGATCAGCGGTGCCAGCGGTTTATTGGGTCTCAATGTTGCCTTAGAGGCCTGTGGCGAGCATGAGGTTTATGGAGTTTTTCATCATCGTCGATTGCATCAAGCGCCTTTTAACGTCTTGCAGTGTGATCTGAGCGATGATGGTGCTCGCCGGCAGCTTCTGGAGCAAACGACACCGGACTGGGTTATCCACTGCGCTGCCCTGGCAGACCTGGAAGCCTGTGAATCTGACCCGCTGCTGGCGAAAAAATTGAATAGCGATTTACCTGCAAAGCTGGCAGAAGATGTCAGTAAGGGCGGAGCGCGCCTTTTGCACGTCTCTACCGATGCAGTTTTCGATGGCAAGCACGGCGATTACACTGAAGATGACGAACCGCACCCGTTGAGCGTCTATGCTCAAACCAAACTGGCTGGCGAGCAGGCTGTTTTAGCCATTGATCCCAAAGCCTTGGTCGTGCGCGTGAATTTTTACGGCTGGAGCTTGAGTGGCAAGCGCAGTTTGGCGGAGTTCTTTTTTAACAACCTCCGCGCCGGAAAAGAGACCCTGGGGTTTACCGATGTTTTCTTTTGTCCGTTGCTGGCAAATGATCTGGCACAAATTCTGCTCACCATGATCCGGCTCGACTTAAGCGGTGTCTATCATGTGGTTGCTCCCCAGTCGATCAGCAAATATGAGTTTGGGGTAGGTTTGGCGCGTGCCTTTGGCTTCAATGAGAGGCTCATCTGCCCCAGTTCTGTTCATGAAGCCGGTTTACGCGCTGCCCGTTCTCCGAAGATGACTCTTTCGGTTGCTAAGCTGCAAAAGGTATTTCCCAAACCGCTCCCTGATATACCTCAGGGTTTACAGCGTTTTGTTGCTCTCTATCGCGAAGGTTATCCTGAGCGTCTGCGCTCGATGAACCGTGAGAATTTGCGTGTACCCTAACCAATAAAGGAGGACTTGATTAGCATGGACTTAAAAATCGGCTCTCATCTCATTGGCGATCAACACCCAACCTATTTCATCGCTGATATTTCTGCCAATCATGATGGCGATCTGGGGCGGGCTAAAATGCTGATCCATTTAGCCAAGGAAGCTGGAGCGGATGCTGCCAAGTTTCAAAATTTCCGCGCCCCCAAAATCGTTTCGGATTATGGCTTCAAAGCCATGGGGGGACAGGTCTCGCACCAGGCCAGGTGGCGGAAAAGCGTCTTTGAGGTCTATCAAGATGCTTCGATTCCCTTTGAATGGACACCTGTTTTGAAGGAGGAATGCGATAAAGTTGGTATCGACTACTTTTCCTCGCCCTACGATTTTGAGGCGATTGATATGCTCGATCCTTATGTGCCGGCCTATAAGGTTGGTTCGGGTGACATTACCTGGTTAGAAGCTCTAGAGCGGATGGCGAGCAAGGGCAAACCGGTCATCCTTGCCACTGGCGCTTCGGATATCGGAGATGTACAGCGCGCCGTGCATACCATCCTGAAGATCAACCCTCAACTGGCATTGATGCAGTGCAATACGAACTACACCGGTAGCCTGGAAAACTTTCGCCACATTCACTTGCGGGTGTTGACTACCTACCGGGTGATGTTCCCCGAGCTGGTATTAGGGTTGTCTGATCATACGCCAGGTCATGCCACCGTATTAGGTGCCATCGCCTTAGGCGCTCGCATGATCGAGAAGCACTTCACCGATGACAATACCCGCATTGGCCCAGATCATCCCTTCTCGATGACGCCGCAGACCTGGCGGGAGATGGTCGATCGAGCGCGCGAGTTGGAAGCTGCCCTGGGTTCGGCAGATAAATTTGTTACCGAGAATGAACGCGAAACGGTGATCATTCAACGCCGTTGCCTGCGCGCTGCCCGTGATATCCGTCAGGGTGAGGTCCTGAACCGTGAGATGATTGACGTGCTCCGCCCAGCTACCCCAGGAGCTATTTTGCCCTATGAGATTCCGCAAGTGATCGGCAAGCGTGCGCTGGTTGATCTGCCAGCCGGCAAGGAACTGCGCTGGGTAGATCTTGGAGAATAGTCGGTGCGCATCCTGTATTTTTCCCGCACCTATACGCCTCACGATCACCGTTTCCTTCAGGCAATGAGCGAAAACGGTGATGCTGTCTATGTGTTGCATCTGGAGAATCGCTCTCAATCGCTTGAAGACCGTCCCTTACCGCGCGGGGTAGAACGGGTTCATTGGTTAGCGGATCGGATTCCTTTTCGGCATGTGCAGCTACTGCCCTTTGTCAGTAGCTTGCGCAGAGTGCTGACTCGCATAAAGCCCCAGGTGATCTTGGCCGGCCCGCTGCAGACCTGTGCCTTTCTGGTTGCTATGACCGGTTTTCAGCATCTGGTGAGCATGTCTTGGGGGTATGATCTGCTGATTGATGCGCAACGAGGCCGCTGGATGGCCTGGGTGACCCGTTATACCTTGAAACGCAGTGCAGCTTTTTTGGGCGACTGTGAGACAATTCGCCGGCTGGCTATCGCCTATGGCATGAATCCGCAGCGAATTGTGACCTTTCCGTGGGGCGTTGATCTGCGTCACTTCACTCCCGCTAAACGAGCGACCGAGAAAGGAGATGCGTTTGTCTTTCTCTCCACCCGCAGTTGGGAGCCGATTTATGGCGTCGATTTGATTGCCAGAGCCTTTGGAGAATTTGCTACCAGATATCCCTCCACTCATCTAATCCTGCTTGGGAATGGCTCGCAGTCATCTCTGTTGCGCAAAATCCTCTCCCAGGCCGACGTGTTGGATCAGGTTTCCATGCCTGGACAGGTCGGTTTCAAGGATTTGCCTCGCTATTACCATCTGGCAGATGTTTATGTCAGCGCTTCACACAGTGATGGCACATCGATTTCAATGCTCGAAGCCATGGCATGCGGGCGCCCGGTTATCCTCTCGGATATTCCCGGCAATCGTGAATGGATTACACCGGGTGAACAGGGATGGTTGTTTCCCGATGGAGACTGGCAGGCTTTGGCAGGAGTGATGGAACGAGCCATTCTCAATGTCCAAGAGTTAGAGCGGATGGGCAAGGCCGCCCGGCAGCTTGTCGAAACGCGTGCCGACTGGCAACGTAACTTTCCCAAACTCTACACAGCTTTAGCATGGGCTTGTTAGCCCTGTAGGCAGGGTTGCACTTGTCGATGAGTGTGGCTTCGCATGAATAGGAAACGTTGTGCCGGTTGAGACTGTGTGGATTAAACCGGCAAAGTCTGTTTGGAGCAAATTTGGAGGCGAAACAAGAATGATTTTTCGGTGGCTAAACGACAGAGACAAACTTTTTCCAAAATTTAGAGGCCCATCGGAACTTCTCTATTTCTTCGGCTTGATCCTGATTATGATGATCTTAGTCTATGGCATATACATACCTTTTCTCGGATTTTATCGCGAGGACTGGTTCATGACATGGGGGTATGTGGTCAAGGGGGCAACAGTATTTATTACCATGTATGGCAAGGAGCGTCCCCTAATGGGATACCTGTACTCGGCTTTATACCCGCTTTTAGGCAGTGCTCCTTGGGCTTGGGCAGTATATGCTTTCATTTTGCGTCTAGCTTGCACATTAAGTTTGTTTGAGCTTGTAAAACGTTTATTGCCTGGGTCGCGCTGGATAGCTATTGTTTCGGCTATCTTGTTTCTTATCTACCCTGGCTTTTTGGAGCAGACTCAACCGAATACCTTTCAGATGCATCTGCTTGGTATCTTCCTTGCTTTGCTTTCCATGCTCTTTATGATCCTGGCTATCCAAACCGCAAGTGGGACAAGAGGATATGTCTTACGATTTATCTCACTTGTTTCTACTGCTCTATACCCGTTTACAATGGAGTATTACATCGGTTTAGAAGGCCTGCGGCTTGCTATTCTCTGGTTTGCCCTAAAGAGACCTTATTCTCTCTCTGGACGAAAGTCTATCGGGCGATTCCTGCGAGAATGGTTGCCGCATGTGGTCGTGATTGCTAGCTTTGTTTACTGGCGAGTGTTTCTTTTTGAAAGCGATCGACCGACTCTCAACACCGAGCGTTTAATTGGGGTTTACTCTTCTCAGACGCTCCTCACTTTACTGCGCTTTTTGGTAGAACTGGGGCGAGATATTGTTGAGGTGACTTTTATGGCATGGGGGGTGCCTTTGTATAACCATTGGTACTATGGTGATTACAAATTCTTTCTACTTGGAGCTTTGCTCTCACTCATAGGCGGAGGGACTTTTCTGGGGTTTTGGCATCTCGCTAACCTCAAGGATGAAAAATCGGACAATTCGACTCAGAGTGTGAAAGAGATGAAAGCAGGACTGGCAATTGGGTTGATTGGAATCATCTCGGCATTGATCCCGGTCGTAGCTACTTTGCAAGAAGTTCGTTTTGCTATACGAGATGATCGCTATAGTCTGCCAGCATCTTTGGGAGTAGCCATTTTTTTAGCTAGTTTGTTGGGGTTTTCCGTTCAAAGTCAGTTCCGAAAGTGGATTGTTGGAGCACTAATCTTTGCAAGCATCCTGACCCACTATCAAAGCTCAAGGTATATGATTGACTTTTGGAACGTTCAACGTCAGGTATGGTGGCAGTTGAGCTGGCGAGCACCAACCATTAAGCGCAATACGCTATTAATGGTGAATTTACCTTTCCCCTTTTATCTGATCGAAGGCTATGAAATCTGGGGAGCTTCAAACCTGGTCTTTTATCCTGATCAAGCGCGTCCGCGCATAAACGGCGAATTGATTCAGCATGATCCGGTAAATCAGCTAGCCTGGCGAGGAAAAAATACCCGTCTTTATCGAGGAATATATCTGTTTCGTGACTTTAATAATCCTCTGGTTGTGAGTATGCCTACTGTGGATTCGTGTGTGCACGTTTTTGATGGAACAAGGGTAGAAGCCTCAACTTTAGAAGAACCTCTTGTTCGGCTGGCAGCTACATATTCTAAAATAGATCGGATTTTGATCAACGAACCATTCAGCAGACCCGATCAAAGGATTTTCGGTAACGAGCCCCCTCACTCGTGGTGCTATTATTACCAGAAAGCAAGTTACTACCGTCAAAAAGGAGATTGGGACTCGATCATATCGCTGTATCACACCGTGGAAAAGCAAAAATTGATTCCCAGAGATTCGGTTGAGTGGTTACCATTTTATGCAGCCTTTGTCATGCAGGACGATGAGCAAAAAGCTGATGAAATTGCCGCTCAGTTGCGTTCCAATCCAAGTCTGGTCGCGTCTCTATGCAACGAATGGAATAAAGCGAAGGCCAGTCTTGTGGGTGAGGAGAATGCCCGGTTATCTTCCCATTTGTGCAATTCGGCCGGAAAATAGGATCAATGGCATCGGTATATAGATCAAGAACGGTTGCCATCATCCAGGCGCGGCGCAGTTCCAGGCGCTTGCCCGATAAAGTGTTATTAGATATCGGTGGCAAACCGATGTTGCAGCGAGTCGTGGAACGAACCCGTCAGGCAAGGCGACTTGATGAAGTGATTGTCGCCACAACCATTGCGCCAGAAGATGATGCCATTGGGCAACTTTGCCAACATATCGGTGTCGCGGTCACGCGCGGGAGCGTGTTTGACGTGCTGGATCGCTTCTATCAGACTTCCCTGGCATTTCAAGCCAAGGTCGTTGTGCGCATAACTGCGGATTGTCCTTTGATCGATCCAGGGGTGATCGACCAGGTGGTTGAGGCGTTTTTTAATTGGGGGAAGTTCTCACCTCCGACCCCTCTCCCAAGGGGAGAGGGGAGTAAGGGGAGCATGGTCTCACCCCCGACTTCTCTCCCAGGGGGTGAGGGGAGCAAAGCGATGTGGGATTTTGCTGCTAACCGCTTGCCACCTCCTTGGAAACGCACCTTTCCCATCGGCCTGGATGTCGAAGTTTGTACCTTTGCCGCGTTGGAACGGGCTTGGCGAGAGGCAACCCAGCCCTATCACCGTGAGCATGTTATGCCTTATCTTTACGAAGAAGAACGTTCGGTGCATGTTTCAACGTTGCAGTCACCTGCCCATCTGCCTCCTTTCCCGCCGAATTTCTTTCGTGTCTTGCAAGTGGATCACGATCCCGATTATGGTTTTTATCGCTGGACGGTGGATACCGCTGAAGATCTACAATTTGTTCGTCATGTCTATGCTCACTTTGATAACCGTGACTCTTTCTCATGGATGGAAATTCTGGAGTTTGTTCAGCGCCACCCCGAAATTGCCCAAATCAATGCTGCTGTTCCCCATAAAACCGTCCATGATATTGATGAACGCCAATCGGGCAAGGAAACAAAATCGAGTCCCTGATTGCCATACCGCAGCAATGCAATCTCTTTCCCGAATACTGCAAACCGTTCCCGATCGGTTATGCGCTAAGTGCTTTTTCGAAACCCTACCATCTCTATAAACTTGCCGATGCCAAAGCTCATTACGCTTTTCTCTGCTCCCAAACCTTTTACCAACCCTCATGTCGACCTTATCCAGCGCAATGCCATCCAGTCTTGGCTTCATTTGGGCAATGAGGTCGAAGTATTTCTGATTGGAGAAGAAGCCGGTCTTGCCGAAGTAGCCAGGGAATACGGGATTGTCCAGTTAGCTGCGGTAAAACGCAATGATCAGGGCACTCCATTGGTCAGTTCGATCATTGAACTGGCGCGGGAAGCCTCTCAAGCTCCGTTATTGGCATACGTCAACGGCGACATTATTCTTTTGCCAGATTTTGTGCAGGCAGCACGAAGCGTCGTGACTCAATGCGAACGCTTTCTTGCCATCAGCCAACGCTGGGATTTAGCGGTCAAGACGCTGCTGGATTTTTCGGCTGGTTGGGAGCAACGCTTGAAAGCGGAGGTCAGCCGCCGAGGACGACTTCATCCGCCCGCCGGTAGTGATGTTTTCCTTTTCCCTCGGGCTGAGTTCGTGAAAATCCCCGATTTTGCGATTGGTCGTGCCGGATGGGATAATTGGATGATCTACCATGCTTCTCAGCGAGGCATAACGGTGGTTGATGTTACTCCCTCCGCAACCGTGATCCATCAGTATCATGATTACAGCCATTTGCCTGGAGGAAAACCTCACTATGACCTGGAGGAATCAGAACACAACTTGAGTCTCGCCGGTGGAATGCGCTCCATGTATTATATTCTGGATAGCCACTTTCAACTCAAGGACGGTCGACTAAAGCGTCCACCGCTGACCCTGCTGCGGTTCTTGCGCAAAATCGAGCTCTGGCTATTGCCGCCAGAGGAACAACGACGTGGCTGGCGCTGGTGGCTGGCGCGGCGCTTTCGGCGGGCGCGGCGTTTTCGCATGGGATGAGGTCGCGATGCGCGTTGGTCAAAATCCGGCAAAATTTGTTGATCAAGTCGCTCAACCGGCAAAGATCACTGTCACAGTGATCACTTATATACCTTTTCTAGGAGGCTACTACGCCGAGAGTCTGGAGGTGCTTAAGGTATGTCTGGGCAGTATCTGGCAAAACACGGATTTACCCTATGACTTGCTGGTTTTCGATAATGCCAGTTGTGCGGAGGTGCGCCAATATTTGAAAGAGGTTCACGAGCAGGGCAAAATTCAGTTCCTCTGGTTCTCCGACAAAAATATTGGCAAAGCCGGGGCGTGGAATATTATCTTTGGAGGGGCACCAGGCGAGATTATTGCCTATGCAGATAGTGATGTGTATTTCTACCCTGGCTGGCTCTCGGCGTTAGTTTCGACCCTGGAACGCTTTCCCAGGGCGGGGATGGTTACCGGAATGCCTCTGTGGAGTCCTCTGGAGTATGCCAATCAAACGGTTGAGTGGGCGAGAGAGCAGGCTGAGGTTGAATTGTGCCAGGGGCAATTTTTAGCCTGGGAAGACTATTGGCGGCACTCACGCAGCCTCGGCAAAACAGAAGCCGAAGCCCGCCAACATTTTGAGTCTCGGCAGGATACCTGTCTGGTATATAAAGGAGAACGCTACTATATAGGGGCAGGACACTTTCAATTCGTGGCAAAAAAGCAGGTATTGCAAGAAGTCATTCCCTTGCCATCTGAAAGGCCAATGGGGCAGGTTAGGGCGCTGGATATTGCCTTGAACGCCAAAGGCTACCTGCGGCTATCGACGCCGAATTGGTGGGTACAACATCTGGGAAACACTTTGACAACATGGCGAGAAGAAAAATCTTTCTCAGACACAGTTAAGGAGTTTCACCCAACCCGCAAATCGATCAAGCCGCTGGGGCAACCATTGAGACGCCTGTTGGTCTGGTTAAACAACAAAACTTTTGAGTTTTTGTACCGCTATTAGTCGACAATACAAAATTCGATGAGGATGAATCCAGAATGAAGACAACAAAAAATGTGCTGATTAGCGCTGATCACGGTTTGGCAATCGTGTATTTCTTACAAACGGAGGTTATTCCAACACTGATCGATGCCGGCCTGCACGTGGTGCTTTTGACAGACGATCATTTGCTGGAAAAAATCCGCCATCGCTTTGGGAGGCCTGGGCTAACTATTGAAGGATTAAGACTGGAACAGGCTCGTTTATATGCTCAAACAAATCAGGGTTCTATACAATGGTGGTTGGATTTTTTCAGAAGAGCAGGAGCCTCCTCCAGGATAAATCTGGAAGCTGTTGACACCCATGTAAAGTGGGTGTATGCCGAAGCCCCTCCGAAGCGAAGAATCTTTTTTCCAATGGTCAGGGCACTGATCTTTTTGCTCAGGCATAGCCGTCCTGCTCGTCAGGCTCTGGTTAAGGCACAACAACGTTTTACGTCGAATATCTACAATGACCTCTTTGAGAGATATCAACCAGTTCTGGTAATCTCCAGTACTCCTGGTTGGCGACTTGATCGCTACCTATTGCGGGAGGCGGCTGCCAGAAAAATCAAAACCGCAGCCATTGTACTTGGTTGGGATAACCCTAGCAGTTATACCCTACCGGGCGCCCCAGTTGATTATATTTCCTGTTGGTCGGAAGTGCAGAAGATGGAATTGGTGAAGGGCTCAGACTGGCTTGAAGAGCGCATCAACATTGGTGGTATTCCGTCTTACGATGGTTACTTCCGCAAGCAATGGCTGATCCCGCGAGAAGAGTACTTTCGAATGCATAACCTTGATCCACAACGCAGGCTTTTGAGCTATGCTTGTAGTTTTGTGACCTACTCGCCTAACATTCAAAATATTGAAGCAATTGCGCGCTTGATTGCAACCGATCAACTCGCTTTCCCATCCCAATTATTGGTGCGCTTGCATCCCAATCATTTCTCGTCTGTAAAACACTGGGCGAAAGAACGTGAACAGATCTATGAGCTGGCACATCGCTTTCCGCATGTCAAGGTTGTGGAGCCTGTGCCTTTAGGAGGGGAATTAGGTTACTACTCGGGAGAAGATATGCCTGAAAAATCCTCCATGATGGCTCATTCTGATGTTTTTTTGACCGTTTACTCCACTATGGTTGTCGAAACTTCGATCCATCAGACGCCAATCATTAGCGTTACGATTGACGCGCCAAATGGGTGGCCTGGTAAATTTTCTTTACCGCTCAGCCAAATTGGAAACTGGCCCACCCATCAACGCTTCCGTCTCTCGGGAGCGGGGCGTGTAGCTTCTAATGAAATTGAATTAAAGCAGTCGCTCAACGATTATCTGCTATATCCCAAGTTAGACCAAGCTGCTCAATGCCAATTCGTGCAACGAGAATGCACGTACACTGACGGGAGCGCCGGGTCACGCACAGGGGCGTTTCTGGCTCACCTGGCACATAAGGGGAGTACTTAGATGAAAGGATCCTTCTTGCGTCGTCTCAAACAAGTTGTGTTGGTTTTGCGAAACGGGGATGCTGCAGAAAAAGGCAACATCCGCACGATTCCACTGATCACTACTGAAGAAATTGAAGAAATCAGGCGATTTTTTCCGCGACCCAAATTTTTCATCTTTGGTCATGCGCGTTCCGGGACGACGCTCCTAGCGCGCTTGATTCGGGTTCATCCCGAAGTTCATTGCAACTGGCAGGCGCACTTTTTCACCCGTCCACCTTTTCTCACTGCGCTTGTCCAAGATCAAGCGATTGGGGAGTGGCTGGGGCGGCGCAGTAATCGCTGGAACAATGGGCGAGACCTTTCACCGGTGGTCTTGCGGGTGACGGCTGATTTTATCCTGGAGCGCGAAGCCATGCGGCTGGGCAAATCGATTGTCGGAGATAAAAGTCCTAACAGTCTGGTCAACGGTGAAGCTGTGCGCCGTGCTTATGCTATTTATCCAGATGCTTCTTTGATTTATATTCTCAGAGATGGACGAGACACCATTCTCTCTCACCGTTTTCAAACTTTTATCGATTCCCCTCAACATCTTTCTGCGCAGGATTTACAATTGCGCGATGAATTTATCCGCCAGCCACAGCCTTTTTTACAAGGTAAGAAGTCGATTTTTACCCCTAAGGGTTTTCTGCGCGCCGTGGAAGAGTGGGTCGAGAATGTTGAAACGACGGTCGCTCTGGGACGAGAACTATTCGGGGATCGGTTTCTGATCGTCCGCTATGAGGATTTGCTGGCTAAGGTGTGGGAAGAAATGCAAAAGGTCTGGAGGTTTTTGGGAGTATCTTCCATTGAACCTGATTTAGAGCCGGCCTTGCAAGCTGAGAGGCAAGAAAACCCAGACGCTGAATGGCAGAATCAGAAAGCTGCTCAGATTGCTCAGCTCTTGCGCAAGGGTCAAAGCGGCTCTTGGCGGGAACTGTTTACACCTCAAGAAAAGGCCCTCTTTCTCGAAAAAGCCCGCGCAACTCTCCAGGCGTGGGGGTATCCAACGGACGCAGACAGATGAAAATATTAATTGCCGGTCTTGGCTCGATTGGGCGGCGTCATTTGCGGAATTTACAGGTTTTGGGCGTGCAGGATATTCTCCTCTACCGCACCCACCAGAGTTCGTTGCCAGACGATGAGTTGCGTCATTTTCCTCAGGAGACCGATTTAGCTGCTGCTCTGGATCACGATCCTGATGCGGTTATTATCTCCAATCCGACTGCTCTGCACCTGGAAATTGCCCTTGCGGCTGCACAGCGCGGATGTCACCTGCTGATCGAAAAACCGATTTCACACACTTTAGAGGGAGTCGGGCAACTTCAAAATCTGGTTGAGCAGAATGGCTGTCGCGTCTTGATTGGTTACCATTTCCGGTTTCATCCGGGGTTGTTAAAAATCAAAGAGATGCTTCAACACGGCATGATTGGGCGACCTTTAATCGTTCGTGCCCATTGGGGTGAATACTTGCCTGCCTGGCATCCCTGGGAAGATTATCGACGAGGCTACAGCGCGCGGGCGGATTTGGGGGGCGGGCTGATTTTGACCCTCTCGCACCCCCTGGATTACTTGAGGTGGTTGTTTGGGGATGTCAACCGCGTCTTCGCGGCAGTTGACAAGCTTGGAGATTTGGAGATTCAGGTGGAAGATACGGCAGAGATTTGCCTTTGGTTTGCTAATGGAAGTTTGGGGAGCGTTCATCTGGATTACCTGCAACGCCCACCGCACCACAATTTGCAAATTATCGGCACGCGCGGCACAATTGAATGGGAGTATGCCAACGGGGAAACACGCCTTTACCGATTTGATCAAGATCGTACTACCCAAGCGCCGTTGCATTTATTCCCCAGCTTTTCTCCTCTTGATCCGAATAAGCCCCTCGAACGCAACGATCTGTTTCTGGCTGAAATGCAGCATTTTTTGGCCGTTGTTGAAGGACGGGAATCGCCTCGTTGCACGCTCGAAGATGGTATTGAAGCCCTTAGGATAGCTCTTTCCGCTTATCAATCTGCCAAGCAAGGCCGGGTTGTAGAGCTGGCAACTTGGTAGTTTCTCAAGAAAGCGGTAGTGCATCCCAGGAAGCGATTGAAAAAGCTGACCTGTTTTTAGTCCAAAAGACGCACCACTTTTTTAAATAACCTTATCAATCAAACCCCAAAATCTCAATCTTAGAGGAATAGAAAGCATGACAACCAAAAAAAACAAAACCACACTCATCACCCCTTATGGAGGAAAACTGGTCAATTTGCTGGTAAGCGGCGAGGAGCGGCAGGAGTTAATTGCCCGATCGACCCGCTTACCTTCGGTCAAAATTTCTGCTCGTGCCATGTGTGATCTGGAATTGCTGGCTACTGGAGCCTTCTCTCCATTGGATCGCTTTATGCGCAAGGCGGATTATGAGCGTGTCCTGACCGAAATGCGCCTGACCGATGGCACGCTTTTCCCCATCCCGGTTACGCTTCCGGTTAATGAAGATGAGTTGCCTACCTGGGGCGAAGCAATCACCTTATGCGATGCCCGCAACAATACCCTGGCCGTGATGCAGATCGAAGAAGTCTATCACTGGGATCCCTTGCGCGAAGCCCGCCTGGTGCTGGGGACAACCGATCCTCGTCATCCCCTGGTCTCTGAAATGGTCAGTTGGGGCAAGGTGTACGTCTCCGGTGAATTGAAAGTGATCGATCTGCCCAAGTATTATGACTTTGTTGAGTTGCGCCGCACGCCCGCTCAGGTGCGCCAGTTGTTGGAAGAGATGGGCTATTCAAATGTGGTAGCCTTCCAGACGCGCAACCCCATGCACCGCATTCATGAGGAGCTGACCAAGCGCGCTGCTGAAGATGTCAATGGGAGTTTGTTGATCCATCCGGTCGTCGGCTTAACCAAACCAGGCGATGTCGATCACTACACCCGCGTGCGCGTCTATCGGGCTTTGGTGGAAAACTATTATGACCCCAAGCGAACCGTGTTGAGTTTGTTGCCGCTTGCCATGCGGATGGCTGGACCCAAAGAGGCTCTCTGGCACGCTATTATCCGGCGTAATTATGGGGCGAACCATTTTATTATCGGACGTGACCATGCCGGCCCTGGCAACGATAGCCATGGGCGACCCTTTTATGGGCCATACGAAGCCCAAATGATGTTGGAGCAATATGCCGAGGAGTTGGGCGTAAAGCCGGTTCAATTCAAAGAATTGATCTACCTGCCGGATGATGATCGCTACGAAGAAGTCAGCAAAATCCCTGAAGGGGCGCGCACGTTATCGATCTCCGGTACGCAGGTGCGCGAAGAATATCTGGCAAAAGGGAAGGAATTACCCGAATGGTTCACCCGCAAGGAGACCGCCGAGATCCTGCAACAAATGTATCCCCCCCGCCACCGCCAGGGCGTCTGCATCTGGTTCACCGGCCTGAGCGGTGCTGGTAAATCTACAACGGCTGAGATTTTGACCTCTTTGCTGATGGAGCGCGGACGACAAGTCACCCTGTTGGATGGCGACGTGGTGCGTACCCATCTTTCCAAAGGCTTGGGCTTTTCTCGCGAAGATCGCGACACCAATATTCTACGCATCGGCTTTGTGGCTGGTGAAATTGCGCGCCATGGCGGCACGGTCATTTGTGCTGCGATCAGCCCCTACCGCGCCACGCGTGAAGAAGTGCGCAAGATGGTCGGCGATGAACGCTTTGTCGAGGTATTTGTTGATACTCCGATTGAAGTCTGCGAAGCGCGTGATGTGAAAGGTCTGTATGCGCGGGCGCGCCGAGGACAGATCACCGGCTTCACCGGCGTGGATGACCCCTACGAACCGCCAATTGACCCGGAGATCACCCTGGACACAGTAAACCATACAGCCGAGGAAAACGCCCGTTTGATCATTCAATACCTTGAAGAGCAGGGTTTCTTGCTCCCCGACGGCACCAAACGCAAGGAAACCATCTTGATGGGTTCGGACGATGGGCGGGAGCCTTCTACCCGATCCTAGAAGACGCAAGTCTGTGGACTGTGTAAGTATTGCTTCCGCAGTCCACAATGCCGTTTCAGTACTGAAGTCATTAAGTCCTCCTTGAAATTACTCGAATATCCTTTCAAAATAAGGTGAACACTAACTCCTCAAAGGTTCGGTTTTAGCCAAAAATAAACGATCTTGGTAAAACCTTGAGAGCGACTCGGCACATGCCTTGAGCTATCTGAGCTATTCAGGAGAGGTGAAAGGATTTGACAACCGCAGTTCGTTTTTGCAGAAAACAAAAGAAATCTGAGAAATAAAAAACCAGCGGTTATAATCGAGGTGAGTGTAAGGTGAGGTTATCTTCCGCTTTGGGAGACCGCTTGCTGAGGCAACTATGCAAACTTTCCTAGACAAGGATTAGGAAAGCGGGCTGTGGGTGTTGGCTAGGAATAGCTGCCCCACACTGAGACTTGATTTGCGAATCTACTGAACTTACAGCTTATTATGAACGCAATCTTGCATCTTTTTGCACCTATATTTTGGTCAATATTGTTGGTTCTATTAGTCTCTCCTCCGTTAATCAAATGGTCCTTCCTGTTTGGTTATGTTGACGACCCGCAAAGCGCCGCTCATAAAATCCATGACACTCCTAAACCTATGATCGGTGGGATAGCTATTGGATTTGTGGTTGTTTTCTTGGGGTGGATATTCGGCAATTTCCAATCTTCAGAGGTAAAATCCATCTTGATCAGTTCATTAGTGGTATTGGCTTTTGGGATTTTGGATGATGTAAAGGGTCTTTCTGTTCTTGGCAAGCTGACAGGTCAGATTCTTGCCACTTCATTATTTATTATTATGAGCGGAATTTACGTTCGTATATTTGGGCAAGCCCTTTTTGTCAATATTCTTGTTACTTTCTTATGGGTAGTAGGGATTACGAACGCGTTCAATCTGGTAGACAGCATGGATGGATTGGTTATTGGTTTGACTGCGATTGCTGCGGCTTTTTTTATATTGGTAACTATGCAGGCAAATCAGCAAACACTTGCCAACTTGAGTGCCATATTACTGGGAAGTTCAATCGGAATGTTCTTTTTTAATGTCCAACCTGCTCGCACTTTCCTTGGCGATGCCGGTGCTCAGTTTTTAGGATTTGTTTTAGCTACCCTAGCCATTGTTTATACACCACCCGGTTTTTCCCAACTGTCTTCATGGTTTGTGCCTATTCTATTGCTCAGTGTTCCGATTTTCGATACGTCTTTAGTGGTTATCTCTAGACTTCGCAGGGGGTTGCCATTTTATCGGAGTGGTCAGGATCACACCTATCATCGCTTAGTAATATTGGGATTACCTCCCTCGCACGCGGTCATGCTTATGCATGTCATCTCTATTTTGTTTAGTTGTCTAGCATTCATCGCACTACTTCAACCGCCTCTGCAGGCCAATTTGTTGTTCGGTGGTTCTGTAATGGTGGCGATTGTTGCCCTGATCTGGCTTGAGAAAATTCAATGATGATGGAGAAATTTCTACCTCGTTTTATGCTCTCATTCGTTTTTTGCTTGAGCGCTTTTCTTGGCGCAGTGCTTGTTTTGGTTCGGATTCTCCAGAATCCCTCTGAGCCGCAAAACGCTTTCCTGTGGGGGTATTCCTTGCCGCGCTTATTCTTAGCAGCAACCATGTTTTTACCAATAATAACTTTTGGATCACTATCAATACTCTGGGGCATAAACAAGAACAAGGTGCAAATATTCTGGCAACTGGCTACTGAAGGGAAGAGCGGTGCATGTTTGAGATGGTTTTGCGCGAGTCTGCTTTTCTTGAGTTGGATAGGGATTGGAATACCTTCCTATCGATTGGGTAGTTTAGCTGATGATTTTTTCCAACTTAGGCCGATTCTTTATTGGTTATTTTTTGTAAGCGCTTTTTTCCTTTTTTTTGCTCTTCTTGGGCGCAATGGTTTTCACTGGCAGCGCTTGCAAGAGAGCTTTCAATCTAACTCCGAACTAATCAAGATGAGTGCCGGCACTTTGCTCGGATTTATTTTTCTGATTCTCGTTATCTCTTGGACCGGCCTAGGAATTCGTGTGTCAGAGGATCGCTGGTACGGGGCGGGAATTCCAATCTTGCCTCAGCAGTTATTCTTAAGCCTTTTGGCTCTAGTTTTAATTTTTCTTTTCGCTTCTCAAAGGCCGGTTTTACTATCCGATAATGTGACCTTCATGGTCATCTGGTTGATATCGGCGCTGGTATGGGCTGCAATTCCGTTACGGCGAAGTTATTTTATGCCTGGCCCTTATTATCCCAATAGACAGTTTTATCCTTATTCTGACGCTGCTCTTTTTGATATTGGCAGTCAGTTTGCGCTGATTGGACAAGGCCTTTTCAACGGACAGTTTTTCAATCGCCCCCTGTATATCGCTTTTCTGGTCTATTTGCATGGATTGGTAGGGCAAGATTATGATCTTCTGCTTGCAGTTCAAGCAGCGATCTATGCTATCCTACCAGCTTTATTGTACTTGCTGGGCAAAGAATTGCGGGGACGCTGGCTAGGCCTTTTGCTGGCTATGTTGACAATCTGGCGCGGCAGCAATGCCATTTGGCTCAGCCCTTGGGTGGATACTTCTGGACCGAAAATGATGCTGACTGATTTTCCTACCGCTATTGTCCTAGTGGTTTTTAGTTTGCTTGTGATGCAATGGCTCAAGCAGCCAAATCGTCAATTGCACAAGGCAATTTGGGCGGGAGGTATGGTTGGGCTGGGTGTTATGCTTAGAACCCATGTTTTATTGCTGATTTTTTGCTTGATCTTTTTGGCTATTTTTGTGCTCCGTTCCTCACTCCAGAGGCGCCTACTAATTACAGGGTTTATGGTACTCGCAATGTTTATGACCACTCTGCCTTGGGATGTACGTAATTACCGACGCGGCGGGCCTTTGTTGGGTATATATTTTATGCAAATGCAAGCTGTGCTCAACGAGCGCTACTTATATCCCCCTGCCCCAAATCAGCAAACTCCACTAAATGAAACCCCAATGCTGTTTGCCTCGATCAGTGCTCTGGGGATCCGTAAAATCCTGCAGGATGAATCGAATAGCTATGCCAAACTTTCCCTATCTTCCCTTGAAGATCGGAATGCTTTTCTCGTTGAGAAGATCCCAGCCTTCCTGTCATTTGTCACGTCTCACTTTCTTCACAATTTGATCGCTTCAATATTTATTCTTCCTCATTCATTCGCTTTTGATGAGTTGCGATCCCTGGTAAAAAATGTGGCTCCCTTCTGGAAAGCGGAGTGGGATGGAACGATGTCGGGTGGGGCATTGGTGTTTCTCTGTATTTATTTGGCTATGATCGCTCTAGGCATTGGCGCTGCCTGGCAAAAGAAAAAGTGGAGGGGCTGGATTCCTTTGCTGGTATTTGTTTTCTACAATACCTCAAATGCGTTTGCGCGTACTTCGGGCGGCCGATACATCGTCCCAATTGATTGGGTGGTGCTAGTGTATTTTCTACTGGGTGCAGCGCAGCTATTTAATTGGTTGCGGCTAGGATTTGGTTTAGCGCAAACAGATAATAGAACAGATGATTTTTCGGGTTTACTAACTTTACCGGCTGACCGACTACCCTTTGCTCACATAGGACGGACGTTTATCGCACTTGTGGCTATTGGTGTGCTGATCCCTCTTTCAGAATATCTTTATCCACCTCGCTATTTTCCCACTTCGTTAGAGGCAAAGCTGCTTTTGTTACAGGAAAGAGGATTGGAGAAACAAGCTGGTTTAGATGAAATGACTATCCAGGCTTTTCTTCAGAGTTCAAAAGCTGTTGTCTTACACGGCCGGGCGCTTTACCCTCGGCATTATTTCCAAGGGGATGGAGAGACCCCCAGAGGCTATCCCTATCATATTCTTGACTACCCGCGTCTGGCGTTTATGTTGATTGGCGCAGATGGAGAACAAGGTATTATTCTCCCCTTGTCGAAGCCTCCCCGCTACTTTCCCCATGCTGCTGATGTTGTAGTGCTCGCCTGCTGCGACAGCTCTGGCATAAATGCCTTGGCCGTTTTTATCCTTGATGAACAAAATGCTTACTATATGCGTCAACCGAATGCGCCTTTGCGTTGCCCGGTTGCTTCGCCCGTGTGTAACAACAATCGTGAGTGCTACTAAAGTTTGATGAGTCTGGGTAGGTAAGCCGAGACCCAGATGACAAACTGTGGTTTTGGAGGATATTGAGCCAAGCCATGTCTCACACTTCGATTTTTGACCGCTTCAAACTGGATCAGCGCGTGGCAATCGTGACCGGCGGAGCAGGCTTGCTGGGCAATGAGTTCTGCCGCACGCTTGCCGAAGCTGGCGCCGGGGTGGTTGTGGCTGACCTTGACGAAACCGCTGCCCAGAGGGTAGCGGAAAGCCTGCAAGACGAGGGTTGGCAAGCCGTGTCTGTAAAGGTAGATGTCACCGCTCCCGACTCGGTGCGTGCCATGGTCGCTCAGACCTTGAGCATCTACAACAGACTGGATATCCTGGTCAACAGCGCTGCCTTAGACCCAAAATTTGACCCGCAACACGGCGGACACTCCAACACATTCGAGGACTATCCCATCGAGCTGTGGAATCAAGCCCTGGCGGTTAACCTGACGGGAGTGTTTTTGTGCTGCCAGGCGGTCATTCCCTCCATGCTGCGGCAGGGCAAAGGCGTGATCATCAACCTTGCCTCAATTTATGCCCTCACTGCTCCAGATCAAAGGCTTTACCAGCACAGTGGTCAACCGCCGCAATATAAACCGGCCTACTATCCGGTGACCAAAGCTGGCGTTTTAGGATTGACTGCTTACCTGGCTGCCTACTATGGCAGGCAGAATATTCGCGTCAATGCCCTTACCCCTGGCGGAGTTTATAACCAGCACGACGATGAATTTGTCCATTCCTACTCTGCCCGGACTATGCTGGGGCGCATGGCGCACAAAGATGACCTGAATGGCGCTTTGCTCTTTTTAGCCTCAGACGCCTCACAATACATGACCGGCGCTAACTTAATTGTTGATGGCGGCTGGAGCGCCTGGTGAGGGAACTGATATGGAACTACAGACCGAAGTCTTAGCCTTAATCCCGGCGCGGGGTGGCTCGAAAAGTATCCCGCGCAAGAACATCCGCCCTTTTTACGGTTATCCGCTGATTGCCTATAGCATTGCTGCTGGCCTGGCAGCCGAGACGGTGACGCGGGTGATTGTCTCAACCGACGATGAGGAAATTGCTGCGCTTGCCCGCCAGTATGGCGCTGAAGTGCCCTTCCTCCGCCCTGCTGAATATGCCCAGGATGACACGCCCGACCTGCCGGTTTTCCTGCACGCCTTGCAGTGGTTAGCTGAGCATGACAACTATCACCCGCAAATTGTGGTGCAGTTGCGTCCCACCTCGCCATTGCGCAAAGTAGCGCATATCGACCAGGCGGTTTACAAGCTGTTGCTTCAGCCCGAAGCCGATTCGGTGCGGGCAGTGATTGAGCCTTTCCAAAATCCTTATAAGATGTGGCAAATCGACCCGGAAGGGTATTTGCGTCCTCTGCTTGAGACCGATTTTCCGGAAGCCTATAACCTGCCTCGTCAGGTTCTGCCGACAGTCTACTGGCAAACCGGCTACGTGGATGCAATCTGGAGCGATACAATTCTGGAAAAACGTTCGATGAGCGGTGAGCGCATCTTACCGCTGATCTTGCCTCCCTCTGACTGGATTGATATAGACTCCGAAGCTGACTGGCAACGCGCTGAACGTTTGCTGGAAAGTGGTGAAATTACCTGGGACGATTTAGGTTTTGAACCCGACCGCTATCTGCACTTGAACTGGTAAGCCAACCGTTTCGACGATTCGATGCTGTCTCCAAAAGCGCCCCTTGGACAACCTGCGGGACGATGCGATGTCCTTTCCCCACCTGTTAAGTTAACTCCCCTTCTCTCACTTTAAGAAACCCTAACCCCCTTGGCTCAAGAAAAAAGTACAATTAATAACTACCCTGCAGAGAGGCAGTCTAAAAGCTTTGTTCAAAGGGTAGGTGAAAATATTCATCGTTGGAGAGCAATGCCCGCCCGATCCTCACCCGATACGTTTTTGCGGTGGACATATTCAGCGATCAAATGACTTTTTCAGGAGTGTTCTATGCCCGTGATAAAAATTGGTGACCGTTTGGTCGGAGACGGTCAGCCTACATACATTATTGCCGAAATTGGCGTCAACCATAACGGTATCCTGGCGCTGGCGTTGAAACTGATCGATATCGCTGCCGATGCCGGCGCGGATGCGGTTAAATTCCAAAAGCGCAAACTGGACAAACTCTACGCTAAAAAATATCTGGAAAACGCCAATGCCGGCGAAAAAACCTTGCGCTATCTGTTACCGATCTTACAGCAGGTCGAGCTTCCCGAGCACGACTTTTACACGATTGTCGAGCATTGTCAAAAGCGCAACATTACGTTCCTTTGCTCAGCCTTTGACCCTGAAAGCGCTGATTTTCTCGAAACGCTGGGCATGCCGGCATACAAGGTGGCTTCCGCCGATCTAACCAATCTGCCTCTGTTAGACCATCTTGCCTCGAAAGGGAAACCGCTGATCCTCTCAACAGGCATGTCGCGCATGGACGAGGTGGAGTTTACGGTGAATTTCCTCAAGCAACGGAATGTGGAGTTTGCTTTGCTGCACTGCAACAGTACCTACCCGGCCGCCTTCGAGGATATCAATTTGCGCTTTATGGATCAGTTACGCCGCTTTGGTGTGCCGGTAGGCTATTCGGGACATGAACGCGGCATCGCAGTCTCGACCGTGGCGGCCGCGCTTGGCGCCTCGATTATCGAACGTCATCTCACCCTCGATCGCACGATGGAAGGTCCAGATCATGCCGCCAGCCTCGAACCGCAAGGGTTTAAGAAAATGGTGCGCGATATCCGTCAGGTGGCGCTTGCCCTTGGCACCGGCGAAGAAAAATTTTTCTCGCGCGGTGAGATATTGAATCGCGAAGTATTAGGCAAGAGTCTGGTGGCGGCCAAACGGATCGAGATTGGGGAAGTCATCACCCGCGACAAAATTACGGTGAAAGGTCCAGCTTTGGGCCTTTCACCCCAACACTACGAACAATTAGTCGGTAGGGTGGCAGAAAGGGTAATTGAGGAAGATGAACCATTCCTGGAGCGCGATTTGGGAGTCAAATTTGAGCTGGATGCCAGGCATACCCTGCCAATGGATTACGGTTTTACGGTGCGCTTTCGCGATTCGCACGAGTTACTGGCCTATCAGCCGCGCATGTTGGAATATCACTTTACCGATCAAGACTTGGAGGAACACTACCCGGGTGGCGATTATGAGCTAAAGCTGGTGGTGCATGCCCCTGAGTTCTGGGATCGCACCCTGGTTGATCTGTGTGCGCGCGATGAATGGCAACGCAAAGGCTCGGTGGAACTGGTGCAAAAGACCATTCGCTTGACCCGTGAGATGGCGCCTCACTTTGTCGGCATGCCAAAAGTAGTGGTTCATCCTGGAGCGATGAGCCTTGATCACCCCATCCGCGATAAGCAGATGTTGTATGACAACCTGCGCCGCTCGTTAGAGGAGATCGATAGCGACGGAGTGGAACTGTTATTGGAGAATCTGCCACCCCATCCCTGGTATTTTGGCGGTCAGTGGTTGACTAACGCCTTCATGGATGCAGAAGAGATTCGCGATTTCATCCTGCCGTTGGGCTTAAAAATCTGTTTCGATACCTCGCATAGTAAGCTGTACTGTAACTGGGCGCATGTGGATTTCTTTGAGCAGGTGCGTGTTTTGTTGCCCTACATCGGTCATTTACACCTCTCGGATGCCTCTGGGCTGGATGGGGAGGGCTTGCAGATCGGAGAGGGAACGATTGATTGGGTGCAATTCTTCCGCGTCATCGGCGACTATCACGGCACAATGATCCCCGAAATTTGGCGTGGGCATCAGCGGCAGGGAGAGGGCTTTCTGATCGCCATTCAACGCCTCTCCGAAGCCTATTTCAAAGCGCATAACGAACCTCAAATATTGCGAATTTTCAAATATTAACAATATTTAACGCAAATCGTCTTTTTTTTTGTATTATTATTGTTCACACCTTGTAAACCGGGGAGTCCGTAATGAGAAGAAGACTGTGTTTCTCTGCACTGTTCGTTGTCGCTTTTTCAGCTTGCCAGATCTCAAGTCTTCCATCAACTCCTTTCCCTCTGGAAACAACGCCAACCGCACAGCCGGTTGAACCAACGCCTACTATTATTGTCACTCCGACCGTAGTCCCCTCACCAATTTTTGAACCTTCACCCACACCAACGACGGCAACGCCGCCAATCGGTCGACCGCTGATCCAGGAGCAGGCCGGTGACCTCTACACGATCGTTTTTTCTATCCCGGTTGGCGAAAAGAACCTGATCCAGTATCAAGGGGTAGATATTCCCGAGATGCCCATCACCGGCCCAAATGCCCTGGCGCTATTGCCTGATGAGACTTTTCTCATCGCCGACCCGATTGCCAATCGGCTACTTAACTTTGATCAGACCGGCAAATTGCTAAATCAGGTTGAACTTTCTGAGTTGGGAATTGTCAATGTGAGCGACGTGCGCGCTGATGAGGAGAAACTGATTCTGCTCGAAATTAGCCTGGATTTTTCACCACCACGCTATCGGGTCAACCAGCTTTCCTTTGATGGAAAGTTGCTTGCCAGCGATGACATTCCAGAAGGCTTTGGCATCGATAAGGGTCTGACCGGCATTGCGATAGACTGTGATGGTAGCGTTCTCTTAGAACTAGAAGGTGGGTTTCGCTTAGTTCGGTTGCAGGATCTTCGTAATAACCCTGCAGATGCTCAGGCAAGCGGTTACAATTGCGCTGGCAAATTCTATCAGATTATTGAATCGGGCTCGCCCGAAATCCGAGCGATGATGGCTGGTGACGTCCGCTATGAAACTCGCCTGACAATGGGTTCTGGCAGCCTGGCTTTGCTCAAGGTCTTTAGGGATGGCAGTTTTACCGTTGTGCGAGAAGATGTGGTTGAATTTCTGCCTGAGATAACGGTTGATCAGACGGTGCATTACATCGGTGCGGATGGGATCACTCAGGCGGTTGCCCGCGTTCCGCTCGCAGAGATGTTTTATCCCATCCTGCGCAGTGTGGCGGTGAGTGACAAAGGCGAGGGTTTTTTATTGATACCCAGAAGTCGTTCGTTGGACGTGGTTCGCTTAAATTTTTATCGAAGTCTAAATCCTCTGCCTCCTAGCTCGGTTGTGCCTGAAGTGACCCTCTCGCCAACTCTGCCATGATTTGTCTCTATTAGGGTATGATATGCCCTGACAACTTATGGAGGAACCATGGCTCATCTTTCATTTACAACCACGACCCGCGGCTTGAACCGCAACCTGCCCCCCATGCGCCTGTATGAGCGCGCCAAAAAGCTAGGCATCTGGAATCCATCCGACATCGATTTCTCTAAGGATCAGCTCGATTGGTCGGAGCTGACTGTCGCAGAAAAGGATCTGATCTGGCGGCTGCTGGCGATGTTTGTCTCAGGCGAGGAAGCAGTTACGCTCGACTTGCTGCCGCTGATGAGCGTAATTGCTGCCGAAGGACGGGTGGAAGAAGCCTTATATTTAACGACGTTTCTCTTTGAAGAAGCCAAACACACCGACTTTTTCCGTCGCTTTCTGGATGAAGTTGCGGTCTTTTCTCCGATTGAGAAAGCGGAGGGCGGTCAAACTCTCGAACGCTATCACACCGAAAACTATCGCCAGATTTTTTATCATGCCCTGCCTGGCGCTTTGCTTGCTCTGAAGGATGATCCCTCGCCAACAGCCCAAATTCGCGCTTCGGTGACCTATAATATGGTAGTGGAGGGAGTGCTCGCTGAAACTGGCTATCAGGCCTTCTTCACAGCCCTGCAGCGCCGCGACCTGTTGCCCGGCTTGCGCCACGGCATCACCTTGCTCAAACAAGATGAATCGCGTCACATCGCTTATGGCATCTATCTGCTTTCGCGCCTGATTGTTGAGCATCCCGACTTGTGGGATGCGCTTCAGAACCAGATGAACGCCTTGTTACCCTTTGCCGTCGGCGTGATCGGCGACGCCTTTGCTGCTTATGAGGTTGTCCCATTCGGCCTGGTTGAAGATGACTTTATCGAGTATGCCATGACGCAATTCAGCAACCGTGCTGAGCGATTGGAAAAGGCGCGCAGTGCCAGCCTCGAAGAAATCAACCGCCAGACTCACCTGATCATCGAGCGAGACGATGCCTGACCGACAATACAGGGGCTTTATTGGTTCAAGTGGAGGTCTGGCGATGAACAGACCCTTTTTGAAAAACCTTCAACTTCGCTGGGCGGGTTGGCAAAACCGTCAACGCTTGAAGCGCCTTGCCCGTCAGGTGCAGGCGCATGCCCCGCGGGGAAAAACCTTACCTACCGTTGTCGTTTTCAACGCCTCTTCTCGGCTCTCTGCCCTTAGCCAGAATGCTGCCTTTACCCTGTTAGCCGCTTTGGGATTGAAGCTGGGCGGCTACCGCATCGTTCAGTTTGCCTGTCAGGCAGGTATGTTTCCCTGTGTGCTTGGCACGAACCGCCGCGATTATTATTCAACCCCGCCATGTGAAACCTGTATTGCCCAGACCAGGCGGCTTACCCAAGCCTTTGAGACGCACTGGTTCCGTTATCAACCTGATTCAGCCTTAGCAAAGCAATTGAAAGAACTGGATATCGAAGCGCTAAGCGAATTCGATTATTCCTCTCCCTTGTTCAGTGAGCCGATCCCGCTGGGTAAACTCGTTTTACCCTCCATCCGTTGGGCATTGCGTTGTCATCATTTATCCGATGATGAACCTACCCGTTTTCTCCTTCGGCAGTATCTTCTTTCGGCGGTTAGCGTTGCACTCCATTTCAATGAGCTGTTAGATAAAGAACAACCGCTTGCCTGCTTGATCTTCAACGGCATCCTGTATCCTGAGGCGACTGCCCGCTGGGTCGCCATGCAAAAAGGCGTTCGGGTAGTTACCCAGGAAGTGGGCTTTCAACCGTTTTCGGCTTTCTTTACCGATGGGGAAGCCACTGCCTATCCGATCTACATCCCGGCCTCATTTGAACTGAATGAACGCCAGAATCAACGCCTGGATGCCTATTTGGAAAAACGCTTTCAGGGCAAGTTCACCATGGCTGGCATTCGCTTCTGGCCGCAGATGCAGGGTTTGGATGAGGCTTTTCTGCACAAAGCCGCTCAATTCCGCCAAATCGTGCCAATCTTTACCAATGTGGTGTATGATACCAGTCAGGTTCATGCCAATGTAGCCTTTCGGCACATGTTTCACTGGCTCGACCAGGTGTTGAAGATCATCCGCGAACATCCAGAGACCCTGTTCGTCATCCGTGCTCATCCAGATGAGATGCGGCCTGGCACGGCAAAACAAGCCCGCGAAAGCGTGCGCGGTTGGGTGGAAGCCAACGCAGTGAACAAGTTGTCAAATGTGATTTTTATCGATTCGCAAGAATATCTCAGTTCTTATGAGTTAATCCAGCGGTCGAAATTCCTGATGGTGTACAATTCTTCGATTGGATTAGAAGCTGCCTTGCTTTCAGTGCCGGTATTGTGTGCCGCTAGAGCACGCTATACCCAGTACCCGATGGTCTTCTTTGCCCAGTCCAGCGATGAATTCGAGCGCCTGGCGGAAGGAATGCTGACGATTGAAAAAATTGCACTGCCGCCCCAATTTCAACGCAACGCGCGGCGTTTCTTGTACTACCAACTCTACCGCGCCTCTCTGCCGTTCGGAGCTTACCTGCAAGCCGCAAACCGGCCTGGCTTTGTGCAACTGCGAGAGTTCGGCTGGCAAGACCTCCTGGCGGAGCGTTCGCCGACCATTCGGACGATTCTGGATGGATTTGAAGGCAAGGGAGATTTCTTATTGTCCGACGAATTGGAATGGAGCGTTTATGGACAGGATTGAAATCTTAGCGGTGGATTTACTGGATCAGCATCGATCGTTAGTCGAAGAGCTGAAAACCATCGCTCGTCAATTGCGGCTCGAATTTGGCTGGCATTACCTGCTGGATTTAGCCTGGATTCTCTCCCATTTAGGGGAGGTGAGCGGCAAAGTCATCATGGATGCCGGCGCTGGCACGGGTGTGTTGCAGTGGTTTTTAGCCGCTCACCGAGCTACGGTGCTGAGCGTTGATCGCTCAAGCCGCGCCGATTTGCCGTGGCGCTTCCGGCGTTGGACAAAGGTGAAAGGGCTTCGACAAATGGATTTGAATCCACCCCTGTCTGCTTTGCTGAACGCCTGGCGAAAAAACGATTCGCTCAGAATGCGCTTTGGATCTATGAAGCAGGTGGTGAGTGGTTTTTGGAAGTCCACACCCCTTACCTCAAATTCCCTCTCCCTTAGGGAGAGGGGTAGGGGTGAGGGAAACCTCTGGTCGGAAAGGGGTAGGGGTGAGGAAAACACCTGGATGGCAAATGGCAGCGGTGAGGGAAGCGTATGGATTTACAATCAGGACCTCAGCCAGCTCACGGATATTCCGGATCATTGCCTCGATGCCGTGGTGGCTCTCTCGGCCTTGGAACATAACCCGCCAGATCGTTTGCCTCAGGTTGTTCAGGAATTAATGCGGGTGCTGAAACCAGGCGGTCTCCTGCTCGCCACGCTTGGGGCTGCTGCGGATCGGGATTGGTTTCATGAACCCTCACAAGGGTGGTGTTATAGCGAAGCCACCCTGCGCCGCGCGTTCGACCTTACACCAGAAGCCCCTTCCAACTACGCCTGCTATGCGGAGTTAATGGAAAAGTTACGGGCGTGCACTGAATTACGCGAGAACCTCGCCAGCTTTTATTTCCGCTCTGGAGAGAATGGAATGCCGTGGGGAAAATGGGATCCGCAATATCAGAGCGTAGGGGTGCTGAAAGTTAAGCGAACATCTGAGTTACAAGATCAATAAAATCGCTCTGAGAAGATAGACTATAATCTGGGGTGTTTCCTGTAGAAGTGTCTGGTTGTTCATCTACGCTGAAACACCGTTAGATCCATGTATAACCTTGCTGGAACCTTCTTTTTTTGGAGCTAATTCATGACCGAGCTTGCCCTCTCCTCCGACCTTGCCCAGCGCATCCGTGAGGCGCTTTCCCTTGCCTTACAGGTGCCACTCGATGAGATTACTCCCGACCTCGCTTTCGGTGACCTGCCGCAGTGGGACTCGATGGGTCATATGGAAGTGATGATGCGCCTCGAAGAGTTTTTTGGCGTTGAGATTAATGCCGACACCATTGCTACCTTAACCAGCTTCGAAGCCATCCGCCAATATCTCGAAAATCACCCTTCTGGAGCTACCTCATGAACCTTTCAACGCTCAAAATTAACCCGGCGGTTGCCATTCCGGTACATCTGATCGGAGAAGTGCACTCCAAGCTTGCCTATGTTGATGAACGCATTGTCTCCGCTCAAATTTCGCCTGCGGGAGATCAAATTGTCTTAGAACTCAAGCAGCCCCTTGCGGATGGAGAACAATTGCGGCTCGAGGAGAAAGTCCAACGGGTGATCGTCTCGATGGCGCAGGGAGCCATCCGCCCCAAGGTGCAGGTCCTTGAAGACCACCTCGATCGCCCAACTCCCTTCACCACTGATCCACTGCCTGAACTGGTGCATCGGGGCGAAATCAGTCGAGAAGCAGACGGGATTTACACCCTGGGGCCTTTGTTGACCCGTCTGATCGACACCTTTGAACGGCGATTTCTGGACTTAGCCGCTTCGTTTTCAGCCCAACCCTATCGCTTCCCGACCCTGATCCCAGCTCGCTATCTGGAACGGGTGGGATATTTTCGCGCCTTTCCCCATTCCTTATCTTTTGCGACCCACTTAACCCCAGATCTGGATCAAATTGACGCCTTTGCAGAAAACGCCGCCTGCGATGAGCACGGCAACCTGAATGTCCCCATGCAGCGCTTTGCTCCCATTCAAACCCTGCTCTCCCCAGCCGTCTGCTACCATTTATACTTTACCCTGGCGGATCAAATCCTGCCCCAGCAGGGAGTAACCGCGACCGCAGTAGGCAACTGCTTCCGCTACGAGTCGCTCAACCTGCAATCTTTAGAGCGCCTGTGGAATTTCACCATGCGCGAAGTGATCTTTGTGGGAAGCAAAGACTTTGTATTGGAAAATCGCGAAGTTGCCAGACAAAGGATGCAGGGGGTTTTTGAGGAAATCGGCTTCGCCTACCGGGTGGAAAGCGCCAATGATCCCTTTTTCATCGGCGAATTTCGCAAACAAGCTGCCTTCCAAAGCGCTTTCCAGTTGAAGTACGAAATCCGCGCCAGGCTACCCTTTAAAAATAGCACCCTGGCCGTCGGTTCGTACAATTATCATCAGGATTTCTTCGGTCGGCACTTGAACATCCGCTTGCCAGATGGCACGCCCGCTCACACCGGCTGTGTTGCCTTTGGTTTAGAGCGGATTGCTTTTGCCTATTTAGCCCAGTTTGGTTTTGACCAGACCCGATGGCCGCCATCCATGCAGGAGATTCTTCAATGAGCGAAACAACCCAAACCCCTGTCCACTACCGATTAGCCACCGAGGCTGACTTTCCAGTTTTGATCGCGTTCTACAACAAGCTCAATCAGTTTTTCTATCAAGTGGGCTATCGCTTACCCCACCCCGAAAACGTCGGGGAGGTTTGGCTGGATTCCTTTCGGCGTACGCTGGGGCGCTTTAGCCGGGTAGATATTGCCGAGTTGGAAGGGCGCGTTGTTGGATTTATGCTCTGTCGCATCAAACGCGTGCCAGCTTATATGGGAGGCGTACTGGTTGGCGAATTGAGCGATATGTGGATTGAACCCGAGGCGCGCCGCCTGGGGATTGGCGATAAGCTCTCTCGTCTGGCGCTCAACTGGTTGCGCGATCAGGGAGTGCATTCGGTTGAGATTCAAGTGCTGCGGGATAATGAAGCCAGTTGGAAGCTCTACGAACGCATGGGCTTTAAACTTGAATTTCGCGTTGGTCGCTTACTTTGGGATGAATATGTAGAGTGAAAGCGTTATCCTGCGGCGCATTGTTAGAAGCGCTCCAATCGGTCGGTTTGCAGCGCGGCGATGGGGTGATGGTGCATTCAGCGCTGCACTTTCTGGGCAAGCCCGAGGGTGGGGTGGAGATGGTTTTGCAGGCGTTGGCAGACACGCTGGGGATCAACCTGCTCGACCCAACCCCTGAAGCATCCCATGGGACGCTTGTCGTGCCGACCTTTAACTTTGCCTTTGCCCGCGGCGAGCCCTTTGACCGCCAGACAACACCTTCGGTCGGTATGGGGAGTTTGTCCGAACTGGTGCGCCAGCACCCCTTAGCGCAGCGCACGCCTCACCCGCTTCAGTCGGTAGCAGCTATCGGGCGCTTTGCTCAAGACCTCGCCGCCCGGCACACGGCTGGCGCTTTCGATGCGGGCTCGGCTTTTGAACGCATGGTGGAGCTGGATTTCAAAATTTTACTTTTCGGCGCCGGTGTCCAGGCAATTTCGTTGCTTCATTACGCTGAACAGCGGGTGGGGGTGCCATATCGGTACTGGAAGGAATTTCGCGGCAAGGTGCGCATAGGCGAGAGATGGGAGGAACGCGTCTATCGCATGTATGTGCGCGATTTAGATTTAGACCCCAAGATCGATTTGCACCCGGTTCAGCAACGGTTAGAGCAACGCGGGGAATGGCAAAGTCGGCCGCTCAATTACGGTTTTGTCTCTCTCTGTCGCATGCGAGATTTTGTGGCTGTGGTGGAGGAGTTTCTGCGCCAAAATCCCTGGAGTCTGGTGACCCATCCACCTCAGCAGACCAAAGTCAAAAACTCGGCTTGATTTCCTGACCGCAACCCCTTAAAGTAGTCATCTAATCACCTAACAATTTTGTCAGGCGCTACTTCTGAGTGCAGGAAGGTGGTAGGATTGAAGATGGAAGCAAGCATTGGTAAGGTTTTGGTAGAAGAGAGGGTGAAAGATGGACGCCTCGTCTCGATCCTACTTAGCGCTCAGCCGCAGGGTGCGGAATTTATTTATCGTGGTTTCTCTGGCGGCCGTTTGCCTGCTCTCCGTCGGACGCAGCAGGATTGTGATTGCTACCCCCTCAGTCAACGCGGCGGACTCAGCCTGCAATCCCTTTCCTTTTGTCTACACCGCTGAAGTGTTGTACGGAACCTTTGCAAGAGCGCGCCCGAATAGCTGCTACCCCGTAGAAGAGGCAGCCAGGTTTGATCTAATTATCACCAATCCAAGTAACCATTACACCAGTAAATGGTGTAACAAGCCGCCCAACGCCTTTCAGGCGATTAAGACGCTCAACCCGCGCACAAGAATCATGCTCTATCGCATGGGGCCTGGGCAGTACATTACCGCTTATTGGGGGGCAGTTGGAGATGGGTGGGATTGGATCAAGCAAAACCATGGCAAGGGGACCGCTGATCGCTGGACAGCTTTGGGCGCTTTCTCAGGCGATTATCTGGTGGCGCTTCCGTATCCGGTCGAACGGGCGATGGAGATTGGCAATCGGAACTGGCAAGAATACTGGATGCGCCGCAATTATGAGGATATTTGGGTGAACTTTATCAACAACATGAAAGGCACCTATACGGATGGGATATTTGCTGACGGGATGCAGTATTCCGTTTCATGGGCTAATCGCTGGTGTGCCGAGCGTTCCTATAGCAACGGGAGTTGTGGACAGCTTGATCATCCGGCGAGTTACTATCAGAACGGCGCCTATAATCAAACACTGTGGCGCCAGCATTATCACGAGTTTCTGGAGCAGGCGGTGCCCTATTTTCGGCAGCGCAACCTGGCGTTCGGTGTAAATGCTTGGCGAGTCGGTAACCCAGCCCAGGATGAGTTATATCAACGCTTGGGTGTGATGGCGATGGAGGAGTGTGGTTTCTTGTGCACGGGCAGGACTCAACTAAATGAATGGGAGAAAAAACTGCGGGCACTTCAGAACCCAACGTCTTACTCGATTATTTCAGTCAACTTACCGCCGGGGTATAGCGAGAACAACCCATTCGGAGCGATGGACAACACCTATTGCGCCGATGGGGTTTGTCAGACGGGATGGAAATGGTTGTGGTACAGTTTGGGCAGCTACCTGCTGGGATACGAACCGCAGCGCCAGAATGCCTATTTTTACTTCTCGATGTGGGAATATCGTGGCACATTCTGGTTCGAAGAGTACGATCCACGCTATTTACACTTGGGCTTGCCGCTCCAGAGTGCCGAAAAGCTGAGCAGTGGCTTGTGGCAGAGGGAGTTTGAGCGCGGCTGGGTGGTGGTCAATCCGACTTTGCAAGCAAAGACCGTTCGCGTTCCGAGTGGCAAAGCGCGTCTGCTTGAGCATGAGAACTTCAAAGAGCCGGAGCGTGCGAGCGTAGGAGAGCAGTTTTCGATTGCGCCATTGGTTGGGGTGATCCTGCTGAAAGACCCGCAACCGTCGCCTCGCTCGTGCACGTATCTGCCGCTGCTCACTCGCTAATTGGCAAAACTGGGTGGGCATAAGTCCCCTTCCCCAAGCCGTTTTTTGAAGAGAGGTTGTGCCGGATTTAGCTGTCCAATTAATAATCTCCCACTTTGAGCCGGTTATGGGCGTATCTAGCGGCTATTTGTTCCACAAAGTGGCAAATTATAGGGGCTTTCTGCCATAGACAATACCTTTGTTCGAAGATTGCGGTTGTTTTGTCCGTCAACCGGGATAGAATTTGGAAAAAAGGTGAGTAACCAGCTAATCATTGCCTGCATTTCGTTTGTTCTGTTTTTGATCCTTGAATGGGTCTTTTGGCTCTCACCAGCAAAATCCTTTATTAAAATTCCTAATCAGGCTTTCTGGTGGTGGATTCAACCGCATTACCTGTTCAGATTGTTTGTTCTTGGCATCCTGCTGGTCTTTGCCAGAGTTCAACTATGGTTGCTCTTTATGGGAGGGCTGAACTGGTTGTCTTCGCTGGGCTTGGGAGTGCTTTTGATAATCCTATCGTTTTTTTCGCTTCGCCTGTCACTCGGATACTTTTGGCAAAATGTGCAACAATGGTATGGTGAAGATTGGTTTTCATTTACGAAGACAATCGCGTACTTATTCATCTATCCCGGCTTTGTGGAAGAGTTGATGATGCGGTGGTTTTTTCCCGCAATTCTGTGGAACGATTTCGGATGGTGGGTTATCATTGTCTGTCCGTTATTGAATATCATCTGGCACCTTCCCTATTGGATTGATAGCTTTGAGTTGCGCGGCAAACGGATGTGGCAGGGGTTCGCTTTGAACACATTATTGCCGGTTACAACGTTTGCAGTTGTGTTGACATTTGTTTCGGTCCTCACCCAGAACTTAATTGGTTCTATTTTTGCACACGTTTTTGGGGACTGGGCAGGTCTATTCTTACAGCGCACCCAAACCCGCTCCTTA
>DAOTZA010000165.1:0-6522 GCA_034434515.1 Anaerolineales bacterium | reverse complement strand
ACAGGCACAGGCAACCCTGTGCCGGGCAGCGGGGGCAATCCTGCTCCTGGGACAGGCACAGGCAACCCTGTGCCGGGCAGCGGAAGTGGCAACCCCGATCCTGGGAGTGGCGGCGGTAACCCTGATCCTGGGAGTGGCGGCAGCAACCCCGATCCTGGGAGTGGCGGCGGTAACCCTAATCCTGGAAGTGGCGGCAGCAACCCTGATCCCGAGAGCGGGAGCAATAATCCAGGCTCAGGCGGGGGCTCAGGTGGCAAGAAACCTTGAAACTATCGGCCCAATCGCATAATCTCTTTAAGCTGGCTGCTTGGTAAACAACCCCGAAAATGAGACTATGGGAGAAATGAGAGCGGACTCCTTCGTCCGCTCTCAATGTTATTTCCTGTTCCTTCTGAACCAGGGTGTTATCCTGATATATCCCGAAACTAGTTGTTAGGGCACTACCATCTGAGTTTATCAGAATATTTCACAATCTAACACTTATATTGTGCGATAATGTTGTATTATGTTGCTTTTAAATCCTATATTTTCTATAATAAGTATGTGTATATATATGCGCTACGTTATTTCTGCGCAGCGCAGTGGTCAGAATTAATGATCGTCTATCTGAGCAAGATAGTTCAGATTATGCTGAAGAAAGAACGTCACCGGAAAATTCTCAAGCTTTTAGAAGATACCGGAAAAGCGGAAGTAGTTAGCCTTTCCGAAACATTTCACGTTTCTCAGATGACCATCCGTAGAGACCTAGATGAACTCGAAAAACGCGGCTATCTCGAACGCGTTCATGGTGGGGCGTTGCTCAAGAAAGAACGCCGCGGCGACGAAGCCCCCGTTTTGGAGCGCACCCACGACATGCTGGAAGCCAAAATTCGCATTGCCCAAAAAGTTGCCAGCCTGATTAAAGACGGCGAGAGAGTCTTTATCGGTTCAGGCTCGACCATGATGCTTGTTGCCGAAGCTCTTTCCTCTCATCGAAACCTGACCGTTTACACCAACGCCCTCAACATTGTTGATGCCCTCTACCATTACCCAATCACCGTAACAGTCGTTGGTGGGACCTTACGCCGCTCCGAGTTGTCCCTCATCGGTCCCTTCACTGAAAACTGCCTCCGCGGGCTAGTATTGGATAAAGTCATTCTTGGTATTCGGGGCATTGACCCCGTCAAGGGTCTGACTAGCGATCATATGGAAGAACTCATCACCGACCAAGCCATCCTTACCCTCAGTAAGAATGTCATTATCGCTGCAGACCACACAAAGTTAGGTCATGTCGCCGCCATTCGAACCGCTCCAATAACCGCTGCCAAGAAAATCGTCACCAGCGTTGGTGGCCCAAGAGATATTATCCAGGCTATCCGTCGTATGGGTATTGAAATAATTGAAGTCTGAAAATGTTATTTAGGTAGGTATCGTCAATGAGTGAGAATAGAGACCAAAACCATTTTGACCTGAAAGATTTGATCTCCCTGGATACAGTTCGATCAAAAAAATCCCCCTCCTCCTGGGAAGAAGCGGTCGAGCAGGTAGGAGAACTTTTGGTCAATGCTGGAAAAGTCAAACCTGCGTATATCAACGCCATGAAGCGTGTTTTCAAGGAGATGGGGCCTTACGCCGTCATCGCACCCGGGATTGTTCTGCTGCATGCCAGCCCGGATGATGGCGTTCTCTCACCGAGTGTTGGCCTCATCACCCTTTCCAACCCAATTGAATTTGGCCATTCCGAAAATGACCCGGTGGATATCGTAATTGCCTTTGGCGCTATTGATAAACATGCCCACATTGCAGCTCTCAAAGCCTTGGCAGAACTGCTGGCAGATCATTGTTACCTTCAGAAAATCCGTTCTGCCCAAACCGATCGCGACCTGCTCCACGCTATCGTTGATGAATTTTGATAAGACGAAACCTCAGGAGGAAATGATGCGCATTGCAACACTTTGTGGAATGGGATTTGGCACCAGTATGATGCTCAAACTCTTTATTGAAGAAATTCTTAAAGCGGAGGGCATTAAAGCGGAGGTCATCCCGTGGGATTTAGGCTCTTTCAAAGGTCAACAGGCAGACATCATTGTCGCCCCTGTTGACATGGAAAGCCACATGAAGTCAACCCAGAGTCGGGTTGTCCTGATTAAGAACCTAGTTGACAAAGCAGAAATTAAAGAAAAGGTACTACAAGCTATCAAAGATATGAACGCGCCTTAAATCATTTGTGCAGTTCCCTATTATCAATGGCTTGCGCCAGGAAAGGAGGTAAGATTTGAGATAAACTCGTTTGATATTTTCTCATTGAACTCCCCGTCTCTATTTATGTTCAATATATGGAGGTTAAAATGCAAGTGCTACTGTTCATCATTGAATTAGTCAAAATCCCAGCCATTATCCTCGGACTTATCGCTATGGTGGGTTTGATCATTCAACGCAAGTCCGCAGGTGATGTGCTTGTGGGGACGATTAAGACCATTTTGGGATTGCTCATCATGAGCGTTGGCATCGGTGCTTTGATCAATGCCCTAATCCCGATCCAAAAAATGTTTGAAGTGGGTTTTTCCACCGCCGCGCTACAGACCTTTGTGACTTTCGATGAAGGCGTTGTCGGCGCCGTTCAATCCGCCAACGTAGATCAAATTGGTGCTGCAATTGCTTTCACCATGCTGTTCGGCTATATCATCCACATCCTCTTAGCCCGCTTTACCAAATTCCGCTATATTTATCTCACCGGACACATGATCTGGATACACGCCGGCGCTTTTGCCATCCTATTCCATTCCTTTGGGCTTTCTCTCTTTTGGACAGTCGTCTTTGCCTCAATCGTGGATGGCATTTACATGACCCTTATGCCAGCCCTGGCTCAACCAGTTATGCGCCTCATCACAGGCAGCGATGATATTGCCTTTGGTCATGGGCAAACTTTATTAAACATGGTGGGGGCATGGGTCGGTAAATTAATTGGCAACCCGGAAGATTCGGCCGAGAATCTCAAAATCTCTGAAAAATTCAATTTCTTCCGTGATATGGCCATTTCCATCTCCCTCATCATGATCATCGTTGCCCTCTTCGCTAGCATCTTTGCTGTTGCCAACATTGGCATTGATGGCTTCCAAAAAGATATCAGTGGCGGGCAGAACTGGCTTGTCTTTACTCTGCTTCAGGCGCTGGGATTCACGGCGGGCGTGCTCGTGCTCCTGCAGGGTGTCCGCATGTTGATCGCTGAGATCGTCCCCGCTTTCAAGGGCATCGCTGAGAAAGCTATCCCCGGTGCAAAACCCGCCTTGGACTGCCCGGTCATCTACCCCTTTGCACCTAACTCTCTCATCATCGGATTGATCTCGGGTACCATTGGTCAGGTCGTGGGGATGGTCGTCTTGGCTCTAATCAGATGGCCCGTCCCGCTCCCCAGCATGATCGCCGCCTTCTTCGCCAGCGGCGCAGGAGCTATTTTTGGAAATGCCACCGGCGGCAAGCGAGGTGCCTGGGCAGGCGGCTTCCTGTGGGGCTTTTTGGGATGGTTACTCATCAGCTTCGCCTATAAATTCCAAGTCTTTGGAGATTTGGATGCGATGGGTGCAACTGCCCTCGGCTTTACTGTTCCAGACGCAATTGTACCCGGGATTGTGATCTGGCTCATCGCCAAACTCTTTGGTGTTTAGTTCTCCTTCTGGCTCGAGGCAGGAGAAACCTGCTTCGAGCCCTCCTCGTCCTATAAGTACCTGAACATGAAAACTGCTATCCTGAACGGGATCATCCTCACCCCAGATCAAACTTTGCGTGACCATATCCTTCTCCTTGAAGATGGCCGCATCACCGCCATCCTGAACAAAGATGGCTATCCTTTGTCATCCGAGTTTTCCATCATTGATGCTCAGGAGTGCTTTGTTATTCCTGGCTTGATAGATATCCACGTCCACGGTGGAAACGGTGCCGACACCATGGACGGGTCGCCCGAGGCTCTTACCACCATGGCCGTTTTTTTCGCCCAGCATGGGGTTACCGCCTTCCTTCCTACTACTGTAACCGCTTCCAAAGCAGACATCCTTCAGGCGATAGAGAATGTCAGCCATTTTTCGTCCATCCCCAACGGCGCTCAACCGCTTGGCATTCATCTTGAAGGCCCTTATTTACATAGGGATTACCGCGGTGCCCAGCCGCCTCAACATCTGCGCCCAGCAGATCCCGCCGAATACCGCTTATGGCTACGGAATCCTCAGGTGCGCTTGATAACTGTAGCTCCTGAAGTAGAAGGGGTCATGGATTTGATCCGTGCCGGCCGAGAATGCGGCATCGAATTTGCGGTCGGGCACAGCCAGGCCTCCTTTGAGCAGGTCATTCAAGCGGTCGAGATCGGTTTACGCCAGGTCACCCATACCTTCAATGGGATGCCGCCGCTTCATCATCGCATGCCCGGGGTGGTTGGCGCGGCTTTATCTGACCATAGGCTGTTTACTCAAATCATCCCTGATGGTATCCATGTTCACCCTGCCGTGATCAAAATCTTAGTCGCCTCGAAAGGCATAGATCGTACCATCGCCATTACCGATGCCATCCGCGCTGCCGGCTTAGCCGACGGCGAATACCGCCTTGGGGACCAAACCATTCAGGTGGTCGAAGGCATCGCCCGGACAAAGACCGGTAGCCTGGCCGGCAGTACCCTCACTTACGATCAGGCTTTGCGCAATATGATCCAATTTGCCAATCTTTCGTTGTCGGAGGCTCTGCCAATGTTTACCCGTGTCCCCGCCCAGGCTTTAGGATTGGAACAACAAAAAGGCAGCCTGAAGCCCGGCGCAGATGCCGATTTGGTGTTTCTCGACACGTCCGATCGCGTCCGCTTAACAATGGTCGCTGGTCAAATCGTCTATCAAAATATGCATTAATCTAGAAAGGATAAACATGAGCGAATTTGCCAAGCAATACCTCCATACCGTGATAAACCTCTTATCCCGTATTCAGCAGGAAGAAATGGGCTCGATCAACAAAGCAGCCATCCTCCTCGCAGATGCCATAGAGCAGGGTCATTGCATCTTCGCTTTTGGCTGTACGCATTCCTCTCTGCCGATTCAAGACCTGATTTATCGCGCTGGCGGAATGATGCTTATCAACCCCATCTTTGGGCCCGGTATTTCTGCCTTGGATATTAAACCCGCGACGATTTCCTCTGCCATGGAACAGATGGAAGGATATGCCCGAGTTATCTTGGATAACAGCCCCATCAAGCCGGGGGATGTCCTCATCCTTGTCTCTGTATCTGGAAGGAACGCTGTCCCTATCGAAATGGCTCAACTCGCAAATGAGCGAGGCATTAAGGTCATCGGTGTCACTTCCTTAGAATACAGCGAATCGGTTAGCTCGCGCCACCCCTCCGGCAAGAAGATGCACCATTTTGCAGATATTGTCCTCGATAACAAAGCCCCCAAAGGTGACGCCGTGCTGGAGCATCCCAACATGCCCCAGCGCTTTACCCCTGTTTCCGGTGTTACCTCAACCGCCCTGCTTCAGGCTTTAATCTCCGCCACGATTGAGGAACTTCTGAAACGAGGCGTTGTCCCTCCCGTCTTCCTAGCCGCCAACGTTGATGGGGGCAAAGAATACAATGCCCGCCTTGTTGAGCAGTATCGCGATCGGATTTTCTTTATGTGAGCCAGAAGAGAAGATGCTCAGCACAGAAATCACAATCACAAATTCGGTGGGCCTGCATGCCAGACCAGCGGCGATGTTTGTCAGGCTGGCGAATCAATTCACAGCCAACATCAGCCTCAAAAACCTGACCGTAGAATCGGATTGGGTCAATGCCAAAAGCCTCCTCAGCTTGTTGACCGCCGGGGTTGTTCAAGGGCATCGCATCGCCATCCGTGTCGAGGGAAGCGACGAAGCGCAGGCACTTCGGGCTCTGGTTGAACTAATCGAATCGGATTTCGCCGAGAAAGTCGAGGAAGAAGGTTGACGCCTTCCATTCTGCTGGATTAAAGCTGATTCACAGTGTGACTACCTCTGCCCATCGCCATAATCGCTGGGTGGGCTTGTGCGGCGAATTTGCCGGCGACCTCCTCGCCACGCCTCTTTTGTTGGGGTTGGGGTTAGATGAGCTGAGTGTCTCGCCTCAATTGGTTCCCCTGGTCAAAGAATCCATGCAGCGCTTCAACTTGCAAGAAGCTCAGGCAATCACAAAACGTGCCTTGAAGATGAGAGATACCCGTCAGGTGCGGGAGTATCTCGCAAAATTCTGCCCTTAAGCTTGTTAGGCTCCCTTGTCCAGTAGTTCCTTCTTCTGCTACTTTCCTGTGCGGTAATTGACAACTCCCCTTCTGCGCCTACTAGCCGATGGCACGAAGAGAGATTCGCGGGCGGGATGTGCCGGGGGGCGAGAGAGACAGCTCAGCGCGGCGTTTGCTCCTTAAGATACTCAATGACCTCTGCTGCCAGCGAAAATTGCAAACACTGCTGCGCCACTTCCTCACACGCTGCCAGCGTCCATTGCCGAATCAACCCCTTGATCGTGGGGATGGACGAAGGCGCCATGCTGAATTCGTC
>DAOTZA010000164.1:0-5473 GCA_034434515.1 Anaerolineales bacterium | reverse complement strand
TGCGTAAGATGCTCCTCTCGCCATAGCGGAGCGGCGCTCCTACCCTGCCTTTCTCCAAGCGAGGTCGACCAAACCAAGTCGCCATTTGTAGCGCCCACTCTGCCAGCTCCTGCGCATGGATGACTTGTAACAATTGTTCCGGGCTCAAGCGTAACTTGTCTCGTTTTTTGCCCGCCAGAGGGGTCAAATCCCACTCCGGCAGCGCCTGCAGGATAGCCATTTGCAGCCATTTTATGATAGACTCCATCGCAACTACTCCGTAGGATAAGAAGGTTTGCTAAATTTATCTTAATCCTACTCGGAGTAGTCCTTTTTGGGGGTTGCTTTTTATGGTTCAACTGAATTACCGAACGCTCTCTTTTATCTCAATGCTTTATCTCAATCTTTATGTTTTATGCATCCTTTATTTTAAAAGTAACTTCTGTTGTTTGAATCATATCCCACAATTCTATAGGCCACTTTTTTTTATCTCCTCTAAGCGTTTCATAAAGCGCGATCAGCTCTTCGAGATGGCCTTTTTGGCTAGTTGTTGTTGTGATTTCATTGACCTTGATACCATATCCTTTGAGGCTTTTATAATCATCCAGAATAATGCTTTTGCCGTCAAAATGCACTTCCATGAACTCTTTGCTCAAATCTTTGCTGCCAACGGCAAAGTACTCGATACAGGCAACTGACCCATCCGCATATTTCAATATAATCGCCTTGTTATCGCTTTCGCTATATTTATCGGTTTTGGGTGTTAGTGACTCCACGCAAATGCTGGTTATTGTGCTGTTTATCATCGCTGTCGCCAAGTCAATGATATGACATGCTTCGCCAATGATACGCCCTCCATTCTCATGTACCCAATGGTCAATAGGGATGTATCCTGCGTTCATCCGGTATCGGATCAATAGGGGGTTAATTCTCTGGTCGGTATATTTCTTTATTTCAACAATGTATTTGCTAAACCTTCTGTTAAATCCTGTTAGAAGTACCGGCTTATTCGGATTATCGCTTTCATAAAAGGTCTTGATCTTATCAAGCTCCTCCTGATTGGTTGCAAGCGGTTTCTCAACAAACACATTCTTGCCTGCTTGGAGCGCCTCCAACACAAGACTGGCGTGGCTATCGTGCCGAGTAGCAATCAAAACTAAATCAACCTCACTGTCATTCAGAATATCGTCGTAATTTGTTGTAGCATAGTTTGCCTTATACTGATGGGCAATTGCCTTCGCCTTTTGACCGCTACGGTCCATGACTGCTGCAAGTCTGTATTTATCCGATAATTTGATGATATTCGGTAAATGCATCCCTGTAGCAAATCCACCGACACCAACCAGGGCAATTTTTATTATATCCTTTTTGACAGGGCTATTTTGCAACACTACTTTCCTGTGGTGGCTTAGATTTGTTTCAAGCTGGGATAGCTCAGGCAGACCGTAATCAAGCAGAACCATAAGCGGTTTGTTTTCTGATTTTTTAAAAGACTCGAATGCCTCTGTGACCTGTTCGATGGGATATATGGCATCAATAAGACTATCAAGCTTTATCGATCCATTATGAATAAGTCGTAGATATTCAGTCATGTTGCGGTTTTCAGTCCAGCGGACATATGCGTATGGATAATCCTTCCCTTTTTCTTCATAGTTTCTGTCATATCGCCCCGGTCCGTAGGATGTGGAAATAAGGAAATCTAGCTCTTTTGGATATATATCTTCCCGTTTAATTTCCATCCCTGAAACGCCCACAAGAACAACCCGGCCTTTTTTCTTGACCATTTGAAAGGATTCTGAAAGCGGATCACTGCTGCTCGTGGCAGCGGTAAATAGTACTGCGTCAGCACCATGAGCACCGCTCCAGTTGTTTACCATCTCTACTATATTTTCCCTTGACGGGTTAAGAATCAGTTCCGCGCCAAGTTCCCTCGCTATTTCAAGCCGCCTTTCATCTAGGTCGGATACAGCGACCCGCACACCGGAAAGCTTAAGCATCTGAACTGCCAAAAGCCCGATGCTTCCGGCCCCAACAACCACCGCCATTTCACCGAGTCGCAAATCCGCCCTGCGTACACCCTGCATGGCAATCCCGCCAAGCGCGATGGTAGAAGCAGATTTGAAATCCAGCCCAATGGGTATTCGTACAACGAGGTTGCGCGGCACATCCACATATTCGGAATGGTTTGCAATACCTGCTCCCGCCGCAGCAACCTGATCGCCCACTTTAATATTCTCAATTCCCTCTCCTACGGCCAGAACAATACCCGAAATCGAATAACCCGTTGGCGAGCCCAAATCAAGTCTGCCCATTATTTTTGCGTAAGCGAGGGCTAGTCCATCGCAATTGACCATTTTGATGACTTTTTTTACATTTTCAGGCTGTTCAAGTGCCTTCTTAATGAGCGACTTGCCACTGCTGGCAACCGCAGATAGTTCTGTGCCCGCAGATATACAAGAATTTACGACCTTTATAAGAACAGAGCCTTTAGAAACCATTGGCGCAGGAACTACTTCTGGCAATACCCGTCCTTTTTTGATAATAGCCTGGATCATCTTTATTACCCTTCAAAAATACTCTTAATAGACTCGACAACCCTGTCAGCAGTTTTTCCGTCCCATAACGGCGGTGTTTTAAATGATTTCCTTTCAATAACTTCCTTAAGATCATCTTGGATTTTATCAGCCCTACTGAGCTTGTTTGTCCCTTCGGTTACTGTTACTGGTCGTTCTGTGTTAGGCCGCAAAGTCAGGCAGGGAATCTTTAAATATGTAGTTTCCTCCTGAACACCACCAGAATCGGTTATTACAAACTTGGAGCTAAATATCAAATTCATGAACGCTTTGTAACCTAGAGGATCTGTTATGATAATCCCAGGTGCCGCTATGATGCGGTCATAAAGACCAAATTCCCGCAGGTTTTTTGCTGTGCGTGGGTGAATGGGGAAAACAAGAGTGATCTGATGCGATAAAACCAGAAGCGCGTCGCAGATCTTAGATAGAATACCAGGATTATCAACATTGGAAGGTCTGTGTAGAGTGACGACACCGTATTCCTTGTCCATTAGCCCAAACTTTTCCCGCGTTGAATCCTTACAGATAGCAGGCATCAGCATCACCAGCGAATCAATCATGATATTTCCAACCATCGCTATCCTTTTGGGATCAATTCCTTCACGAATGAGATTCTCATTTGCGTCAGAAGATGGCGTCCATAGATAATCGGCAATGGCATCGGTTACAATGCGATTAATCTCTTCAGGCATGGTCCGATCAAAGGAACGAAGCCCTGCCTCAAGATGAGCGACCTTAAAGCCCAGTTTGACAGCTGCCAGGCTACATGCAACTGTAGAATTAACATCCCCGACCACAACAACTAGGTCAGGCTTTTCTCTAAGAAGTACCTTTTCGTAGGCAATCATAACGCTGCCAGTCTGCTCGGCATGGCTGCCGCTGCCAACTCCGAGATGAATCTGAGGAGCAGGCAGATTCAAATCACAAAAAAAGACATCCGACATGTTCAAGTCATAATGTTGCCCAGTGTGTATAATGACCGGATTAGCCCACGGTTCTCTTGCAAGCGCATGGTAAAGCGGAGCAATTTTCATAAAGTTAGGGCGTGCAGCAGCAATAAGATGAATATTCACTGAGTCCATAATCAATACCTCCGCCAAAATTTTCTAAAGAAAAAAGATGTCATATTCAGTAAAGTCCTGTCTCTCACGACACAAAATTACTCATGATGCATTTTACATAAATTATAGCACTTGATCAAAGGATTGCGTCTCTGCCTTCAAAATCAACTTTAGACTTTTGTACTGGACTGAAAAAGGTGGCACAAAACGCACATTCCAACGGTTATGTCTTAGCGATCTACCCTGGCTAGCCATCGTAAAGAATAAGGAACCAACGAGGCCAGCTAAGAATTAAGAAACAGCAACCAAATCACATGCAAACGTTGAATTCCCATCCCCAGGTACAACCACCCAGTCAGGCTAAAAAACCTATAACAAAGGCTCAAAACGCTCCATAATCTGGGCTGTTTGTTTCGCATGAATACCCGAACCTACGTTGAGGTTAATATATGGCTCAGGAAGACTCAGTTCCCAAAAAAATCTCAGACATGTTTGGATTGTAATGCTGACCCGTGTGAACAAGCAATTGCTGAAAGAGCCCCTCATGCTTTTTCATCGCCTGGTAAATGGGAGCGATCTTCATGTAATTTGGGCAAGCACCGACAACATGCAGTATCTTGAGGGCAACATTGTTAAAAGGCATATCATCTAATTGGAATTAGAGTTTTTCAACAGCTCGCAATTGGTAACTTCAGCTAAAATACCCGCTGCTTCAGCTCGTTGACAATAAAGACTAGCCTGGTCGAGTTTTCCCCACTTTATAAGATGTTTTATAACATCATTCCATACAATGATTTGGTTACCCGCTAATGCAAGAGCAGTCTCAAATTCTTGAAGTGTTGTGTCATAATCCGCTGCATCAATAAAATATAATATCCAGCCATAGTGAACGTGGGACCAAATATTGGTCGGATCAACGCTCAAGGATTTTAAGAAATATTCTTTTGCCAAAAGATAATTATTTTGATGATATGAGATAAGGCCCAGGAAGCGATATATATGGGAAATTTCGTCCTTAACTGACGGTTCGTAATAATTCAATTCAAGGGCTTTATTAAATATTTTCATTGCAGTAGAAAATTCTAATTGATCATATTTTGCAACTCCAAACCGCAACCATGCACTAAGGCGATCATTCTCACGCACCCAGCCCCTATCCATCTCCACTGCGCTTTGTAAAGCCTGGAAAGCTTTCTCTTCATCACCGTTTGCTTTAAAGAGCAGGTAGCGCACATACGCTATCGTACTCCTCAGCTCCCTGCCCATGCGTTGGGCTTGCTGGTAGTACAGCAGGGCTTCGGGGTAATTTTCCTTTTGGCGCTCGCGTTCGGCCATTTCTAGGAAGTGCTCGGCGGTCACCCCGGCCGTGCGCCAGACGTCGTAACTATTTAAGCCATCAGCGCACTTGCCGTTGGGCGGGCAGGCGTTCAGCAGGGCAAAGCCCAGCTCCAGGGAAGCCAGCGGGTTTTTCGGGCGCAGCTCGGTAAAGGTTTGAAAAGCCGGCACGGCTCGTTCGTAATTACCTAGCAGGCAATAAGCACGCCCGATTTGATAGTAGGTGTGCGCCTGCCGGGGCGCCAGGCTCTGGGCTTTCGTCAGATGCTCAAGGGCGCGCTGTACTTTGGCGCGCTGCTGCAGGTCTTCAAGGAACGGGCGCAGGCAGGCAAAGCCGCCGTAAGCGTTATCCCCGGCCGGCAGCACCTCTGCCAGCATCCGCCCGCCCTGCTCTTGATGATAGAGGGCAAGCAGGGGTTTATAGAGGATAGCGAGAAGCAATGCCAGAGCGAGCAACGCTGCCAGAAGAATTATCGTGGAACGCCGCATGGGAAGGGTTTTAGGGAGGGGAAGGGGTTTTGTGCT
>DAOTZA010000163.1:0-12514 GCA_034434515.1 Anaerolineales bacterium | reverse complement strand
GCACCTAAAGCCATAAACCCCGGATGAGAGCAGGAAAACTCACCCATATAGCCGTTAACCACATTTAGACTCAAGGTGATCATAATTGCTAATAGGATAAGTTTCACCACCAGAATTCGATAATCATTGAACCCAGCCCATATGTGCAAGGCAATGTAGAGCAAACCCAGATGGGCAATGGTGGAAAGGATTACAGAGCGCTCGAACATCCATTCTGCCAATTTATTGGAGATACCTCCTATTAATCTGGCAACCAGGCAGATGGGGACGAGATAAATGACGATATTGTAAAAGATGGCTGGTGGAATTAATAAGGGGGTCTTCAAGGCGATGAGGAAACCAAACAAAACCGGAGCGCGGGGCATTCCAATCAAGCGGGCGAAGGGATTGCCCACCAGCATTTCGAGAATTGCGGCTACAACTGCGCCAACCAACCAGGCAAATAAGGGAATGTCACTGAAATATTGAATCCACCAGCTCCGCACCTTCGAACGGAAAGAGGGTTGTCCTTCAATGATCTCGCTTACAACTGCCATAGATTTTTCCTCATGGTAGATAGATTTTGCGCCACCTTACAAGCGCAGTTGGGCGCTATAAGGTTCACCGAAGAAGCCATGCGGTCGGAAGGTGAGAATAATCAGGATAATCGAATAAGCAATTAAGTCGCGCAACGTCGAAGGGAAGATGGTCGCCACAAAAATTTCAATAAAGCCCAGCAAGAAACCGGCTAAGGCAGCCCCGAGGATTGAACCACGTCCGCCCAAGATCGCCGCCACAAATGCCTTCCAACCGAAGAGAATGCCCATATACGGATCGAGAACCGGATAGGCTATACCAAATAAGATACCAGCGGCAGAAGCTAAGGCCGAGCCCAGACCAAAGGTCAACGCAGCAATCAGGTTGATCGAAACCCCCATCAAAGGAACAACAACGAAATCATACGCCATTGCCCGCATCGCCATCCCCCATTTGGTGCGCCGCACAAATTGATGAAGCGCCACCATTAGCCCAATCGAAACCAACACAATCATAATTTTTGTGTTGGTGACACTGACGTCACCGATATTGTAAGTTTGAGAAACAATCAGCTCGGGAAATTTTTGTCGGCGCGCACCCAAGAGCGCCAGATTGCCAGTCTCCAGGATGATTCCCACCATCAAGCCCGTGATTGCCGCTGAGGCGCGCGGTGCGCCGCGTAAGGGGCGATAGGCAACCCTTTCCACCAGCATCCCCACAAAAGAGGTGAGAAACATGGATAGCAAGATGGTCAAAATGAGAATCATCCAGTTGGGTAAAACCAATATACCGGTGGCTGATAAGCCAACAAACAAAGAGGCAACAAAAAAGCCAATATATGCGCCGGTCATAAAGATATCGCCATGGGCAAAATTAAACAACATCAACACCCCATACACCATGGAATAGCCCAGCGCAATCAGGGCATAAAAACTGCCCCATTGAAGAGCATTGACAACATTTTGGAAGAAAAACGCCATAGAAGATGCTCCTCGACTCAAAAATGGGGAGGCTGTCTGGAAGAACAATCAGAGATGGGCCTGAACCTCAAAGCGCAGATTTGTAATGTCTCATCGACAACTATGAACTCTCTCTGACTCGTCTCCAACAGCCTCCACGATAGAGGGTTTAGATTACAATTTTAGCTGTTTCCTATGGACAAACAGACTTATAAAACGCAAACTCGCCCTGGTCACTGATCTTGACGATCACTGCACACTTGACGGGGTCGTTGCCCTGAGTAAAGTCCATCTTGCCGGTGATGCCCTCGTAAGCCTTAATTTGAGCCAGCGCATCTCGAACGCACTTGCGATCTGCCTTAATGTCACCGGTGATTTTGCCGCAGTTTTGAATTGCCTGCTGTACCAAACCAAAGGTATCCCAGGTGAGAGCGCCCACGTCGTCTGGCACATAACCATACTTGGCGTTATAGCGATCAATGAACTCCTTGGTTTTGCCAGTCGCTCCCGCAGCCGCGTAATGCGTGCTGAAGAACAAGCCGTAACAATCCGCTCCACACAGAGGAATCAATTCCGCTGAACCCCAACTATCACTGCCTACGATCGGTTTGTCCCACCCCAGTTGATGAGCTTGCTTAACGATTAGCGCCACTTCGTTTTAATATTGAGGGGTGAAAATAAACTCTGCTCCAGCATCCTTAATCTTGGTCAATTGGGCACTAAAATCTGTATCTTTTGTAGTGAAAGATTCATATGCTACAACAGAGCCAGGTCCATGGAGTTCCTCCCATGCCTTCTTAAAGAACTCTGCCAGTCCTTTGGGGTAATCGCTCGCAACATCATATAGGACGGCTGCTTTGGTAAAGCCGAACTCTTCGGTAACAAAGTTAGCCACTACTGGCCCTTAGAAGGGATCTAAAAAGCAAGCTCGAAAGACCCACGGTCGGTTCTTGGTTGTGTTTGGATTCGTTGACCATGGGCTGATCATCAGCGTTTCATAATTGTTGGCAACCTCTCCGGCTGGGACAGCCTGTTTGGATGCCTGTGGTCCAACAATAACCAGGACCTCGTCTTGGGTAATCAGTTTTGTATTGGCTGCCACAGCAGATTCCGCCTTTGCTTCGTTATCTTCGATAATGAGTTCGACTTGATATTTCTTGCCTCCAACCTCCAAACCGCCGGCAGCTTTCACATCCTCCAACCATAACTCGGCTGCAAATTTTGTTCCTTCCCCTACTTTGGGAATATCCCCTGTCAGCTCAGCGTTTACGCCAATCTTGATTGTCGGTTGGGCTGCCCCTCCACAAGCACTCAGCGCGAAAGCCATCATCAATGAAACGGCAATGAGAGCAAAAAGATAAGATTTTCTCATGGTCTCCTACTCCTTATTTGTAGTATGTTTTCTGACGATTGGGAATGAACGTTAAGTATCGTTAACCTGATTGCCCTCCTTTCTATTACAGTCAGGAATCATAAAATAAACGAGGATTTCCTGATTCCCCCGCGAGGAATGGATGAATATTGGCATATTCTTACCCCCTTTGAAGGGAGCCTGTCCCACGTCGCTTTGCACCGGTTTTCTCCTTGCTCGGTAGAAAGTTGCTTTCCGAAATACCTACCACCGCAAAGAAACCGCTATACCATTTATAGTGTAAGCCCACCACAAGAATTTGTCAAATGAAACCAACCCCAAAAGATTATTCCTGCAATGAAATCCCCGCTTTTTTGTTGAAATTTTGCCAGCTCCATGAGAACAATAACGAGGGTGATTTTTGTAGCGGAGTCGCAGCCACTTTTTCAGTCCATGCTTGTGTTGCCCGACTTGCCCGCTCAAAACAACTTTTGCTCAGGCTTGCCAGCTTTTGAGCTTGCTCAGCTTTACTAAGCTCACGGCTGGCTTGCACGCTCTGCGCCGCTTCCTGAATGAAACTTTCTTCCAGGCGGTCACGTTCCTCGCGATAAACAGCCATCCGATGGGCATAATCTTGCAGGACCCTGCGATGTAAGCGCTCATGCTGCCACCATAGGGACTCTGGATCGTATTTTCCAGTGGGCGTTTTCCCCATTGGCGGAAAATCTTGCCCGCACAAAAAGAGAGGCTTGAAAATCGAGGTGCATGTCCCTGAGGTGCCGGTTGCCCAAATTGTGGAAATATCTTTGGTCAAATGAGCGACCATTGCGCCGGTCGACTGACTGGGGCGAGTGGGACCAAAGCTGGCATGAACACAAAGGGTATCCATAATCCAACCACGACTTGGATCCCAGGTTGGATCTTGTTGCGCTTTGATTCCGTGATCGCGCAAGAAACCCATCATTCTAGCCACGTCAAGGTTGCCTGCATTTTCTTTCAGCAAATCCATCGAACGGCACTGCCGCGGGATACATCCATCCAGTCGGGTATACAGAAAATCGGAATAGCAACGAGCAAAGTTAAAATCCTGGCGCGATTTGCACCATCCTTTTTCAATGGCGTGTTCTACCAAATCTGGTGAGGCTTCGTCCCAGGTCTCCCCGATTGTTAAACCATTTGAAATACTGCGCACATCCTTCACTCGCTCGGCCGCCCAATACTTGCCGGCGGTCTCCAGCACCCAGGCTTCATCCGGATCGGCCAGAATGAACGAGTTATGATAGTAGGTGGGATGCTCAAAGCCACAATTCCCACCCTGACCGTACTGTTCCAGCAAGTCAACGATGACATGCAGCGCTTGATAAGCAGTTTGCGCACGTTCTAAGGCTAAGCGAATGAAATCCATCCCGATTAGCCCCCCTTCTTTCTGGTATGGTTCTTTCGTAAACACTGCTTCATTCCCAATCGCCACGCCATATTCATTGACTCCCATCTCACATCCCCAAATCCAAAATGGTTTGGCCAGAAATACCTCATACGTTTCTTCAACCTGCGGGATCTCAATATAGGTACATTTGATCTTGCTCTGAGGGGGATGTTGTTGACGGGGAATATGCACCAAGACATGAGCCTCATTGGGTTCTCGATCGCTGTTCTTAGCGAGGATGACCGATCCATCCGCTGTGACGTTTCCAACCGCAACCATTGTATCGCACATCGCTTTTTCCTTCCTTACTCGTTACGCTCAAACTAATCTCTGTGTTCAGTTAGCTACCCATTATCACAAGTTGTGCTGGTGACTAACGATAAACATCGTCCACGAATAGGACAGGAGTAAACAAATGACAGCGCCATTCATGCGTTCGGGCAATCTTCGTGAAGGGTTCGCCATCCTACACAAGGCCATGGTGGGTAATTCCGAATTAATTATAATCTTGAGGTTCGGTTAATTGAGCGATTGACAAAGAATGAAATTTGCCTCTCGAGCTGGACAAACGAACAAACCGAAGATGGCGTTCTCTGGTTATAATAAACCTGTGAATGAGCGAACCATCTCGTCCTTCCGCAAAATAGCCATTGCGCCTCATCCCAGTTTGCCTGAGGCGAATAAGGAGGCGTATAAAATCGCCCAGTTTCTCACCCAGCATGGGCAAGAGTCCCTGATGGCAATGCTTTATGAGGAAAAACTGGTTCAAAGCATTGAAAAACACGAAATCGATCTTCTCATCGTATTGGGCGGAGATGGCACAATGCTGCGTGCCGGGCATATATGCGGACCGTATGACATTCCAATTCTTGGCATCAATGCCGGTCGCTTTGGATTCTTGATGGAAATCCGTCTGAATGAGTGGAAACAATACTTGCCGCGCCTGTTAAAGGGTGATTTCTGGTTAGAAAAGCGCATGATGCTCTTCTGTTCTCATAAGCGTGCTGGGGTTGAATTAACTACCCATCATGTTCTCAACGAGGTGGTTGTTGGCCGCGGTAAAACCGTGCGTCCGGTACACCTGGAAACCCATGTCGATGGACGTTACCTGACAACCTACGTTGCCGATGCCCTCATCGCCGCCACTGCCACGGGTTCAACCGCTTATGCACTTGCAGCCGGTGGTCCGATCCTACCTCCCGAGTTGCGGAATATCCTGCTCGTCGCAGTAGCACCCCATCTGTCGATTGATCGCGGCATTGTCCTGGCAGAAGGCTCTTCGGTTCGGGTGATCGTCCACACCGATCACGATGCCCTGCTTTGCCTCGACGGTCAGACGCCCATTTCCCTGTTGGATCAGGATCAAGTCGATGTATGTGCAGCAGAACATAACGCTTGTTTCGTGCGCTTTCAAGACCCCGGCTATTTCTACCGAAACCTTACCCCTCACATGAATCGCAACCCTGCAACCGGAATTTCACGATGAGCGAACAACCCCCAACTCTCACCTGTTATTACCACCCCAATATAGAAACCAGTTTACGTTGTAGCACGTGCGAAAAACCCATCTGCCCCAAATGCGCCATTCTCACTCCCACCGGCTATCGCTGCAAGGACTGTGTGCGTGGGCAGCAGAAGGCTTTTGAAACCGCTCTATGGTATGATTACCTGACAAGCAGCCTGATTGCTCTCGTACTTTCCTTCATTGGGAGTCAATTTATCCCGCGCTTATGGTTTTTCGCCATTATTTTATCGCCGATTGCCGGCACGATCATCGCCGAAGCCTGCCGAGCTGTCGTTCAAAAAAGGCGATCGAAAAGGTTATATCAGACCATCGCCGTTGCCACCGCTTTAGGGTCTTTGCCCTATTTGCTTCTCGCGATCTTCGCCAGCCTGAACGCGCTTGCCTCTGGAAGCTTTGGCGGTCTGATCAGCCTGGCGTTGCAAGCCTTATATTCGTTTTTGGTAACCTCGACGGCGTATTATCGCCTTTCTGGAATTCAGATTAAGATTTAGATCGAATCACCGTCATGCTGGAAGAACTGCGCATCTCAAACTTTGCCATCATCGATGAACTCAACCTGCGCTTTGAGCCAGGCCTGGTCATCCTGACCGGCGAAACCGGAGCGGGAAAATCGATTCTGGTCGATGCTCTGGAAGCTTTAATCGGTGGGAAAGCAGATACCACATACATCCGTAGCGGTGCAGACAAAGCCATCATTGAAGGCAATTTTCTCATCCCGGCAAACCTTCGCCCGATGCTTCTGGAGATTCTCCAGCGTGAGGAACTCGACGAGGATAGCGAGAACATCTCCCTCTCTCGCGAAATCCGCATCAACGGACGGCATATAGCGCGGGTGAACGGACGGGTTGTCAATCTGGCATTGCTCAGGGAAATCGGCGAATATTTGGTGGATATTCACGGGCAATCCGAGCATTTATCGCTCTTAAAAGTCAACCAGCACTTGCGCCTGCTAGATAATTACGCCAAAAATGCCGATTTGCAGGCTGCGTATCAAAAGATTTACCGCCAACTGATGGAAGTTCGCCGCGAACAAAATCATCTCCGCCAGGTCGAACAAGAAGCCGCCCGTCGCCTGGACATGCTTCAGTATCAAATCTCCGAAATTGAAAATGCTCACCTGAAACCGGGGGAGGAAGAAGTGCTAACCGCCGAGCGTAACCGCTTAGCCAACGCCGAAAACCTTGCCACGCTGGCACAACAATCCATTCTAATCCTGGATGAAGGCACTCCTGAACACCCGTCTCTGCTCGACCAGATGGGTGAGGTTGTTCACCACTTGGGAAGCTTAATTCGTTATGACCCCTCGCAGAGCGCGCTATTAGAGACAGCCGAAGGCATTTTCGATCAACTCACTGAACTCGTGCGTGCTTTACGCATTTACGGAGAAGAAATTGAATACAACCCCAAACGTCTGGATTTTATCGAAGAGCGCCTGAACCTTATCCAATCCCTGAAGCGCAAATACGGCGATTCTCTGCAAGCAATCCTTTCCTACGCTCAGAACGCCCGCAAGCAACTCGATGAAATCACCTCCGCTTCCGAACGCCTGGAAGACTTGACCCGCACAGAACTCGAACTGCTCACAGAATTAAAAGAGATCGCTCTGAAATTATCCGATAATCGCCGTCAGCACAGTCAAGCCCTGGCTCAGGCGATCGAAAAAGAGTTAGCCCATCTCAACATGGAGAAAGCCCGCTTCAAGGTGCAAATCAACACCTTCGAAGCGGAAGACGGGCTTCCCCTTCAAGACGGACGAAAAGTCTCCTTTACACCGAATGGAATCGATCAAGTGGAATTCTTCATCGCCCCCAACCCAGGGGAAGGGTTCAAACCCCTGGTCAAGATTGCCTCCGGTGGCGAAACTTCGCGGTTGATGCTGGCTTTGAAGGGTGTTTTAGCTGCTGCCGATGATGTGCCTTGTTTGATCTTTGATGAAATCGATCAAGGCATCGGTGGACGGATTGGCATGGTTGTCGGTGAAAAATTATGGCATTTAGCCCGTCGTCATCAGGTATTTTGCGTCACGCACCTGCCACAATTAGCAGCCTTTGGCGACCAACATCTGTTGGTTCGGAAAACCATTTTTGGTGATCGGACGATCACAGAGGTTCTAACGCTCAGTGGCGAACAAAGGGTAGAAGAACTGGCACTCATGATGGGTAATCTCAACCCGGCTACCCTCCAATCGGCACGCGAATTGCTCCAGTTAGTGCGTGAGAGAGTAACGCAGTCTACACCTTCCTAAAACGATCATGAGAACGGTTTCGCAGGTTATCCGTCAGCGTCGCAAAAGGGAAGAGGTTCAACGGCGCAATCCCCTACCGCTCCTCGGCTGGCTCATGGCAACCCTTACCAGCGTGCTGATTACTTTTTCGATCTTTGGGTTTGGATGGATTGTTTCCAATCTCCTCCGCGATCTTCCGCCGCCAGAAAAGATAGAACAACTTCTCGACAACCAGAATGGCAGCTTGAAAACCCCAACCCGACTGCTCGATCGAGAGGGAAAAACAGTCATCGCCAGCCTGGAGCATCCTGCCATTGATCGGCTCTGGCTAAAGCGACCAGATTCTGCCGGCGATCTTCCCACACTTGACCTGAACTCTCCGCTCGCCCGTGCCATCATTGCCGTTTTTGAGCCCGATTTCAACCAGAATTCAGGCTTTGATTGGCGGGATTTCACCACCCCTCAGCTCAACACCATCGCTCAACGCCTTGCTTACGACCTGTTGTTGTGGGATGAGGCAGATGGTTGGCGCAAGACGATGCGGGCTAAGATTCTGGGTGAACAACTCAATCAACGGTATGGAAAATTGCAAACGCTACTCTGGTTCTTAAATAGCGCCAATTTCGGGCCGCTGATTTATGGAGCTGAAACCTCTGCTAGGCTTTATTTCAACAAATCAGCCGCAGAATTAAATATACTCGAATCTGCAGCGCTGGTTTCAATTCTCGAGAGCCCCTCTATCCATCCATTCAACGCTCCTGAGGTTGTCCGCAAGCGAACGGGTGATATTCTGGTGCGCATCCTCAAAAGCGGTTGGATCAAAACAGAAGAGATCAGCTTGGCAAATTTGGAAAACCTCAAATTTTCGGCCTCATCCATAGACCTGAACCTGAACCAGCCAACCTATGTCGAGCTGATTCTTCAACAGCTAGCGGAGCGTTATCCGCTTGAAGTTATCCAGCGCGGTGGATGGGAGATTATCACCACCATTGACAAAGAGCTACAACACAACCTCGAATGCACCCTCGAAATCCAGATATCTCGCCTCACGGGTGAAAACGAACCCGTAGCCGCCCCAACCCCAGAATGTCCGGCAGCCCTGCTGCTGCCCGGTGTGCCATCCACTTCTCAAACCTCGGCAACTCCGTTACAAGCCCAGGCGATCATCTTAGACCCCAGCACCGGTCAGGTCCTGGCAATAGCCAGCATAGCGCAAGACAAAGATAATCCACAGTTGTATCGATATCAACCTCTGGGAAAACATACAGCCGGCACAATCCTCACTCCCTTTGTTTATTTAGCAGCTTTCTCTCGGGGCATTCAACCGGCAACACTCCAATGGGATATCCCCCCTGACTCTGGTGAAGTTCTTGCCAATTTGGACGGTAAGTTTCACGGACCCATTCGCGCCCGCATCGCGCTTGCCAATGATTACTTTGCTCCTGCCCGGGCTTTATTCAATCAAATTAGGGCTGAAACCGTGCTGAATGTCGTTCAACAACTCGGCATTGTGCCTGAATTACCCGAAGGTGCCTCTGCATTCAACCTGACCCCTGAGGAATTTTTCTTTTCCAGCAAGGTATCTGTTCTACAGATCGCTCAAGCCTATCAAGTCCTGGCGAATCAAGGCGTTCTTTCTGGTTGGGTTCAGGGAGGAAGTTCGCTTCAGGAAGCCGCTCAAGTCGTTCCAATCCTGGTGCAAAAAGTGAGCGAGCGAAATGGCCGCACCTCACTGGATTTGAACAGCCATCCGAACACAATCCACAAGAAGCCCGTTATCAGCCCTGAACTGGCTTACCTTTTGACAAATGTTCTGGCAGATGAGGCAGCGCGCTGGCAAACCTTTGGGCACCCTAACGCCTTTGAAGTCGGGCGACCGAGCACGGCGAAATTAGGGCGCACCTTAACCCCAAATCAATTTTGGGCAACAGGGTATACACCTCAGCGCTTAATCGTCGTCTGGTTAGGCAATGAGCAAAACCAGGAAATCTCCTTCAAGCCCTCGGCAGTGATGAATCTGTGGCACGCGTTGATGCAGTATAGTTCTCGAGGGCTTGCAGCAATGGATTGGATTGCTCCGCCAAAATTGGTGAGATTAAACGTCTGTGATCCATCGGGAATGTTACCCGATGAAGATTGTCCCTCTATTGCTAATGAAATCTTCATCTCCGGATTTGAGCCTCGTCAAACCGATCATCTTTTTCAAACCTATTTGATTAATGAGCAAACTGGGCGTTTGGCAACTGTGTTTACCCCCCTCGAACTGGTCAAAGAACAACGATTCCTGACTATTCCCCTGGAAGCGCAAGGGTGGGCGCTGGCAGAGGGGATTCCCCTCCCCCCGAAGGAATATGATCGCATCGAAGCCCCGCTTCACCTTTCCGATAAGGCTCAAATTCTCTCTCCCCAGATGTTTTCCTATGTGCGCGGGGTGGTGGAGATCATCGGGACAGCAGCCGGGGAAGACTTTCAATATTACCGATTACAGGTGGGTGAAGGATTGTTTCCGCGGCGCTGGATTCAAATCGGTACGGACACCTCCACACCCGTCAAAGAAGGCAAATTAGGCGTCTGGGATACGCGCGGTTACAGCGGTTTATATACGCTCCAATTGCAAGTGGTGGGTAAAGAAAATCGGGTCGAAACTGCTCTCCTTCAACTCATCGTTGACAACACCCCACCTGCTGTGACAATCATCTTCCCCCAAACCGGAAGCACCTACTCGATTAAAGAAACCCCAACCATGACCTTCCAAATTCAAGGGGCAGATGATCTGGGCATTCAAAGGGTAGAAGTAACTCTGGATGGAAAAAAACTCCAAACTTTTACGCAACCGCCATACGCTTTTCCCTGGCAAACCAACCCTGGCGCTCATCGCCTCACGGTCGTCATTTACGATTTAGCCGGTAACCGCTCGCAGGCTGAGGCGTTATTCACCATCACCCGCTAGAGATGCCATATTCTAAATATCTCTAAAATATCTACATCGTGGCTATTGACTTTATCATCCTCCCCCGATATACTGTATAAATAGTAATCTTACAATTTGTGCGTTTTTGGTTTGGAGGATTTTACTTTCTAACGTTATCTATTCCTTTGACCCCTTAATAATTTCACTGAAATTGGATAACCAAAATACCGGTGAATTCCCCCCCTGGATTTTAGTTTAAGGGTGTGGACTGGCTAACCTCTACAAAATTTGGCTTCTTCCTTCACGAAATCCCCAAATAGGACGATGTATTCATTAAGGAGAGAAAAAATGAGAAATTCGAACAGTCCTCAACCGTTTGCACTGAAGAAGTGGATCATCCTTCCGGTCTGTCTTTACCTGGTCACCATCGCCTGCCTCTCTTCCGGGCAAGCCGATCAATCTTTGCTTCAGACCCAAACCGCACTCCAGGTCCAGTTGACCCTGCAGGCTCAACAAGCCAACCAAGGTGCACAGGAAACCGCTGCAGCCGCAGAGCGAACACGCATCGCCCAGGAAGTGCAGGCGACCATGCTAGCCGAACAAATCGCTCAATTGACTCAACAGGCTGGGCAGGTTCCGCCAACCAATCCTCCACCTGCTCTTACGGAAGCTCCCCCTTTACCCCCTTCTTCTCCCGAAGCGCCGGTCGATATCGAGCAGAAAATCAAAAATGCCAAAATCCTGCTCTTTGAAGATATGTCTGGAACCGGTCAATTGGAGTACTATCAAGAAGCCCTTGAAATGGGAGGCTATACCTTCAAAGATGATGGCAGCGCGCAGGGTTGGTTTAAGGATGATTTGCTGAGTTCAACCCAATGGGATTTGATTATCGCTGCCTCGGAGGCGCGCACCAAAATCCAGGGTGAGTTTTTCGTCTATTTGCTCGACCATATCAATCGCGGGGCGGCCGTCATTATCGAGCATTGGGCTTTAGATGACTTATCGCAGGGCAAGGTGGCGCCGATTTTATCCAAGTGCGGGGTAGGGATATACCGCGACTGGTACTTCAAGGAATGGTGGCTAGCAGACCTCTCCATTTATCCGTTAGTTCCCGACCATCCTGTCTGGAACTCGCCAAATAAGGGTATCTCTCTGCGCAATTTCTCTGTTTTTTGGGATGAACCCGATCAGGGTGACATGCTGAAAATCACCGGTACAGGAGACGCCCAACTTATCGCCGGCACAAAAGCGACCTCAAAATCCGATCACGGTGTGGTAGCGAGCTGCCTGGGCGGGCGCATGATCCTGCAGACCTTCTCTTCCCATAATTACCGCCGCGATATGGTCACCAGCCTGATTCAAAATTACGTTCACTACACGCTAACCAACCATTTTCTCAATCAACCGTAAGTACCACCCCAATTCAATCAATAAGCTGAAGGGCGACTCGGATTGGAAGCGCCCTTCAGCTTTTACTTGAGCAGATGGATGCTTCGGTTAATAGACAACCGAAGCCGTAAACCAGTCAAACTCTACCCGCAGCGGATAGACGGACTCCGAAGCAACGAAAAAGCCAACTTCCCCCTCGCGCAAGGGCATAAA
>DAOTZA010000162.1:0-6994 GCA_034434515.1 Anaerolineales bacterium | reverse complement strand
TCCGCCATTTTGCGCTGGTAAAGGGCTGTCGCCCTTTTTATACTCCTCCACAGTTCGATATGCGGAGAATAAAGATGAGGTTTATCTTGATAATTTTGATCGGTACGTTGTCGTTGATTCTGGTGGCTTGCGCGCCTTCCATTGCTCCAACTGCCACAATGCCCATGCACAGCGCGCCGATGGTTACGGCTACGCCTAGCAGTATGATGATGCACAATCCTGAAGCTGCGCACATGATGGCGCCGATCACAGCCCCAAACATCCAGCCTGCAGCGCAAAGCGAGGGCGGGCAGCCCCTCGAATACCGGGTGGAGGATGGGGTCAAGGTCTTCGAGCTGACAACCAAAGCGGTGCAATGGATGATTCTGGAGGGTGTTACCGTTACGGCATTTACCTACAATGGCACGGTGCCGGGGCCGATGATTCGCGTCACCGAGGGCGACCGGGTTCGGGTCATTGTGAGAAACGAATTGCCCGTTCCGACCACCATTCACTGGCACGGCGTCGAAGTGCCGAATGCCATGGATGGTGTGCCGGGAGTTACGCAAGACCCGATTCAACCCGGCGAAACCTTTACGTATGAGTTTACTGCCAAGCCGGCCGGGACGTTCATGTATCATTCCCATTACGAGAGCGACCGGCAGGTGGTGGCTGGGCTGTATGCTCCCTTTATCATCGATCCTAAGGAAGCCGAAGCCAACCCGCCAGCGGTGGATAAAGTGCTGATGATTTCGGAGTGGCTGGTGCGCGGTGGGCAGACTTTTGCCGCCATGCCGATGAGCGGAATGGAGCCGAATTACTGGTCAACGTTGCGCCCGGCGAACGCTATGACATCGAGTTTGTCGCTACCGAAACGGGTCAATGGATGCTGCACTGTCACATCCCGCACCACACCACCAACGACAATGTCGAGCCGGGTGGCTTGATGTTGATGATCCATGTCGTCGAATAAACCCAAAGGAGAACGTACGAATGCGCAAAGTAATCTTTATCAGTATGATGATTTTGCTAATCGTTTTGTTGACGGCGTGCGGAGCAGGCGCTACCACCCCTGCGCCATCCACTGCTGAAAAGCTTGTGAACATTGCGGTCAGCACCAATCCCGACCCCGCGGTCGTGGGCGATGTGGAACTGATCTTCACCATCACCGACGCAAACGGCAACCCCATCGAAGGCGCGGCCATGGACGTTTCCGCCGATCACACCGACATGACCGGGATGACGATGAGCGGCGTTGCCACAGAGCAGGGCGGTGGCAGGTATGCCATCAAAGCCAACTTCAGCATGAGTGGCAATTGGAAACTGACTGTTCATGTCCGCAAAGAAGGGCTGGATTACAAAGAAGACATTGCTATCAAAATTCAGTAATCCGCTGACGTTCTACGTTAGCGGTGTCCGCAACCCATCTAACCCCCAGATGCGCTTCTTTCCAGAACCTTTGGCTGCTCTTGGCATGGTCTGGTTTGTCTTTCCAACCCTTTTTCAAATCCAGACGTATAATTGGCAATCGGAGAAATTGACCTGTGCCAAAACTGTCGAGTCAAGCGGAAGTCAGAATCCGCGTCCTATTAGCGGATGACCATCACATTGTCCGCGCCGGGATTCGTCAACTGTTAGAGAGCGCAGCGGATATTCAGGTCATCGCCGAGGCGGGGGATGGCGTCGAGGCGCAAGGGCTCATTCAGGAGCACAACCCCGATGTGGCAGTGCTCGATATCCAAATGCCCAAAGCCAGCGGCATCGAGGTAACGCGCTGGGTGCGCGCTCACCTGCCCGAAGTGGGTGTGCTGATCCTCACCGCTTACGATGACGAGCCGTATGTAATGGCAGTGTTACAGGCGGGGGCCAATGGATACGTGCTCAAAACCGCTAAAACCGAGGAATTGATCCGGGCGGTGCGCGAGGTGCATGAGGGCAAGGCAACGCTCGACTCCACCGTGACGCGCAAATTGATGACCGCGCTATTCAAGCGTCCCGAAAAGACGCTCGTTGAGCCGCTCACCGAGCGCGAACTGGATGTGTTGCGTCTGGCGGCAAAGGGATACACCAACAAAGCCATCGGCGTCCAGTTAGGCATTAGCGACCGCACCGTGCAGGGCCATCTGGCGCACATCTTTGCCAAATTGCAAGCTTCCAGCCGCACCGAGGCGGTCATGCGCGCCGTTTCACTGGGATTGATTTCAGGGGATAGTCCGATGGTTGAGTAGTTATGATGAAACCCAGTTCTTTCTCGTTCTCTCTTCGTCACAGTCTGACCCTGCGGCTGTTTGCCACGATCATCTTGCCGCTCACCCTGCTCTCGGTGGTGATTGCCATTGGCAGTGTGGTACTCCATCAACGGGAAATGCGCGCCCACGCCATCGCTGGAGACTGGCAAGCCGCCACCGATCCTGTTTTAGAGTTGACGCTAATTGCGCCTTTAGCCTTGATCCCGCCGTTGGTTTTCGCCGTAACGGCGTTGTGGTTCGCCAACCGTGAAATCATCCAGCCGCTCCAACGTCTGGAAAGGCAAGCTGCCGCCCTGGTTTGGGGCGACTTTGATGCCATTCAGCAACCTGTCGGCGGGATTGCTGAAGTGCAGCGTCTGCAAAAAGAACTGACGGAAATGGCGCGTAAAGTACAGACGGCGCAGGCTGGGTTGCGCGGCTATATTGGGGCCATTACTACCGCACAGGAAGAGGAACGGCGGCGCCTGGCGCGCGAATTGCACGACGATACCATCCAGGCTATCATCGCCCTCAAACAACGCATCCAACTGACCGAGCAGACGGTGCGCGACCCCGCGGTGCAACGCATGTTGAATGAACTGGAGGACCTCGCCACTCAAACCATCGAAAACCTGCGCCGCATGACGCGCGCCCTGCGTCCGATCTACCTCGAGGATCTGGGGCTGGTCGCCGCCCTGGATATGCTTGCCCGCGAGACAGGGCAGAACAGCGGCATTTCCATTGCATTCCAGAAAACAGGCGAGGAGCGCCGTCTGTCTCCTGAAGTAGAACTGGCGCTTTACCGAATCGCCCAGGAAGCGCTGAACAACGTAGTGCGCCACTCACAGGCCCGGCGCGCCGACCTGCGCCTCTACTTTGGTGAAAAAACCGTCGAACTGGAAGTAAGCGATGATGGCATCGGCTTCAACGTACCGCAAAGCCCCACCGACTTCGTCCCCAACGGACACTTCGGCCTGCTGGGGATGTACGAGCGCGCTGACCTGATCGGCGCACGGTTGAGCGTGGCATCAGCACCGGGAAAGGGAACCAGGCTCAAAGTCCGCTTGTGAAGTGATACAGGCAAAAATGCCTGTGGGCGGCGCGTCAAATGGCGCTCATTCGACTTAACAACTCAGTGTATAAACGAAATAAAAACTGGAATTGACCGATGATGTTCTTTATGTGGCTGTTGCCGTTGCTGTTAATTGTCCTGATCGTCTACCTGCTTGGTGGAGAGCGTCTGCTGCAGGCTCTTCGTTTCACCCCGGCGCGAAATTGCGCCAATTGCCACCGCGCCGTGCAAGATGACTGGAAGGTTTGTCCGTACTGCGGGCAGACGTTGTAACGTCAACGCCATTTGCGGCTATCCAATCAGAGAAACTGTGCAAGCGGCATGATTTGCTGCTAGAGTATGGATTACTGTCAATTACCAAACCCAAGGAAGGTTTCCTATGAATAAAGCGCTTGCTTGGATTCTTGGTATTCTGGGTGTTCTCACCATTCTCGGTCTGCTGGTTTTTGCCATTGGCGGCTGGGGTTGGTGGTATGGCGGCACCTGTGGCTGGGGCGGCTATGGTCGCTACGGCGGCTGGGGCATGATTCCGAGCATGATGAGGTGGGGTTTCGCGCCCTTCGGCTGGATCGGCGTGATCTTCATGGCGCTCATCCCGCTCAGCTTGCTGGTGCTGACTGTGCTGGGGATCATCTGGCTGGTGCGCGCCGTTGGCGGCACCGTCCCCGCACCGAGCGCCTCCCGCGCCTGCCCGAACTGCGGCGAGGCGGTGCAGGCCGACTGGCGGAACTGTCCCTACTGCGGGATGGCGTTGACGAACTAACCAGTTTTGTCTGTGATGGCGGGCGTAGGCTTCTTCCATGCCCGCTTTTTTACAGGAGCAGGCTCATTTTTGCCTCAGTAAGCGAGCGGAGTTGCCGAGAATGCCAATATCGGGCAGAGATTGCGCTGCCGCAGCCAGGACAGGCGGTAGGATTCCAAACGCAGCCAGCGATAGCCCCACCAGGTTGTAGACCGCCGTAAATGCCAGGTTTATCTTGACCACCCGCAGGGTGCGCCGGGCAATGCGGATCACCTCTGGCACCAGATTCCAGTCCTCGCGCATCAGTGCAATGTGGGCGGCTTCGATGGCGACATCGCTCCCGGCAGCACCCATGGCAATGCCCACATCTGCCTGGGCGAGCGCTGGGGCATCATTCACCCCGTCGCCGACCATGACGACCGTATGTCCGCGCCCTTGATAGTCCTTCACCACCTCGATTTTCTGTTCCGGGAGGAGGTTGGCGCGCCAGGCAATGCCCAGTTCTTCCGCCAGGGCGGCAGCGGTTCTCTCGTTATCACCGCTGAGCAGTTCGATGTGACGGATGCCCAGGGCGCGCACGGCTTCCAGTGCGGCCGGCACTTCGGGGCGTAGCGTATCCTGGGCAGCCAGGATGCCGGCCAACTGGTTGCCGCTCTCCAGAAAGAGAAGCGTCTTTCCCTGCGCTTCGAGTTCGGCCGCTAGGGGAGATGCCTCGGCGGCGGGTATCAGACGGCGATTGCCCACCGCAATACACTGTCCTTGAATTACAGCGCGCACACCCAAACCCGGCACGGATTCGAATTCTTGCGGTTCGAGCAGAGGGATGTTTTCCCGTTGTGCCAGCGTGCGGACGGCGGCTGCCAGCGGGTGTTCCGAATAGCGTTCCGCCGAAGCAACCAGGGTCAGGATCTCAGCCCGCGCCATCCCGTTTAACGAAATGACATCTGTCACCTGCGGTTGCCCCAAGGTGAGCGTGCCGGTCTTGTCCACCAGCAGCACATCGGCGCGGGCGAGCAATTCGAGGGTTTTGCCGCCCTTGATCAGCAGGCCGCGCCGGGCATTCGCCCCAATGGACGCCAGCATTGCCACCGGGGTTGCCAGTGCAAAGGAACACGAACAAGCCACCACCAGCACAGCCGCGCTGGACAACGGATTGCGCGAGAGCAGGAACGTCAGGGCGGCAATGGCGGCGACAACGGGCAGATACCAGGCGCTAAAGCGGTCAGCCAGGCGCTGAACGTCGGCGCGATGGGCTTCGGCCTCCTCCACCATTTTGATCACCCGCCCGAAAGTGGTTTCCATGCCGATTCGTTCGGCGCGGATGCGCAGACTGCCGAGCCTGGCGATGGTGGCGGCGTAGACGCGACTGCCACGAGTAGCTTCGACGGGCATCGCTTCGCCGGTGATAGCCGATTGGTCAAGGGTAGCCTGTCCGCCAATCACTTCGCCATCCACCGGAATCTTTTCGCCTGGACGGACGATAACGGTCTCTCCCACTTTGACATCCTGGATCGGAACTTCGACTTCCACCCCGTCCCGTTCGACACGAGCAGTCTGCGGGGCAAGTGAAGCAAGCTCCCTGATGGCGCGGCGGGCGGATTTGGCAGTGAAGTTTTCGACAATATCGCCAATGCGCATAAACAGCACCACCAGCGCTGCGGTTGTCCATTGCCCGACAGCTAGGGCGGCAAGAACTCCTAGCGTCATCAGGGTATGGGAAGTGATTTGCCGCCTCAAGCCGGCGCGCAGGACGTTTAAGAAAACAGGATAGCCGCCGGCGAGAACCAGCATCAAACCCAGCAGGAAGGGGACACGCTCATTCAGGTAGTCGAACCATCCCAGGAACTCGCCAAAGAGAACCGCGCCCAGAATGAGAGCAAACACGGCGACCAGCAGGAGTGTCAAGCGGCGGTTGATACCATCCATTGAGACGGGAGCAATCTGGAGGATATCCGAGGCGGGAACATCATACCCTGCAGCGCGAACGGCGGCGCGGATTTCGGGGAGTCCTGCCTGATCGAGGTCGAGGCGCACAAGCGCTTTTTCCGCACCGAGGAAGACCTGCACCGAGTGCACGCCGGGCAGTCTTTCGATAGCCTGTTGAACGTGTTGCGTGCATTCGGCGCAGTCCATACCAGAGATGGGGATTTCGAGGGTTTGAAGTTGCGTCATGAATTTTCTGCCACGCTGTAACGAGTGCATTCGTAAACGCCGCGCGCCACATCGGCAAGGAGCGTCTCTGCCAGGTGGAGCAATTCTTCCACGCGCGGGTCGCTCAAGCGATAGACAACGAACTTGCCGCGCGGTTCGGGCGTCACCAGGCCGCAATCGCGCAGACAGGACAGGTGATTGGAAACATTGGATTGAGAAAGCCCCGTCCGCTCGACGATCGCGCCGACGGTAAGCTCGCCTGCCCGCAAGGCCTCCAGGATTCTTAAGCGCGAGGGGTCGCTGAAGCCGCGAAAGAGTCGCGCTTTGACGTTCAAGTGAGTAGTTTCGGAGGTGAGGAGCATGGGTTTCTCGATTATAATATCATTGATTGATGATATGATAATATGAGATGGTAAGTATGTCAAGTGCCCTCGTAGGCATGAATCCCTTTTGGCGATTCAACCCTGCAGGTTAAGAATGGACGAGGATTTGTTCGTTCGGCTACAATGCTCTTGTGTTCCCAAGGATATGATGTGCCCAGTGTCTGTGAATAACCGATAAATGGCTGGAAAGACGCTGCCCTTTCCGCCAGATTGCGATGGTTGCCTTATGTGCTGTTTGCGAAAGTGCTTGACAGCAATGAGAAGAGAAGTAACAATCTCTAATGTGGTCACATAAAGAACCACAAAGGAGATATTGATGAAGGAAGAAATTGGCATTCGCGAATTAAAATCCCGCGCCTCAGCGTTGGCGCGCGCCGTGCGCGAAAAACACGCTCGCTATATCATTACCCAACGCGGCAAGCCGGTTGCGCTGCTCGTC
>DAOTZA010000161.1:0-16455 GCA_034434515.1 Anaerolineales bacterium | reverse complement strand
AGCATTGCGGCTGCCCTGGCAGGCGCTTTTCTGACCCTGGGGCATACCAATATGTATGCCGATAACATCAGCGCCGGACGGGGATTTATTGCCGTTGCTCTGGTCTATTTTGGGCGCTGGAGTCCGTGGGGCATTCTCGGTGGCGCGTTGTTCTTCAGCCTGGTGGATGCCTTGCAGTTGTGGGTGCAAGTGTTGGGGCTGAAAATACCGTATGAATTTGCGGTGATGGCCCCGTATGTGCTGACCATTCTGGCTCTCACTGTGGCAGCACGCCAAATCTGGGGACCAGCGGCTTTAGGCAAGCCGTTCAATCGCGGAGGCGAATAAACCTATATTCTTTTTTGAGGAGAAGGCACCATGAAGAAACTCTCGATCCTACTATTCTCTCTACTTGTATTGAGCGCTTTGTTGAGCGCCTGCGCTGGACAACAATCAGCGCAAAAGATCCGCATTGCCCTGATCCTGCCCAGCACGGTGGACGATCTGTCCTGGAGCCAGGGGATGACCGAAGGGGTCAAAGCCGTGCAGGCCGAATTGGGCGAAGATCAAGTTGAAGTGGCGATTAGCGAGCGATTAGGCAACCCGACTGATGCCGCTGCAGCGATTCGCCAGTATGCCTCCCAGGGGTTTGATTTGATCATTGCCCATGGGTCGCAATATCAGTCTGTCCTGGAAGAGATTGCACCAGAATTCCCGAAAACTTCGTTCGCGTATGGAACCGGCTTCCAGGCCCATGACAACATTTTTGCCTACGACCCTCAGGCGCAAGAAGGCGCCTACCTGCAAGGGATGCTGGCTGGTAGCTTGACCAGGACGAATATCATCGGCGTTGTCGGACCGATCGAAGCTGGTGACGCCATCAAGTACAACTATGGCTTTGAACAAGGTGTCAAAGCTGTTAATCCCGATGCCCAGGTGCGCATTGCCTACACCGGCTCATTTGGCGACATCGCCAAAGCGGCTGAACTGGCGAAAGCACATATCGATGCTGGCGCCGACATTCTCACCGGCACAGCCCAACAAACCGTTGGCGCCATTCGCGCTTGTTCCGAAAAGCCCGGCATTTACTGGTTGGGCAACGACATGGATCAATCCTCGATTGCCCCCAACACGGTTTTGACCGCTCAGGCCTATGACTGGAAAAGTGTGGTTATGCAAATGGTCAAATTCCGCCAGGAAGGCAAAGTTGGCGGTGAGCACCTGGTTCTCTCTCTAGCAAACGGCGGCCTTAACATTGTGGTTAACCCCAAACTCTCAAATGTCATTCCAGCCGAAGTCATGGCGATGATTGAACAAGCCAAGAAAGACATCATCGACGGCAAACTGGTGGTTGAACTGCCCAAATAAAGCTGAAGCGGTTGGAGGCAGGTCGAACTGCAGTTCGACCTGCCTCTTTTCGGATGGGAGACGGGCTGATGCGCATCCAACACCTTGAAATGATCAACATTACCAAGCGCTTTCCTGGCGTGCTGGCAAACGATCGAGTCACTATTGACGTCCGCGCTGGCGAAGTGCTGGCGCTGTTGGGGGAAAACGGAGCTGGAAAATCAACCCTGATGAAAGTGCTTTACGGGTTATATCGCCCCGATGAAGGGGAGATTCGCCTGAATGGGGAAGTTGTGCAGATTCATTCTCCCAAGGATGCCATGCAATTAGGAATCGGTATGGTTCATCAGCACTTTATGCTGGTGCCTACCCTGACGGTGGTTGAAAACATTATTCTCGGCCTGCCTACCGGACGCGGTCCCCTGCTCAACATCAAGCAAGCAACCGAGCGGGTTGTCCAGTTATCCGAGAAGTATGGCCTGCGCGTTGACCCTTCTGCCTATGTGTGGCAACTCAGTGTTGGCGAACAGCAACGGGTTGAAATTCTCAAAGTCCTGTATCGCGGTGCAGAATTGCTGATCCTGGATGAACCCACTGCGGTCTTGACCCCGGATGAGGTCAAAGAGCTTTTTACAGTTCTCAAAGAAATGGTGCAGATTGGGCATAGCATCATTTTTATCAGCCATAAACTCAAAGAAGTGATGGACATCAGTCAGCGCGTGACTGTTTTGCGGAATGGCAAAGCGGTGAAAACCTTAGCCACGGCTGAAACCGATGAACATGAACTGGCTCGCTTGATGGTTGGCAGAGAGATTGAAACCGAGTATGAGCGCAAAACCCAGCCCATTGAAAAGAGTGTGCTTTCCATTGAACGCTTGAAAGTCTTGAATGACCAGCGCCTGGTGGCGGTGAACGATTTTTCCATTCAGGTAAAAGCCGGGGAGGTATTGGGTCTGGCCGGCGTCTCTGGAAATGGGCAGCGCGAACTGGCAGAGGCTGTTGCTGGCCTGAGACCGGTCAAAGAGGGAAAAATTTTCTTGAATGGAATTGACATTACCAATCGCTCGCCCGCCGCAATCATTCAAGCCGGGTTGGGGTACATCCCGGAAGATCGCTTGACGGTTGGCACGATTCCATCCTTTTCAGTAGCCGAAAACTTGATCTTGAAAGACCACTATCGTCCACCGCTCTCTCACAAGGGTTTTCTGGATTTAGAGCAAATCGAACGCTTTGCCAGACAACTGGTCAAAGAATTCGAGATTAAGACGCCGGATATTGATACCCCAGCACGATCGCTTTCGGGCGGCAACATCCAGAAAGTCGTTCTGGCGCGCGAGATTTCCCGTCAACCGGTCTTTCTGCTGGCAAACCAACCGACCCGTGGTCTGGATGTGGGTGCTACCGAATATGTCCATCATCGCTTGTTGGAACAACGCCAAAATGGCAAAGCGATTCTGTTGATCTCAGAAGACCTGGACGAAATTTTTGCCCTCTCCGATCGCATCGCAGTGATCTATGAAGGGCGGCTGATGGGAATTGTGGAGGCCCGCACCGCTGAACGTTCGCAGGTGGGCCTAATGATGGCCGGGATGGCGCAAGCCCGCGTCTAAGTTGATTTATGGATAATTTGAAGGGCGCAGGGTGTTGCGTGACCAGGCGTTGCGCAATACATCGAACAGGTCGTTGGGCACCTCGCTGAAATTGTTGGGGTCTGGCCCGTACAGGTAGTTCATCCCCTTTGAGCCCCAGGTCTGCCAGGGCGGCCAACTGGAATCCCAAACCCACACAGCATAATTCATCTGTTGCGTTTCAAAGTAGTTAATCTGATCGTTCAGGAAGGCATCGGCTTGCGGCGCCCAGCGGACAACACCGAATTCGTTGAGGGCTTGCGGCATCGGATGTTGCTGTCGATAGGCGGGCAGGCGATCCAGATACGCAGCCATCCAAGTCCAATCAAATTGGTCTGGCTGACCATCCCAGTTGAGATCGAATTGACCCGGATAGCTGTACTTCTTCTCCGGCGATTGGTGCGTGTACACAAACGGCGCATATTGATCGACCACAAAAACCAGACGCGGGTCGGAGATAGGTTGCAGGTAAGGAAGCCAGAGAACAGATGCCCAGCCCATGCCGCTGAGCAAGATGGGGGTATGGGGGTCAACCTGGCGGATTGCCTGGACAAGCGGCGGATAAAAGCGGTTCCAGTCGTACAATGTGTTAGCATAGCGCGGGTAAAATTCGGCCGGTTCGTAGATATCCAGCGCCACTTCATCGGCGTTTGGTTCGACCATCAGCGTATAACCGACCACATTGGGATGGTGACGATATCGCTCGGCGGCAAAGCGCCACATCTCCGCCCAGGCATCCTGAGCCGCTTGATCCGTCCAGACGGTTTCAATGAGCAGGTCAGCCGGGTACCAGACCCCCGCCCCATCTCGGTAAAAGGTGAAATCGCTCCGTCCCGGACCGGTCCGAAACGAGATCACGGCGAACAAATCGGCTTGTGCCACCAGATCCAAAAGCTGATCAAGGTGCGCAACCGCATTTTCATCCACGCGATAGGGCGGGCGTTCGGTGAACAGGCCCGGAATCGAGAGATTGACATAGTTAGCGCCCAGTTGAGCGAGACGGGTAAAGTCTTGCAGGGTATAGGGCGGGCCGATATACCCCTCCCCAAGGTAGTTCTCGTCCAGGGTCGGGACACGGATGCGTTGCCAGATGTTTGCCCCGCGGATTTTTGGCCCGTTCTTCCATAGCTCCCATTTATACTCCATCGAATTCATTTTGGAAACCAGCGGAAGATAAAGGTTAGGGATCACAGCTTCAGCTTGATGCGTCGTTTGCGGCTGCGGGGTAAGCCGTCCCTGCATCGAAGGCGCGCTAATAGCAGGGCGCGGCTCTGCTATTAGCGCCAGGGCGCAGGCTGATACGGTAAGGCAGAGTAAAAGGATGAAGGCTTTCACTTAAGTCCGCCAATCAGGAAATGGAGAATTTCTCAACATTTTATTACCTAATTGCCCCATTCTACTTCTAGCGTCGGCCGGCCCTCCTTATTCCAATCGCCGGTGTCTGAAGAGATGAAGTACTTGCCGCTGTGATAGTCGGAATCGGCTGAATACAAGATCAGCCGCAGCGGTTGCCCCTGGGCATAGGCTTTGGCTACGGCCGCGGTGACATCAAAAGTGCGCAAAACTCCGGGGAAACCCGGATGAGCGGTTAGCGTCCCGACCCAACTGCCGCCAAAGTTTTCATAAGCCAGCGGGGCGTTGTTCCAGGTGATCTTGTCCTCCTGCCAGTCGGAGAGGGTGGTCAGCACCTGAATCCAGGACGGCTTTGCCCCGCTTGGGTCTGAATTGCCGAACTGGTGCAATTTTAAGGTGGCGGAAACGATGGTTTTGCCGCGCGGGATCGAATCCAGCGGAAAGGTCACATAGTACTTGGCAAAGCACGGCCAATCAGCAACATCGGATTGATTCTGGATGTTGAAGTCCCCTGCCTTGCCATAGTTGCGGTTTGCCCACTCGTTCCAGATGTGAAATTCATCGCCAGGACATTGATTGGCGATGGCGCCACCCACATCGGCGTCTGGCACCAGCGGGCTGTCCTCGGTTGGGCGTCGGATGATCGTTTTACCCGTGGGCTGGACCGAGGTCGAATAGGCAGGCAAGCCAAAGTTCAAGAAGCCCCACGTGCCGAGATCGTTCGGCGAGGCTTGGGGCGGCCAGGACTGCTCGCCGATTGGCGGGCCGGAGCGCGAATCGCGATCGTGAACGATCACCGCCATGCGCCAGGAGGTGTCATAAGGAGGGGCACTCGTCAGCCCAAAAGCGCTAAAGGGAATGGTAAAGCCCATTGCCCAGCCGCGATCGCTGTCGTCATCGTTGTTCAGGGCGTTGCCGCGCCAACCCGGCTTGGCGCCGAAAGTCAAAGCGGCAGACTGCCAGCCGGCTGAGCTGCCGCGATAGGCCGCCTGATAGCGCCGGTCTTCATCGCCATAAAGCTGGGCGACAAAGCGGTAGGAAGTGGTGCTAAGGGTTGTGCTAGCGGCCGTATCGAGCAGCAAGGTAACTGCGTCCCACTCGGTCAGGCGCGCCGGGGATGGGTTTTCATCGTACCACAAGCGCCGATCAAAAATCGCCAGATAGACATAGAGCTGCTGATTGTTATATCCAACGCGGATATCGGTGTAATTCGTGTCTGGAGAGAGTTGCCCAAACCAGGCGATGGCCGTTTGCCCAAAGGGAATCGGCTGATTGCCAAAGTTGGGCGCATTGATGCGCGGCAGCAGTTCGGCTGGTGTGCCTTTCATCAGCAGGGGTAAAAAAAGAAGCTGTTCCCCCTGCCCGCGTGCCCCTTGCCAGGCAGTGGGCAAGGAGGCAGCTAGTAAACCGCCCAGAATGACCAGAGTGAGCAGACGCCAGAGAGAAGGTTTCATTTCACGCTCCTTCAGGGTTGGCTAAAGGACTTCAAGATCATGGGCAGGTAGAGCGAGTTGGCGAAGACGCGTTCAAACTTGACTGCCACATCTTCGGATAACTCGGAGGGTAGCGAGAGGGTCAATTGTCCGTTTTGCGAGGCGACCAACTGGGTTGTGAGCACCTGACCTCGCCAGGTATCCCACCAGATAACCCGAAAATTCCCTTCCGGGACGTTCGGCAGGGTAATCGAACCTTGCCGAATGGGGGTAATCGCTTTTCCATCGACGACATTCCGCCAAGTGAACTGACGGTGGCGCAGCCACAGATGCCCGCGCCCGGCGCTGCGGTCGATTTGTCCCAGCGCAATCAGATCAGGATCAGAAGGGGTAGCCTGCGCATCCTCGTATTGACCGTTATTCAATGGAATGCCATCCATAAAATCGCGATAGGTTTTGAAGTGATAGTACAGGTCATATTCTCGGATGTTCACGGCGTCCCAGTAAAGTTCGATCAGACCGCCGGGATTGATTTGCGCCCAGACAAAGTTGTGCAGCCAGACGCCGCGGGTATCGCGACTCTGGTCGTAGTTTGAGTCACCGGTGTAGTTTTCATCGTCGCCGATGGCGACCTCGCCACGCGTGACCGGTTTTCTCGGACCCGAGGGCGTGCGACCGCCGATTTGCAGGCTGAGCGAAGCGGTCAGATGAGCCGAATCTTCGCGTACCGAAGTCAGGTCAAATTCGCCGTTGAGATAGACTTTTTGTCCTTGCGGGCTGATCAGCTCAATGTTGTCGATCCAGGCGTAGCCGCTCGTCCCAAAGCCGTTCTGAATGGCGATGTGGAGGGGATAGGGTTTATCGTCAGGCAGGATTAAGCGATTCTCTATAGGCGCAAGCTGACTGTCATGCGTGTAACGGCTGTCAAATGTTCGCCAATCATACGTGCCGCTTGGGGCTGTGCAGAGGAAGCCCTTACCTTCTTCGCGAGGAGGCGGCACAACGCCGGAGCGATCGGGCAGCAACCACCACAACAGGCGCGGCCCGGCCAGCGAATTGGGCAGGCCGTATTCGCATTGCCCTTGAAAGTTCTCGGCTTTCATCTGGTAGCGGATCACCCATTCGCCTCGCCCGCGAATGATCAGGTGGCGCAGCGTGCCGCCGGCATTGTTAAACCGGGGTGTGCCGGGAATGCGCACCGAATGCCCACGTCCACCGACCACATAAGCCGGGCGATCTTCAAAAGCCAGCGGACTACTAATATTTTGTGCCCAGCCGGCATAGCGATTGCCGCAACAGGCGTATTCGTGAATATCGGCGTAGTCCACTCCGCTATATTGAGGGTTTGCCCAGAACTCAATCTGCGGAAAACTGTGCCAGAAAGAGGTGGTGACCAGATGCTGGTGCGGATCATGTTGGTGCATAAAGCGCCCAAAGGCGTCTGCCATCGCATAGTGGTTACCGTTATACGGGTCGCCTTCGTTCATTAACTCCCAAGAGTGTACGGCGCGGGAATACCCCCAGCGGGCGATCAGATAGCGCCAGAAGTATTCATGGTAGCGTCGCACGGCGGTGTTCGGCGCAGCGTAAAAGCGGTTGTTATCCAAATCGTAGTAGCCGCCGACCGAGTTGCCATTCTGGTCAAGGTGGTTGGCAATCCAATCGTTCTTCTCCAGCACCACCGGGCGGATGGTCACTTCGCCCTGCTCGGCGCGTTGGAAGAGATAATCCCACTGCCAGGAGGGTTGTTGGTCGAAGTATAAGTGATAAGCAAAGCGGTTCTTGCGCAGCACCTCCGCTCCGCTGGGGCTGCCGTTGACCAGCTCGCGGATCGAAACTTCATCCACATAGACATCCCCGCCGGTGGTGTTTTCCAAAATCAGATAGAGGTTATCGAGGAAGTACTCATTCGCGCCGGTAGTGAAGGTGGATGTGACCGTCGTCCAACCATTGGTGCTTTTGACGTAGGTGTTCAGCAGGCGCCGACCGGGGGATTTAGAATTTTCCACCGGGTTCCAACAGGTGTCGCCTAGCCAGCCGGCCTTGCGCACGATAAAGCCGTAATCGTGCCCGGCGATGCGCGGTCCGCTTACGTTGACGGCTTTCAAGCGCACGCTCAGTTGGTAAGTCGTATTGGGCTTGACTGCTACATTGTTGGTAAAGCCTTGAAACATGCACGGATTGCGGCGGTTCTCGATTTGCGGATCATTGTAATCCCACAGGCGCAGCGAAAATCGATTGTTGCCGTAGTACTCAGCATAGGTGAGGCTCACGGCGTTGAAATAGCCGCCCTCGCCGGGCAGGTGATGGGAATGCCAGGGCGACCAGGGCGCCATATAGATATTGCTGCCGCTCATCCACATGCGAATCAGATTCACCCGCCCACGCTCCAAACGCCGCAGGGTATCATCGGCGTCATAGGTAAAGCGCCAGCCGCTGAACCCCTCCCCGTGGCCAACGCCGATAAACGGCGCGCCGTCAGAGTATTCAAAGTAGCCCGGGTCGCGCTGGCTAATGCGAATGAAGCCATGGTTGTGTGGCAGAGTTGAGGGACGAACGTCGAACGTTCCTTCTTGGCTCTCAACCGTTCCCGATGCGTCGGTCACCCGCAGGCGATAGCGCCAGGTGCCAAGCTGCTGGGGGGCAAAGCGTACCTTCCACACCGGATTTCCCTGCGGATAGAGCCATTCCTCGCCGTTTGGCGGACAGGGATCAACCGGGCGACCGTCAAAAATGCAGCGCCGCTCATAAGCCTGATAGAGAAAGCCGGGTTGAATGAGGACGGTCTGCCAGTTATCCGGTGTGAACAATCCCTCGACCGTGATGCCAACTCTAGCCGGCACACCGTTGGGCGGTGAGGGATCGTAGGGGAAATAGGGATTGGTTGCCACCGAGCCTTCAACCGAAAACGTAAGCTCAAATTTCTCGTATAAACCAACCGAAGATGCGTTGGCTTGTATGCCGCTAATCCGCAGGGCAGCCGGCGCAGCGCGGGCCGGCAGGGTTGGCGGGGCAAGATTTACGGTTAGGATCGAGATAAAGATCAGTCCAGAGAGCCCGGCGCCCCAGGGGAAAATGCGCCTGCCACTTAATGCCCATGCCACCAGCGAACCGGTGACCATCGAACAGGCGATTCCTACCCGGAGGGGGAAGCTAAGGGGATGGGTAAAAACTTTGCCTTGACTAAGGAATAGGATAACAAGGGAGAGAGCGCTACTACTCAAAAGAAGCCAGAGGGTCTTCGAACGCTGTTGCGCTTTCATCTGTAACCTTCCTTTCTACTGACGAGTGCGCAAGATCAACGGCAACCAGAGGCGCGGCAGGAGGTGTTCATCGTCCATAGCCTGGATGGTGGCGACAAGCTTCTGGATCGAGTACAGGTCGCCCTTGCCCCACGGGCGGTCGAGATAACGGCGCAGTTGGCTGCGCGGTTCGCCGAGAATGTAGGCGTGCGCCATGAAATGCGACCAGGCCGCTTGCGGCGCCACAAAAGCCGTCTCGCCTTCTTCAGCGTGTGTGCCGGCGCGGGTCAGATACCACCAGCGTAAGCCATCGCCCGTCTCGCGGGAGAGCAGGTGCTCGGCTGCTTTGCCATCGGTTTGTTCGCGCAGATAGAGGCCGATTTCCGGCTGGATGCCGAAAAAGACCGGCACATACCAGCCCTTAAAGGTCCCCCATTCAGGTTGATTGTCGCGTGGGATCCAGTACTGTTGACTGGATTTGGCGTAATCGATATACCGTTGAATATTTTTTGCAGCCGTCAGGGCATCGACCACGACCTGCACTGCCTGCGTATAGGCGAGAGACGAGTCTCCGTAGAGCTGGCGCGCCAGGCGCGCATAGCCAATCACGCCACCCATATCGGCGTAATAGGTCAGCTCGTTGCGCCGGCTGTTATAAAGCGCTGTCAAGCCGCTCCAGTTCGTACGCGCCAGCTCCCAATCGCCCGTATTCTTTGCCCACAGCCAGATGGCATAGAGCGAGGTTGGGCTAGCGGCCGGTGGCGGCCAGTTGTTCAGGTTTTGGCGAATTTCGGGTGGCATGGGGTAAAGCTCGCGCGCAGCGCTGTTTTTCAGCCAGTCGCCGCCCCAGGGCATGCCTTGCCATGGAGGGTATCTTTGAATTACGCCAGCCACGTATGAGCGAACTTCGCTTTTCAGTTGCTCGTCCAGGTAGGGATAAGCCATTGCCAGTGTCAGTACCAGTTCGCCTGAGTCATACCAGACTGCACTACCGTGGCTGTCATAAAAAATTGCCGGGGGCTCGGGTGGTTGGGTCGAGTTGTGTGGCCACATGGCTGGGTTGTTCATGCCTCGCTCGAAATAATAGGGCATTGGGTAAGGTTTCAGGCTGATCAGGGTGCGCACTTCGTCGCGCAGGCGCCCCACCAAATCGAGTGGCGGGTTGGTGGCTGGCTCGGTCAGATCCAGGGTCACATACTCGGCCAGAGGGCGGGCGGCGTTGGAGGCAGGGAGCACCCTGGCGGATGGCGAGACCGCCAGGGTGCGGGTGTAAACCAGCGGCTGCGGACAGGTCGAGCCGCTGCGAGTGGCAATGCCAGCCAGCCCGCCCTCGATGACCCGCCAGTAAATCATGTTGTTGGCGATTACCGCGCCGGAATGCGAGACGCCCTCACCAACTCGTGGCGAAGGGAAGGGGTAAGCTGGATCGCTCGGGTTGCCGCTGAGTGGAAAGAACGGATTAGGACCTTCAGGGCCGCAGCCTGAACCTGGACCACCTCCACATTCCGGCCAGATGTTCGAGACATTGCCGACGTGCACCAGCCTGCCGCGGATCGGGTCGTTGTCGTCCAGGAGAATGCCGCCCAGGCGCTCCCAGTTGTCCACCAGCAGCAAGCGACCGCCCATGGTCAAGACGGCCGGCTCATCAGAAGTCAAGCGAAACTCGGCATGATAGCGCGAGGCGGGATAGTCCGCGGTGCGCAAGCCACGGATGGTATCGAGTTGCTGGATGTCGAGCAAGCCCAGTTCGGCGTCATAGCGGGTTGAAACGTGAACCGAGCCGCCGGTGGTCTGAATGCCCTTCCGGGCGCGGTACATCACGTAGGCGCGTGAGGAATCGCCTTTAGGTACTACCGGCATAGATGGCACGTCGCTGTTCCCGAAGGTCAGCAGCACCGGCGCAACACCACGCGACTGTCCGCTTTGGGCATTCAAGATAAACAGGCTTTGCTTGTGTGGATTTGCGTTCAGGTAATTGAGGATAGGGGTCTTGATGGCTTGCCAGTCTTCATCCCAGTCTGTTCTGACTGGGCCGGCCCGATCCATCTCGTCATCACCCTCGTGCAGCAGTTGCCACAACGAATAGACCGGTTGGGAGCGGTAGATCACCGTATCGCTCAGGACGACCGGATAGCGTTCGCTGAGGCTTTGACCGTAAAGGCGAGTTTTCCAAACTTGTCTGCCGCTCTCGGCGTTCACAGCAAAGGCGTAAATGGCTTCATTGCCGCCAAAAATCAGTTGACCATCGCGGCTGAGGGCTGGGCTGGTAAGAATCGGAGCTTCAGAGTCGTATTCCCATACCAGCGTGCCATTGCTCAGGTTCAGGGCGCTCAGCCGCCCATTGGTGGAAGCGACGATAACGCGATTGCGCCCTGCGTCAATCAGCGGAGCGGTGGCGCTGGGTCCAGTAAATCGCTGCCAGCGCACGGCACCATCCGCTACGTTGAGCGCAAAGGTGTTGCCCTGATGGGTGCTGAAGATAACTGTGTCAGCGGCCACGGCAGGCGAGTGGCGGATTGGACTGCCATCGCCGCCAAAAGTCCACAAGGACGCGCCAGTGCTGGCGTTGCGGGCATAGAGCACTCCATCCATGCCGCCGATAAACAGGCGACCGGCGACAACGACCGGTTGGGCGCGGGAGGCGAAAGGAACTTCATACCACTTCCAGATGTAGCAGTAGGGCGGATTGACCTGCTGGGGGGAATAGTTGCTGCGCTGGCCATCCCGCCCCAGTTGCGGCCAGTCGGCATCCGTCAGAGATGCAGCCTGGCTTTGCGGATGAGCCGCCCATGCGGGTAGGGCGGCACGATCCACGCCGGCTGACAAGGGATGTAGGCTGAGAGGCCCTGCCGCCGCAAGGCCGGCCGGCTGAGCCAGCGCCGTGCTGCCGATCAGCAAAGCGATCAGGCACAGCGCAAGCCAGGGACGACCGAAAAGGGAAGCGTTCACAAGAGACTCCTCTCTATGTTTAACCGACGAATGGGGCGTAAAACATCCTGCAGAGTTTTGTCGCTCATCTTCCGCTAGGGTTGGCTTGCACGATAATCTGCTCAGGCGAGGTGACATAGATGACCGGGTCACCCTGATACCATTCAATCTTGCCGCTTACCAGCACGGTTTGACCGACCGCATAGAGCACTTCGGGCGGTTTGGGGAAGTTTGCCCAGGCCTCTTTGCGGATGAGGATCTTGAAGCTGCCCTGGTGGGGGTTAGCGAAGCCCAGCAATACCTGTTTGCCGTTGTTGAAGACGTATTGCAGCGTGCCGCTCACCGTGGCCGTTGAGCCAGCCCAGGCGCGGGCTTTGTCGTGCGGCAGGATCCCCTTCGGCTGGCGAGGAGGTTGGGCGGTTGCAGCGTCGGTCTGGACGCCAATCGGCGCATGGGTGTGGGCATTGCTTTGCGGATTGCCGCTGGTCAGTGCCACGAGGGCGCCGTCCGTGCTGACAAAATATAGCGTGTCACGGCTGATGACCCATTGCGCATATTCGCTCCAGTATTGGTCATAGACCGCACCTTGCCGCCAGTAAATGTAAAAGCCGCCCGGCCAGTATCGAGTATTGATCAAACCCGTTTCACAATAATGTGTATTGAGAAAACCGCTACCGCAGGCATCTGCATCTTGAGAGGTGGCGATATGGGGAAGATTGCTGACCGTTATCGGATTGGTGCCGCTGCCTCGCCCAGCCGAGCGATCTTGAATGCGGTGGGCTATGCCGGCTTCCCAATGCGCAGCGAAGATCTGATCGCCAGCCATCGATAGAAAAGCCTGTTCATCGCTGGGGAAAAAGGTGTTCTGCATATAGCGAACATAACCCGCTTGCAGACCGCTGAGGGTTTGATCATCGAGCATCATTTCCCCGAGATGCGAGTCCCAGCGACTGTCACACGGTTCTTGTTTGCAAGGTCCGCCGCGCATGACCACATAGGCAATTTGCTTCCCATCCGGAAAGGTTTTGATCACTGGCATCGGACCCATGGGCATATAACCGCCATCGCCGAAACCAGCGTGGGGGACATGAGCGATGAACGCTTCCTGACCGTTGTCCAGGTCAATGGCGAGCAGGGCTTTTTGATCGGGATGGTTTTGCAGGTGCTGACGCATCGCAGCGTTATTAGTCATCAGAGATGGGTTCCACTCCCATAAGGTTTGCCAGTCTAAACGCAATTTAATCAGCACAATGCCGCTCTGATCAGCGATAACCGGCCAGCCTCGACTGACTTCGGCATAGTCATTCGAGCCGCTCGATCCCGGATCGCCTGGTTGTAAAGGCGTGTGTTTGACCCGCCACTTTCGAACCCCGTTGCGGTTGTCGATGGCGTGCACATAGAGGTCTCGGCTGGCGACAATGATCAGATTGCGAGTAGCAGAGTAAGCCGGCGGGGTATCGACTGGCGAACCGGCCTCATATTTCCAGACCTGTGAGAGGGTGCTGGTCTCCAAAGCGTAGACAGAGCTACCCATCGAGAAAAAGATTCGTCCCTGGGCGATAGCCGGTGGCAGGGGCAGATTGCTGTTGGATGAGGTTGAAAAACTGGCGAGGGTTGTACCGGTTTGAGCGTTGAGTTTATAAAGGGTACCGTTGGCACTGAGCACAAAGAGCGCCTGAGTCGCAGGGTCATAGGCTGGAGTGGAGTTAATGCTGCCCAGATTATTTCGGTTCCAAACAACCGATCCATCGGCGTTGCTCAGGGCAAAAACGCCCCGAGCTCCGCCGGCGATATAAACTTTTCCATCGCCCACCACCGGTTGGCTGTTGCGTGGCAAGCGAAATTTTCCGCTGCTGATCCCGCCGCGGTTGTCGGGTCCGTTCCAGGCCCACTTCCAACGCCACGGGGTAGGGATAGCGTCAGGCAGATAACTGGTGCGCTGGGCGTCGGCAGCGTGCTGATACCAATCTGTGTTTTGGGAAGGCGGTGGCGGTGAAGCCTCAGCCTGAAAGATCAGCGGTAAGTATTGAAGATATGCGGGTTGTTGGGCGAACATCGGCGCTGGCTGGAGACCCAGCATCGTCAAGCCCACAATGATTGTTAGGAGAAGCGTGTAGAGGATGACTTTTTTGTTCATCGCAATAGCTCCACAAGGGGGTCAGAACGGCTTTTGATTGGAGTCATAGACGGGCCCTAAAGGATTCCCGCCGACATTGCGCGTGCCGTGGCTGGGGCCTCCGCTGGCACCCGACGAGTCCAGCACGGTTGTCCCGCTTCCCTCGTCAAAGTGGTATAGACCCACCGTGTTGGCATCCGGGGTAAAAGGCGCTAACAGAAGGGTGAAGTTTGCCGGGTAGCGCAACGTGTTTGAAAGACGCACCTCGTCAATCCAGCCGCTGAACGAGGGGTAGTTGCTCGGGTGGTAGTCGTGCTTCTCCGCCCCAATGACAATGTAGGGTTCGTTGACGTAGTTGCCGGTGATGCTGCGCCCGACCCGATAAGCAATGTTTCCAGACGGGCCGTTGGCTTGGCGCGAGAGCTGTCCATTAATGTAAATGCGCATCGCGCCGCTGGTGGCGCGGGTCACGGCGACGTGGTGCCAGGTGTTGGCGCTCAAGGTTGTGTTGCTACAGATGGTTGTGCCGCTGGAGCCATTGTGCACGCCGAAGGCGATGCGGTTGCCATAGAGCGAAATGCCGAAATCGCCATAATCCGGCGTGCCGAAGATGTCACGGTCGAAGATGATGTTGCCGTATATCCAGGTGTCGGTTCCTTCGGTACATGTGCCGCTGTTGTTTTCGTTCGGCGCAAAGCGCAGCCAGAACTCGATCGTGAAGTCGCTTGCTCCGATATTGACCGGCAGGGAAGCGTTGTTGGCGGTGACGGGGATTTTGACTCGGTCTATATCGTTGATGCCATTGCCATAAAAGCGCAGAGAGTAGGCGTTCGCAGGTGGCGGTGGGGTGGTAGGGGTGCTGGATGGCGGCGGGGGTGTTGTGGGAGCGGGAGTTGTGCTGCTACCAGAGTTCAAGATCAAGGGCAAATAGAGAAAACTGGTCGATTCGGGTTTGGCGGTTGAGTGGCCTGGCTGCGCCAACCAGGACAACAGTCCGAGGGCTATCAGGCAAACTTTGGGCAATACCGATAAACGAGGTTTCATCCAGCGCTCCTTGAGGTGATTCCCTTTTCATCCAATCCGTTCCTGCCCCCAATGGGGTAGAGAGACGAACCAACGATAACAAAGTTTGCGTTGCGCGTCAGGCAAACTGAGCAAAAAGGATTGTATTTATTATCCCCCAAAAGCGGTCGGAATTAGGTTAAGACTGGCTTACAGTTTTGTTATGGACTGCTAAACTCTTGTAACCCCTTTGGCGGGTTTTCGTTAACAGGAAAAATTGCCTTCTAATCGCCGAACATCTCACTGTAATCCTGACAGGCTGCTTCGATAACCCGCATGGCATGGGCTGCGTCATAAATGCTTTCGATATAAGCCACCGACTCTTTGCCGGGGATCAGCTTATAGGTGCTAAAGTAATGGCGCAAACGTTCCACAAGGACCGAGGGGAGATCGGCAACATCCTGGGCTTTTTCCCAAAAGCGATCTTTATCCAACACAGCCAGAATTTTGTCGTCAGCTTCGTTGTTATCAATCATCAGCATCCCCCCAACAACCCGAGCGGTGAGGATGACTTCGGATTTGGTGATAGGGCGTTCACTGATGACGCAAATATCCAGCGGGTCTCCATCTCCTTTGCTGGCTTTGGTTGCCAGCGCCCCCACGCGCACCCCGCAGTAGGTGCGTGGGATGAAGCCGTATAACGTTGGTGGTTGCGAAGAGGTGTGTTGGGGGCGGTCCACTTTGAGGTAGCCGGTGGTTTTGTCTACCTCGTACTTCACCAAATCGAAGGGGGTCAACTCAATGTAAGCGGTAACCAGTCTGGGTGGCTGCGGGCCGACCTCGAGTCCGTGCCAGGGATGCGGTCGCCAACGATAGAATGGAGAAGGAAAGGTCATGGAAAATCAGCTCCCTGAGATGAATTGAAATCTTTTGGTTCTCGACAAGGAGAACGGGTTACTAACCAAGCAGAGTGCGTGGTTTTCCTCTATTGTAATCCATCTTGCTGTCAAAGGGAATTTTTATTGAAGCCATGCTTCAGTGTATTAGCGAAAGCAGGGCTTTCGCACTCCATAAAATGCTAGAAATCGGCTAAATTGGGCAAAAATTGGTATAAATGTACTATTGCATTTAGCGTAACAATCTGCTATAATTTGCGTTAATAAGGATATAATATATCCAATATCTCCATAAACGAAAGGGCAAACCCGCCGCAAGACGGGGACGCAAAGCCAAGAATCGCAGGGGGTAAAGATCGTCTGGCTGCCGAAAAGGAGACCCCAAACCTATATTTTTTACAAAGGAGGTATGCTGATGAAAGCAGGAGAGAAAACAACTGTCTCTCGGCCTCTCCCCGTCTGGCGATTTTGGGGATTGGCGCTGTTCGTGGCGTTCGTCTTTGGAACGCTGTGGGTGAGCCCGGTTCAAGC
>DAOTZA010000160.1:0-15197 GCA_034434515.1 Anaerolineales bacterium | reverse complement strand
GCCAGAAAAAATCGTCCTAAATGGAAGATTTCCATCCTTCCCAGATTTTTTGCCGAATCGCGGCTTACCGATGATTTTTTATGAATCAACGTTGCATCAGGGAGGGCGATCAAGGTATGATTTTGACCAATTGGATAGGTAAAGTCACGATCATCCCCCAAGATATATCCAGAATCTTGCTCATCAAACCGATAGCTCTCGAACACCCAGCGCCGAAAATTCATGTTACATCCAGATAGCCATTCGACTCTGACTGGCTGATCGATTTCTCCGGCTCTGACCAGGGTCACAGCGCCACATGCTTGAACTTTGCCAGGTTGTCTGCTTTCTAATCCGAAAAATCTTAAAAAGGTCCGTTTGACTGGATGGGTGTAAACCTTGATCGCGCCCGTGATTCCTGCGATGCATTGGGAACTGTCTTGTTCAAAAGCTTTCATCACCCGATCGTAGTAATTTTGGTCTAAGACAACATCATCATCGAGAAAACTTAGGATATCACCCGAAGCAATTGAAATACCCAGATTACGCGATACATTAACGTTAGGAGGAGATTTCCGCTGGTAGAAAAAGTTTATATCGTAATTTGTAATGATTTTTTGGATATTATCGATATCTATATAGCCATCATCGATAATAATAATTTCATTGGGTAACCTGTCCCCTTTCAGGATCGAGTTCAGGCATTGGTTTAAATCGTCAGGACGGTCTTTGGTACAGATAATGGTTGATAGAGACAAAGTCATAAGATACTTTATAATACCATCAAAATGATGATGAAGAATTTTGATATCTGTCGATCCTGGAAATTACTTAAACGCTTTTTAAATCGCAAGTCCTTGCGACCCAGGATTGCGGACATACAGGGAACTCAATCTTTAGATGAGGCTGACCACACGTTTGTCATGCTTGTCAGCCCTGAATTTGATTCTCAACGGCCCAATGCGTCGATGACTGCTCGTTTGGGTTGGTGTCATGGGTTTGAGGATCTTGGTATCCCTTATCGGGTTATCAGCATTTTTGACCTCGATAAGAGGCTTCCCAGCTTGCCTCGTCCTTTTTGCTGGATAAGCGAATCGGATTATTGTTACTTAACTCCTCAAAACATCCTGACTCTACGAAATTATCCACACTTTGTGTGGATCAATGTGTGGTTCAAGAATGACAAAAAATATTTCGACACTTATAATTTTCCTGATTTTTCGGGTTCGTTAAGGGTTAAGAAAAAGGTAATTGCTTCGGAGCCGACGTTTGTTTTCACCATCTCACCCAAAGATCGTTTTTATTATTATGAAGAGTGGATGAAAAGGGGCTTAATGCTTAGCTCTTTACCCCTGGCCTGGGATAAAAAAGTATACCTAGAGTTTCCTGAACCAGATAAGGATTTTGAAAATGTAAAAATCGCTTTTGTTGGAGGCTATTGGGCTTATAAAGCACGACAATTTGATCGCTACTTAAAACCCTATGCAAATCAATTGATGGTGTTCGGTTATACTACCTGGCCTTATGGCAATTACGGCGGTCTATTACCTCGCTGGCGAGAAGCCTCTCTTTATCGGCAGGCAAGAGTATCTCCTACAATTAATGAACCGCATGTTGAGAAAATGGGAATTGACCATAATGAAAGGGTCTTTAAGGTCTTGGGCAGTGGGGGATTCACCATAACGGACGCAGTACCCGGTTATAGGAATTGGTTTACTGAAGATGAACTACTTGTTCCAACAACCGTTGAGGAATTCCATGAACTTGTTCAATTGGCCTTAAGGGATGATGAGTTCAATCAACGATATAGGGTTTGCGGACAGCGAGCTGTCAAAGAACGACATCAATATTCTCATCGCGCTATGCAAGCGCTGAAAATCTTAATGCAGGATAGTCGGTGGCAAAAATGAATTTTCATGTCCTTATTTTTAGTAAGGATCGTGCACTGCAGCTTGAAGCAACCCTGCGCTCAATCCACCTTGTTATCCAGGATGCCCGTGATGCTTCAATAACCGTGCTATTTACAACATCTGCAGACAGATACGCTGCTCAATATCGGTACCTTATGGAACTTTTTCCACAGGTGAAATTCGTCGAGCAAAAGAACTTTCAAGAAGATGTCTGGAGAATTTTGCTTGGAGAACACGAGGCTAAAAAGTCAGCCTGGATCAACTTTTTTTCTAAACTCAACAGGCATCGCCTGGTTGGAATGTATTCATTTTCTGAAATACTTATCCGTTTGTTGTTAAAATTTGGGTTGAAGTGGGGAAAATTACCCATTGAAGATCTCTGGGAGAGTCAATACTGGTTGTTTAGTGTTGATGATTGTATCTTCATCAAACCATTTGCGTTCTATCAAATCGTTGACGCCATGGAAAAAATTCCTAAATCCATAGGATTTTCCCTGCGTCTTGGTATGAATACCAATTATTGCTACATGAAGAATGTTGCTCAAAAACAACCCAATTTTCGTCACCTAAACGAGAATATTCTTTATTTTGAGTGGGAACATGCCGAATATGATTTTGGTTACCCGTTGGAAATTTCAAGTTCGATATACCGAGCTTCAACGCTGCTGCCCCTGATTTTATTCCTTTATTTCACAACCCCAAATATACTAGAAAGCAAATTGGCTTCTATGAGTCGATGGTATGCCAGTAGATTCCCTTACTTGCTTTGTTTTAAATCTTCAGTAGCATTTTCCATTCCATTAAACAAAGTGCAAAATGACCGTCCCTCAAACCGTTTTTCTGCAAACCCGCGCTATTCTCCAGAAACTTTAGCTACGATTTTCGATGAAGGTAAGAGAATAGACTTACGTCCTTTTATGAATTTCATGCCAATTTCGAGTCATCAAGAAGTGGAATTAAGCTTTATCTCAATCGGTCACGGATGATATAAGGTTACAATATGTCTATAATCCATTATTGTGGAAGTTGACATGACAAAATTAAGCGTTTTTGTGGATCGGATGATGGAGGCGGGGTGGATTGCAGCGATCATCACCACTCCCTTATTTTTCAATGTGTTTTCAAGCCGTATTTTTGAGCCGGATAAGATTACTTTACTGCGCTCAATAGCCCTGCTCATTCTTGTCAGTTGGATTATAAAAGCGCTGGAACATTTGCCGCTTTCATCTGAGCGCCTTCGTTTTTCAGAGTTGCTCAGATTACCCTTAATGGCGCCGGTGTTGGTTATGGTCTTGAATTACCTGATTTCAACCATCCTTTCCGTTGCACCGTTTGTCAGTCTATGGGGTTCATACCAAAGATTGCAAGGAACTTTTACGACATACTCATACCTAATTATCTTCTTGTCCCTGGTATTTAATCGACCTTCAGAGCAACAAATTCGGCGCTTGATAACGGTTGCAATTGTTGTCGGCTTGCCGGTTGCAGTTTACGGATTGCTTCAGCGGTATAAAATTGACCCAATCCCTTGGGGTGGCGATGTATCGGTTCGCATTGCCTCTACCATGGGAAACTCCATTTTTGTAGCTGCTTACCTCATTATGGTTTTTCCTCTAACGCTTGGCCGGGTGGTCGAAAGTTTTCGGAGGATGCTGCAGAGTGAAGCCTTTGGGCTCAAAGATTTTTTGGTATCGACAGCGTATACCTTTATTGGCTTACTGCAAGTCATCGCCCTATACTTTAGTGGCAGCCGTGGGCCTGCCCTGGGTTGGATGAGTAGTATATTTTTCTTTGCATTATGCCTGGTAGTAATCGCCCGCAAGCGCACTCTGGGGATTGGAATCATCGTTTTATCTATCTTTGCCCTGCTATTTCTGATTACTTTCAACCTACCGAAAAGCCCATTTGAAAGCTTGAAACAACATCCCTCAATCGGGCGATTTGGGCAGTTGTTAGATCCGCAGAGCAATAACGCTCGCGTACGAACCTATATTTGGCAGGGCGCGGTGAAGCTTTACGGATTTCATCCCCCCTTAGAGTATCCTGAGGGAGGCAAAGATGTTTTTAATTGGCTCAGGCCGCTGATAGGCTACGGACCTGAAACAATGTATGTAGCCTATAACCGTTTCTATGTGCCAGATTTAACCCAAGTTGAAAGGCGGAATGCATCCCCAGATCGTTCGCATAATGAAACCTGGGATGCTCTCATCATCACAGGAGCGATTGGTTTTTTCGTTTACATCGCTTTATTCCTGGGTTTGTTCTTTTACGGCTTTAAAATACTGAGTCTAATCACTTCTCAAAGCGAAAAAAAATGGTTTATCGGTGTTGAGCTCCTTTTTGGCACTCTATTTTCTGTTGCCCTGGTGATTTGGAGAGGTGCGGCTTACTTTGGGGTTGCTTTTCCCTTGGGGCTTGTTGCAGGACTATTCGTTTATTTAGGGATTAAAGTGCTCTTTCTCCGCCCTGAACAGTCGGCAAAAGCCGACCGATTTTCTCAGGACATCCTCATCGTCTCGTTATTAGCCGCCTTTTTGGCGCATTTGATTGAGATCAACTTTGGGATTGCCATCGCTTCCACTCGCACCTATTTTTGGGTATATGCAGCCATTCTGGTATTGATGAGTTCAGGTATCAAACCAGAGATTATTCCTGACAATGAAAACAATGTTGCTTTGCAAGCTGTACCTGTCCCGGCGAAAGAAAATGCCAGAATTCCCAAAAGGAAGAAACGAGTTGCAACAAGCGAAGCAAGATTAATAAGCCAAGACCACTGGACCGATCAAAATCATCTTGTTGCAATTGGAACGATTGTGGCGATTATCCTGGTTGTCTTAGGCTATGACTTCATGAATGCCACTGAATTGGGTAGTTCAGCTCTACAGATCATCTGGAGTTCCTTTACGGAAGTGCGCAAGGAAGCCAGTTTTCGCTCCAACGGCATCTTGATCGTTATCGGTCTTGCTTGGCTGGTCGGCACACTCCTTCTTTCTGCAGATGGAGACGGCCAGACTGAACAAAAACATTTCATGAGAACCTGGCTTGGATCGTTAGGAATTGGCCTAGTTTTAACTCTAGCGTACTGGTTGATTCATGGCAGTTTACTGGCTTCCATTGTTGCCAATCCGATCACGAACGTACAAGATATTCTGGAGCGCATACGACAATATGAAGAGTTACTGGTGGGTTTTTATCTGTATTTATTTATACTTATGATCGGTTTTGCCTTATTCCAAATTGCGCCAGCAAGAAGTGTCAATTGGATAAAGGGATGGCAAACGATTGCTGTTGGATTGATCTGTGTCGTCCTGAGTTTGGTGATTATTGCGCAGCGAAATGTTCGAATCATTCAGGCGGATATTGCTTTCAAACTTGGCGAATCGTTTGCCAAGCCTGGCTCATGGCCGGTTTCTATTCAAATTTATCAACATGCAATTGAACTGGCTCCGCGAGAGGATTACTATTATTTATTCTTAGGCAGGTCTTATCTGGAACATGCCAGAGAGATCAACGATGAGAACCAACGGGAAGCTTTGTTTTTGCAGGCAAAAGCGGATTTACTCCTCGCGCGATCCTTGAATCCTTTAAACACGGATCACACGGCTAACTTAGCCCGCTTATTTAGCCTTTGGTCGCTAAATACGAAAGATGCAAAGCTGGCTAAAGAGAGATTTTTGGAGTCGAATCGGTATTTTGAGCAAGCAACATCTCTAAGCCCGAATAACTCTCGAATTTGGGGGGAATGGGCGATCTTGTTAATGTCAAATGAAGAGACATTGTCAGAGGCGATGCCAAAATTGCTCACGGCCTATCAATTAGACCCAACCTATGATTGGATTGCGTATTTATTCGGCGAGTACTATCGCTTGAAAGCAGCCCGAACAGATGACGAAGGCGAAAGGGAAGGGCTGATTAGGGATGCAATTTCAAACTACCTTACTGCGGTCAAGCTTACACAGGATTATGAAAGCAAGAAAAATTATTATCTGATGGTGGCTCAGTTAGCAATAGAAGGAAAAATGTATCTTGAAGCCATACAGGCTCTAGAAAAGGTATTGATGCAAAATCCAACCGATCCACAAAACTGGAAGGTTGAACAATGGCTGGCGGAATTGTATTTGCAGCAAGGCGAGAAAGAAAAGGCATACCTCCATGCCCGCAATGCATTGATGCTGAGTCCATCGGAACAGAAACAGTCTATCGAAGCGTTGATTAATCGAATCAATCTCCAACCCTGATGATCTACCTCGCTTCCTTCCTCCTCGCTTTTATTTCAGCGATACTTTTATTGATCCTCTTGATCCGTTTTCTAAGGTGGCTGAACATCACGGATCAGCCACGCCAGGATCGCTGGCATCGCTCGCCAACCCCAAAATTTGGGGGGATCGGGATATTTATGGCGACGCTGGTCACTTTCTCAGTGGTGTATGCTTTGACTCCTGAGCAATCCGATCCTTTCCCTTTCACGCTTTTGTTCGGGACGGGATTGATTTTTTTATTTGGTTTCGTCGATGACATTAAATCGTTTCCACCCGCTGGCAAACTCATTACCCAAATTGTGGCTGCCAGCGTAGCGGTCTTTTTTGGTTATACCACCAACTTTTTCTCACCTCGTTTGGGAGATACCTTCCTGGCTCAGATATTAAATAGCGCAGTTTCATTGTTTTGGCTTGTGGCGATGACAAACGCGATGAATCTCCTCGACAATATGGATGGTTTAGCAGGGGGTATCTCGTTAATTGTATGTTTCTTCCTGGGGTACTTTTTCTGGGATTCAGGAGATAGGTTAATGATTTTGTTCTGCGCCAGCTTAGGGGGGGCTATCCTGGGATTTTTATTCTTGAACTTTCCTCCAGCAAAGATCTTTATGGGGGATAGCGGTAGCCAATTCCTGGGCTATACATTGGCTTTACTGGCGATTGCCCGACTACCCCAAGCATCTAATGTTTTTGCTATCGTTGGTGTACCTGCACTCCTGTTTACACTTCCCCTGGCAGATACGCTTTTCGTAACGATTACCCGTTGGTTACGTGGGCAATCACCGTTCAAAGGAGGGCGAGATCATACTTCTCACCGTTTGATTGCCTTCGGTCTCTCTGAGAGACAGGCTTTGTGGGTGCTCTATTCAATTGCAGTGGTTGGGGGAATCACAGCGGTCGTTGTCGAAGCTTTGAATTACACCTTGAGCCTGATTCTCTTGCCAATCATCATCGTATTTTTGTTAATCTTTACAACCTATTTAGGTGGCGTAAAAATCACCTATCAAACTAACAACGATCAGGAAACCAGATTGAAAAAGATTTTGATCAAGTTCTTGGTCGGACGCAACCTTCTCGATGTTATCGTTGATGGTTTGTTGATCTCTCTCAGCCTGTATGTGGCCGTGAGCCTTGGAATGCCTTTATCGCCGCATCAGCAAATCAGTTTCTTCGTTCAATCATTACCGTTAGCCTTCATCTGCGGTTATATGGTGTTTTATTTAACGCGTGTCTATCGAGACCTTTGGCGACACCTGAAGGTCGAGAATGTTTACCGTTATGTCCAGGCAGCAGCATTTGCCGCGTTAACCTTTTGGATGACCGGATTTCTCTTCGATGATCAACAATCCCTCACTCCTACAGCGAGTTTGATTTATGGGGCAATGCTGTTTTTGGGATTAATGTTAACCAGATTTTCTTTTCAAGCACTCGATGCGATTTCTACCCGTACCCGGATGGGCATGGTGCAGGGAATTCTGGTCTATGCTTCAGAGGAGACTTTAGAATTTTTAATTCCATATTTATTAAGTAAAAACAAAGACATCCCTATCATTGGTTTGGTTACTGACCAGGAGATACAAGTTGGAAAACGGGTGTATGACCTTCAAATCTTAGGTTCAAATGAACAATTACACACTTTGGTAAAGAAATATCAGCCTCAGGGGATTATCCTCGACGAGGTGAAAGCAAACCAGCCAGAAGTCAGAGCCCAGCTCGATACCTTGACTCAAGACGGGATGTGTTGGGTGAAAGTTATCCTGCTTGATCTGTTAGACTATCCAAAATATGCTTCTAGACGTCATTTTTGGAGGCAAGATGACCCATCCGATGAAAAAACCAATTAAGTTCTTTGCTGTAAAAGGAAACCACCGTGAAATTGGGCAACAAATCGGTGAAGTCTGTAGAGATGAGATTCACCACAGCATTGAAAGCGCACGGAATTTGATTGATGCTCTTGCCAGCGAATTGGTCATGAATTGGAAGAGAGCAACCCTTCAGGCGAAAAAATATCTTCCCTATGTCGTCGAATATTACCCTCAATACTTAGAGGAACTTTATGGAATCGCCGAAGGGAGTCATTCCTCAATTGACGATATATTTACTTTAAATGCGTTTGAAGGGATTGTCATGGACCGGTTACACTTAAGCAAATGTACCAGTCTGGCGGTCAATCAATCCCGGACGTTAAAACAAAATGTCCTGGTTGCCCACAATGAAGATTGGTTCCCAGATGATGAAGCTGATGTCTATCTTGTTAAGGTTGAGGTCGAGGATGAATCTCCGTTTATAGCGATGAGTTATGGCGGGTTGTTACCGAATATCGGATTTAACGCTTCAGGAATTGCTCAATGCTGCGACACCGTTTACCCGAAGGAAAAGCGGATCGGAATCCCGCGGGTTGTGGTGGGACGTGCCGTTTTAGGAGCCAGAACGATCAGTGAAGCGATTCAGCGGGCAATCTCTCCTCACCGAGCTGCCGGTTATAACCATCTCATTGCCCACGAGAGCGGCGAACTGTACAACATTGAAGTATCAGCCCGCAACTTTGCTGTCCTGTATGGAGCAACAGGGTATCTTGCTCATACCAACCATTATCTCAGCAGCAAAATGCAACAACTGGAAGAAGAAGCTGAGGAACTGATTAGCTCTCAAGTTCGCTACTATCGGGCAGCAAGGTTGATCGAAAGGATTGAAAAGCACGACCTGATCTCCTTGCAAACTATTCAAAGAGATCACATCAACTTTCCTTATTCCATCTGTTGTCATGCAACTTTTGGAGAAAATCCTTACGATCGGGAGAAGACTATTTGCGCTTTAGTAATGGACTTAACCGAAAAAGTGCTCTACTTAACCTGGGGAAATCCATGTCAGAACCTTTATTACCCCTATGCATTGTGATTTTCCCCTGCCATTCATTTTTGGTTTAGCGAAACAAGCTTCCCTGAGATTCGATTAAGCTGCCAAAATCGCGCTTTGGAATACCTGGACGAGGTTTCAATCAATGATTCGTGACTCTGCTGTTTCTTCTTTCCATACGGCGGTGATATTGTTCATGGATTTCAGCAACATGAGCTACTTTTTCCTGGATAGCAGCTTCCAGCCAGATTTCTCCCTTTTCCCTGCTGGCTAGACTGCCAGCTCCGTAAGCGCCGCTCTGAGTGTCATCTGTCCAGGGGGGATTAGCAATCAATGAACCGCCCTCGATCCAATCCATATAATACGATGGGGTGGCGATAAAATCGGTTTCATCTACAACTCTATCCATGTGTACTAACTGGGGGTAGAGGTGCAGCATCAGGGATGTTTCCAGTTCACAAGCATGACCCATACCCCCAATCCCCGACTCGCGATATTGTTCTAAAACTTGCATCCCTTGAGAACTAGTAAGGTATAGAAACGCGGTGGCGCAGAAGATCTTTGGATACCTCTCTCCGGCATATTTGACAACGTTTGTTAGAAATGAGCAGTTTCCACCATGACCGCTCAGTAGATACAATCGGTTAAAACCAAAGAGAACCAAGGTATCAATGACTGCTAGCCAAAAATCTTCAAAGGCGCGTCCACCGGCGTTCAATGTGCCGGCAAAAGTGGAGCGATGAGTGCTTACTCCATAGGGCATAACGGGAAGCCGGCAGGCTTGATCGGGTATGGCGTCTACTACACCTTGAGCGATTGCTTCGATAATGAGGGTATCGGTTGAAAGTGGTAGATGATATCCATGTTGCTCGGTGTGACCAATGGGAATTAAGACAACTTTGGAAATATCCTCCACGGAGAAATGAAAAACAGAGGAAGGTTGATAGGGTTGAATTATCTGATATTCCCCTAAATTCAGATTGACGTCGCCGGGGGTCAAGATAAAAACATTAATAAAACCATCATCTCGTAAACTATTAACCAGGTTCAAAAGATAATCTTTCAGGACGGAATCGGGAACAGAAAGGCTGCTTCCTCGCCAACCAAAAGGAAAAGGGGGCAAGATAGCAATATGTTCAGGGAAGTTGAGCACCTCAGCCAGTTGTTTGTGGTCATATCCTTCGCCGAGTGGCAGGATTAGTGGGCAGCGACGGGGCAGGTCGGCTACCTCCGGCCAGGTGAGGCAATCATAGTTTATCCAATGGGTCATCTTTCGTTCTCATAAACGCGCTAGCAGTTCTTTTTTCTTCTGATTAAATTCATCTTCTGTAATAACGCCCTGTTTACGAAGGAGGTCAAGATTGGCTATCAGGGCAGGGATATCCTCTTTTTGAATCTCTTCAGAGCGATATTCATCCCCCCGTTCAAGCCGCTCTTTTGCATTCAACATGGCGGTTTTAAAATCTACGGGTTTAGCAATGCGCCGGAAGGTGTTTACCCCTAGTTCGCTGGCAGTCATGATTTCAATGTCTCCGTAATCGAATAGCCTGCCGAAAAAGGATTGCACCATTCTGACGTCATTCACCTTTTCCAGAGAACTATCTTCTGTGGTTTTGTTGAAGATGCCTGAAATCTGAATTACCCGCCGATTGGTCAGAATAAACTGACTGTTGCTCCATTTGGCGACGTCCAGAGCCAATGAACCAATTGGAAGTAGCATGACGATAAAACCAACTGGAATGACAATCACTGCGGCTACACTTAAGAGCACGATCAACAATAGCGAGGCGATAAAAATCGCCAGGATCAGCAATATTTCCACAAAGATATTTCGGGCGAGGATAAACCAGTGTTGACGGGTAATGAGCAGGATTTTTTCGTTTTCGCCTAGCAATCGTTGTAAGTAAGAGTTTGTCTTCATGTTACGCTCCTTATTAATCCGAAACGAAAAGCTTGTTTTGTTTGACTCTTTCTAAGCGATATTGTAACTCTCTCTCCCATTTCAAACGCTCGAAACGGTCGATCTTTTTTTCTTCCAGTGCTTTAAGCGCTGCTTCGATGCAATTGCGTGCTTTATTTGGGTCTTTTCCGAGATGTTCGTAGTATTTTGCAAGCTCGAGGTATGCAGGTAAACTTCCTAATCTGGCTGCTTCTTGCCAATGTTCAATTGCTTTCTGGTAGCGTTTTTGTTTTTTGTATAGCAAACCAAGGTTCATGGATAAGTTAATTCGTTGGGATTCTTCAAGGGGAAGAGGTTGACAGGTTTCGAAGGCCTCAATTGCACGCTCGATTTCACCAATAGATTGATAAAAACTAGCTAACCCAAAATAAACTTCGGCATTCTCTTTAGAACCTTCAATGGGGTGAGCAAATAGATCAACAATGTGAAAATACAAAAAAACCATTGATAGGACATCCATTTTATTATGGTAAAGAACTGGGGTGAGAAACGATTCGTCTCGAGTTAACAGAAAATCGCGATAAATGCTGGGGATCTGCCAGCCGGGGATGTCTTCAAGGGATCGATTGATGCCTAAAACCGTTGCTTCCATTGCTCGTAAGGTTCGATTTGGGGAATGATTTTTCCATATCTTCCGCGAAAGGAGAAGCAAATCGATGTGAAGACCTTTTTGGACAGGGACTGGAATTTGATGAAATTGAAAACGAGCGTGGAGCAAAGGCAGGTCGAAAGATTTTCCGTTGTAGGTCAAAAAACCCTTTGCAGACAGAAAGATTTTCTCCAGTTCGATCAATTGTGCCAACTCGTCCTCTGGGTGGAGAATCAGAACCTGCGAGAGGTGAAGCGCATTTGCGGATACCCGTCCAATCCCTACTAAAAAACAAACGACCCCAGCTCCACCATATTCGCCGCTGGTTTCGACATCGATAAAAAGGAGCTCCTCGATAGAAAAATTTTCGTCTTGATGCTTTAGGCATGACCATTTGATAATCTCAGGGGGAACTTTAGACGGAAATTCTTTATCCGGGAGCGAGATTGTCTCTTGAATCAAATAAACCGACCCGAAGGGATGGTGGATTCCCTGGCTATTTGGCAAGGTGATTGGATGAGGTGTGGCTGGTGCTTTGATGTCAGTCTCCAGCCGGGGTAAGGGAATGCCTAAGGAGGTCAAATATCGGTGAATCTCATTCATCTCTAGGTGACGATTCTCTCTAGCAAAGCCAGGGCTTCTTTTTTACCACCCAATCCATTGTTGGCAACCGGTCCTGTACAAGAGGGGCAGCCCTCCGAACAAGAACATCTTTTTATATGGTGTTTAATGTTAACGAGTAGCTCAATGGCAGTCTCATACAATCGATAAGCTAAACCAATTCCACCCTGAACCTGTTCGTGAATCAGGACAGTCGGTAAGCTCTCACACCATATAAATTTCGGATCGATATGGACGCCTAAATCTCCACGATCGCATCGAGCAAATAAAGGGCTGATATGAGTGAATGCATAACCAAGAGCCGCCAGTCCACTTTGCACGTGCACGGTCCCTTCAACCTTCCGGTGACATGCCGGGCATAACGTAATCAGGTTCTCCAGGCGATTTGCCTCTTGTGGGTTCATGAACAATCGAAAGGGTATTTTATGGTGAACAGGATGTGCTTGTTCTATTTCTGGCACACCGCATAATTGACATTGATAATTATCCCGTTGCCGGGCAAGGCGTTTTTGTCTATCCCAATTTGTTCCGTATTGATTGGCATCGTTGCTCCATACCCCTTGTTGGCGAAGAACCTCGACAAGATCGTTGCTGAGATTGAGCCAAAATGCCATGGTAGCTAAATCGCAAGGGGGCAGGTCTAAATCTCTTTTTTCTTTCAATAACCGCGTATTCCAATCCATAATGAAATAGCCTTTTACCTGACGTCTTAATTCTACCTGACCGAAAGCGATTTTATAAGCATAGCCGCTTGGTGAATAGAGCTCCTGGGTGTGATTTGGCTTTAGGGATCGTATTTGGGTTTCTATCAGCGGTTGGGTGATGTAGTCAAGGTTGGCTGAACGCAGGATAGCGATACGGCGATCGAAATTTAGCTCCTGGACTTGATAAGAATACCCCTCATGAAAATAGATCGCTCCAGGATGAACCATCCAATCAGCGCTTTCGGCATCGACAGTTCCGAGAAGCGTAGGATGTACAAAGTCTTCCAGAATCAATTGAAAGTTATGTTCGGAGATCGAACGAATGGAGAAAGAATGAGGTGTTTTTGTCCCACTAAAATAATACGCCCTTTTGCCTTGAATCGCATCACCCTGGAGTACCAGGCTTTCGAGTAGCGGGGATAACAACTCCCCTGGAGCTGTTCCGAAGCTGGGTTGTTGGGAGATAGGAATTTCATATAAGGCGCAACGCAGGTGGGCAAGCAGGATCAGGGGATTGTTCGGGTCGATAATGACGCGTTCGGGATTAGATTCCCAAAAATACTCTGGGTGATGGGCAAGATATTGGTCAAGCGGATCATCTGAAAGGATGAGTATCCCTAACGACCCCTGATGGTTACGGCCGCTTCTACCAAATTGCTGCCAGGTGGATGCGATGCTTCCTGGGAAGCCGATGATCAGAGTCACATCTAATCCGCCGATATCAATCCCTAATTCGAGAGCGTTTGTGGCGACAACGCATTTTGTTTTTCCGCAACGAAGGCTATGTTCAATCTCTCGGCGTAAAGAAGGCAAATATCCACTGCGATAACTTTGAATACTCTGATCGATATCTTCGAGTGTGGCTGAAAATTTTTCGCGCAATTGGATGAGTAACAACTCTACTGCCTTACGGCTGCGGCAGAAGAGAATGGAGTGAACGTTTTTCTCAATTGCATCCAAGGCAAATTGCAGGGCATCTTCGAACGGATGGCGGCGGATACCGAGATCAGGGTTCAAGATCGGCGGGTTGTATATCCAGATTTGTCTTTCAGCATTCGCCCCTTCCTTTTGTTCGATTTTGACGATGGGTTCTTCAATTAACTGTTCAGCAAACTCTTGCGGCGCGCTAATTGTGCCCGAAGTCAGGATAAATTGAGGGGTTGCTCCATAGTGGTGTGAAATTCTCTTCAAGCGGCGCAGGATATTTGCCACATGTGAACCAAATACACCTCGATAAATGTGGATTTCGTCCAGGATAATATACCTTAAGTTAGAGAAAAATTGCCCCCAGCGTGAATGGCGAGGCAAGATGGTGTGATGAAGCATGTCCGGATTGGTGAGGATTATTTGAGCATTTTGCAGTATCTTTGACCGTAGCGAATAGGGTGTGTCTCCATCGAATTGAGCGAGCAAATGGGGATGGTGAGTGAAGAGATTGGGGAGTTTAGCGATCAGGTTTTTGAACTTCTCTCCCTGATCATAGGCTAAGGCTTTGGTTGGAAATAGCAAAAGCGCACTGGTCGAAGGGGGTTGGAGAAAGGCATCGAGGATTGGGATTTGATAGGTGAGAGATTTGCCACTGGCAACGCTGCTGACAACCAATGTGTGCTCACCTGCATTGATTGCTTGCAATGCCTCATATTGATGTTGATATAAGCTTGTAACCCCATTTTCAAGGAATGCGTCAATCAGATGACGATGAACCCAATGGGGAAAATCAAACATTTTCCCGGCTTGTCTGGGAAAATGTTTGCGAGAGACGATATTTTCTGCAATGGATGGATCAGAGAGCCATCTTTCGATAAGGGTATCTAACACAGCCAGAATTTCATAAACTCAGGTAAAAAATGCAATCCCTAATATACCAGGTCCTCCGTGCGTAATGATCGCTGGCGGCATCTCATAAATTGGTATGGTTGAAATTGAAAGTTTAGAGGACAAACGAGTTGCCAGTTCTTCAGCCTGTTCTCGAGCGGCAGCATGCATAATCGTGAGATAGCTTTCCTTTCCCTTTTCGATCCGCTCTTCAGCGATAGCGATCATCCGTTCAAATGCTCGCTTATACGTGCGTTCTTTCTCGAAGGGTTCTACTCTCCCATTCTTAAATGTCAAAATTGGCTTAATTTGCAATACCGATCCTAAGAGCGCTGAGGCTCCACCAATTCGGCCGCCTTTGGCAAGATATTCCAGGGTATCGACCATGAAATAGACCTGGCAGCGTGGGATCATCTCCGTTAACCGATAGACGATTTGGTCGGCGTTCACCCCCTCACTCGCCCATTGAGCGGCAAGCACGACCAGAGTTGCCAAAGGGCTGGC
>DAOTZA010000159.1:0-1570 GCA_034434515.1 Anaerolineales bacterium | reverse complement strand
CGGTCATTGGTGGTTATCAGGGCAAATCATTCTATGTTGAAATCCGCGTTGTCCTGCCCACGCCGACAGCGGTTGTTTCGGCGGGCTTTGATTTTTACAGCCGTGCCTCAGAGGCAGAGTGGATAAGCTGTGGTTCCCCCTGCACCGGTGGCACGGTGCTGGCTTTTGGCGGCTCGGATAGCGACCCCAGCGGCTTTGTCGTCTATCGCGGTGGCTATAAACTGGAAGACGGTTCTTCCCCGGCCAAAATCCTCGAAACCCATCCCATGTGGGTCGATGATGGCGTGATCTCCGGCTTATTCCCGCCTTATACTGTGGTCGCCGGCGATCGCCTGCGCGCCAGATTAGGCTTTCTAGCCAAAGCGGATGGCACTTGCGGCGTTGGTAATGTCAGGTTCCAAATCAACTACAAAGAAGGGGGCACGCTCTACCCGCTGGGTTCATGGACAGACACCTGCGATGGCAACCTGATCAATGTCAACATTGACCTGACGCCGCTGGCCGGCAAAACGGTACAATTTGCCCTGGTTGTCCTGGCAAATGGCTCTTCTGCCCAAGACTGGGCAGTTTGGGTAAATCCCCGCATTGAACCCTAATATTTTTCTTCGTAGAGGTACAACATGGACGAACAAAATCTCCCCCTGGTCATTATCACCCACTCCCTGCCGATGGAATGGCTGGCAAAGCTGGAAGGCAAGTGCCGCATGGTCGTCGGCCCCTGGGATGCCACCCACTTCGACCCGGCTCTCGAACCCTATCTTGTCGAAGCCGAGGGTCTGTTTTGCCTGCTGACCATTCCGGTAAAAGATGATCTTCTTAAACGCGCGCCCAGATTGCGTGTGGTCAGCAATATGGCTGTTGGTTACGATAACATTGACGTTGCCGCCTGTACGGCGCGGCGCATCCCGGTCGGGAATACGCCAGGTGTCTTAACCGCTGCCACAGCCGATTTAACCATGGCGTTGCTGTTGGCTGCAGCGCGTCAAATTCCGCAAGCCAGCCGCGATGCTCGCGAGGGACGCTGGATTACCTGGTCGCCGGCGGGATGGCTGGGCGCAGACCTGGAAGGCGCGACCCTCGGCATTGTCGGGATGGGCAAGATTGGCCGCGCAGTCGCTCAACGGGCAAAAGGGTTTGGGATGAAATTCCTCTATACGGACATTCCCCTGCCGCCAGAGGTGGAAGCTGAACTCGGCGCAACCCGCGTTGAGCTGCCGGAACTGCTGCGTCAAAGTGATTTCGTGACTCTACACGTCCCTCTCACGCCGGAGACGCGGGGTATGATTGGGGAAGAGCAATTACGCCTGATGAAGCCTCACGCCATCCTCGTCAACACCGCCCGCGGACCGGTTGTGCAGATGGACGCCTTGCTGAAAGCTCTGCAAGAAAACTGGATTGGCGGCGCCGCTCTGGATGTGACCGACCCTGAACCCTTGCCCCCTGACCATCCGTTGTATGATCAACCGAATTGTCTGATTGTGCCCCATATCGGCTCCGCAACCCGCAACACGCGCCGGCGTATGGCGGAACTGGCGTGCGAGAATTTGCTGGCCGGCCTGGAAGGACGCCG
>DAOTZA010000158.1:0-17291 GCA_034434515.1 Anaerolineales bacterium | reverse complement strand
CCACCGATAAAATAACCGGCAGCTAAGAAGATTAAGATCAACCCGATAATCGATGCCCAAACGAGATTGCTATTCCCATAAACGTTACCAATCAAACGCGAAGCGCTCATCTCCACAGCCAGAGCTGTCATCCCACTGATGAAAACAACGACATAAATCAATTTTCTTTCGGACAGGCTCATTAATGCTTCACTCCAGTTTATTTCTCCAGGCTTGCGAGGTAAAACGCTCGCCCAATTTGAGCATACATTTTTGCTCGGTTAAGAAAACCACCCATTAAGCCTCGATGGACTTCACTAGGTGGATGAGACACCCCTCGCAAAATGACCTTCTGACATCGCCAGTGATTGCGCATGCTTGCTACGGTGATTGCGGTCTCTAAGCCATATCCCTCAGCAGCTTTCCAGCAAATTTTCTCCATATGCTTTTGCCACAAACAACGTTGCCCGGAGAGCCATAGTGTTGCCCAATGGCTGAAATCTGAATAAATTTTTCCTCCGCGAAAAATTCCAATGGTCATATCCAACCCATCAACAACCAACGGAAGAATAAGGTCTTCAAGATGCTGAACCTGTAACCCTCTCAGGTCTGCATCGAGCATGAGGATCAACTCTGCCTGTGTGGCATGCAAACCGGAGAAAATTGCTTGCCCTTTTCCCAGGTTTTTTGAATGGGTAATCAGGCGGATTCGATCATCGCAACCCCGAGTCTGGATAACCGTCTGAACACTGTCATCTTTTGAGCCATCATCAACAACAATAATTTCTTGAAGCGCCGCATATTGGCATACGATCTCCAAAACCCGTCTTATTCCCTGGGACTCGTTGTAAACCGGGATGATAACGGTGATAGGAGGGAACCTTCGATAGGACATTGAAGGGAAAACAGTCAAGGAAATCTCACTAAGGAAAGGTGAATTATTCGTTTATCCAACCGACCTTGTTTTTCAATTCAGATTATAATCGAATCTATTCCCTCTTTGGCAGGGTGATGTTCATGGTGCGGTCTAACACAGCGAGTTAGCTTATCATTGGACAAGTGTTCTAGCCACCTACTTTAGGTAACCATCCAGGGCTGATTTGTGCTTGGTATAATACTTGTAATTCTTGTCCGAGGTGAGAAATGATGTCTTCAGAACGATTTTCGGGTGCCAGAATCCGCAAAGAATTTATCGATTTTTTCATCACCAGAGGTCACACTTTTGTTCCATCCTCCAGTTTGGTGCCAGGTGGAGACCAAACCTTGCTCTTTACAAACTCGGGGATGGTCCAATTCAAGGATGTCTTTTTAGGTATCGATAAACGCCCATACCGACGCGCTGCCAATTCTCAAAAATGTATGCGCGTCGCCGGCAAACATAATGACCTGGATGACGTCGGTCGTGACGACACCCATCACACCTTCTTTGAAATGCTCGGCAACTGGTCATTCGGCGATTATTACAAGAAAGAAGCCATTGCCTGGGCGTGGGAATTGTTAACCGAAGTTTGGCAACTTCCGAAAGAACGATTATGGGCAACCTGCTTTCGCGATGATCAGGGAAATATCCCCGAAGATTCCGAAGCTGCTGAAGCCTGGAGATCGCAACCAGGTATGAACCCTGACCATGTTCTTTTCTTCGGACGAAAAGAGAACTTTTGGGAGATGGCAGAAATCGGCCCATGCGGTCCTTGCAGTGAAATTCATATTGATCGTGGCCCAGAATTTTGTGATAAGAAAAATCAAGCGGGACACGTCTGTCGTGTGAATGGCGGTTGCCAGCGATTTTTGGAACTATGGAATCTGGTGTTCATTCAATACAACCGTCTCAGCCCCACCGAGCTTGAACCGCTGCCCGAAAGACACGTTGACACCGGGATGGGATTAGAACGGATTGTCTCCGTGTTACAAAATGTCTCCTCGAATTATCGCACCGATTTGTTTTGGCCGATGATGCAATGTATTCAATCGTTAACGGGGCACTCTGATCGGGAACGCGAAGAAAATATTACTCCGTATCGAGTTATCGCTGATCACTCACGGGCGGCTGCATTTTTAATTGCCGATGGGGTCGTGCCGGGTAATGTCGGTCGGAATTATATTTGTCGTATGATCATCCGCCGCGCAGCTCGCTTTGGCAGCAAAATTGGCTTGAATGAACCTTTTCTCGCCAAAGTCGCCGATGTTGTCATCGATCAATATGGAGAGTTCTATCCTGAATTGGATCGCAACCGTAAAGCAATCAGCGATGCCATCACCCGCGAAGAAATCCGCTTTTATAAAACCCTTGAAACAGGCTTGACGAAATTAGAGAACTTAATGGAGCGCTTACGTGCTCAGGGTCAGACCCAACTCGCCGGAGATTTAGCCTTCGACTTGTATGCAACGTATGGGTTACCCCTGGAAATCACCAAAGATATCCTCTCAGAAAACCAGTTTTTAGTCGATGAAGCTGGCTTTCATCAGGCAATGGAAGAGCATCGCCTGGCTTCAGGCGCTGGTGAGGCTTTTGGCGAATTGGGCGGCGAGGACGTTGATGTTTACCGCCAAATCTACGAGCAACTCACCGCCCACAATAAACTGACACCTGAAGGCGTCAAACACGATCCTTATACACAGCTCTCTACCCAGGGAGAAGTTCTCGCGATTGTCAAAGATGGAATCCAGGTTCCCACCGCTGAACCAGGCCAGCGGGTCGAGATTGTTTTACCTCAAACCTGCTTTTATCTGGAAAGCGGAGGTCAGGTGTCGGACACCGGTTGGATTACTTCATTAAACGGCAATCAGTGGCAAATTAATATCTACGATGTGCGAAAACCGGCTGCTGGAATTGTTGTTCATATTGGAGAGGTCACCAAGGGGCAACCCAAAGTGGGCGATTTGGCGATTGCTCAGGTTGATCGTCGCCGGCGAGAGGACATTCGACGGAATCATACGGCTACTCACCTTCTTCACCGGCATTTACGCCGCGTTCTCGGTGAACATGCTCGACAAGCGGGTTCACTGGTTGCCCCAGACCGCCTGCGCTTCGATTTTACTCATCCCGAACCGCTTTCAGCTCAACAACTACAAACGATTCAAGATGGCGTAAATCAGGATATCATCAACGATTATCCATTGCACGTCGAGTTCAAACCGCTTCAAAAAGCTATCGAAGATGGTGCAATTGCCTTATTTGGCGAAAAGTACGCTCAAGTCGTGCGCAATGTCATCATTGGCGAGGACGAGACTATTTCAAATGAATTGTGTGGTGGTACCCATGTTGAACACACGGGTGAAATCGGTCTGTTCTTAATCCTTTCTGAAGGTAGTGCAGCAGCCGGCATTCGCCGCATCGAAGCAGTTACCGGTCGGAAAGCTTACGAGGTCGTCGCAAACCGCTTGAACACATTATCTCAAGTTGCGGAAATCTTATCGGTACCTCCGGACAATGTTTTAACAAAGGTTCAACGGTTACTCGAAGAGCTTGATAACGCCCAGAAACAAATCCAGACTCTCAAACAACAAGCTGTCCGCCAAGAATTTGAAAAACAATGGCAGAGCTGCCAAAAACAGCTTGGCAAGATCAGTTTTCTTTCAATGCATTTCCCGGATGCCGAAATTCAAACGCTACGGCAAATTGTCGATCTATTCCGCCAAAGAATACCCCAAAGAGGGATTATCGTCTTATCCAGCGAGCTCAATCACCGACCCCAAGTACTGGTTGGTATCACCGATGACTTAACTAAGGAAGGTTGGAATGCCGTCGAGCTTGTTCGCTATCTGGCTGAACCCCTTGGCGGAGGTGGAGGTGGACGTGCTAATCTTGCCCAAGCAGGTGGTAAAGATGGAAGGAAACTTACCGAGGCGATTGCCCGCGCTGAAGAATGGATTATTGGCAAACTAAATGGAGGTTAAGTTCTCTTTCTAATGCCCATCAATGAAAACTCAAATCTTGCAATTAGAAGCCCACGACGATGTCATTTCTATCCTTGATAAAATCGGATGGACGCAGACCGAACGGGTTTTGATTGTCCTGCCTCGCCGTAGGAGAATCCTCACCCATAAACTTGATCTCCTGCGACTGAAAAGGCATAGTCAGAAAAGAGGTTGTCAAATAGCCTTCGTGACCAATGACCCGCTGATCAAAGCCCTTGCGCGAGAAGTCAATCTCCCCATTTTCCATTCGATCCAAAAAGCGAATCAGGCGGAATGGCCACGAGAAACCGATTCGCGATTTTCTTTATCCAGCCCTGCTTTCTTAAACAAAAAACCGCTAGATGAACAAATTGCAGCCCTCCAAGCGGTTCGACCGGGCAGTTCGGCAAGAACTTTACCACTTTGGGTCAGACTAGGTTGGTTTATTCTGGCCGTTCTTGCTGTTATCAGTATCCTCGGCGTTTTGGCACCGAGTGCAACTATCCGCTTGACACCCACGATTCAACAACAATACATAACCATCCCCATCATAGCAACCCATCGAGTTCAACAATCCCGCATCTCAGGAGAAGTCCCAATCTCCATTTTGCGTGTCACAGTCGCCGGCGAAAAAACCATAAAAGCGAGTGGGGTGGTCACGCTCCCCAAAGATTTTGCTACAGGGGAAGTCACCTTAACCAATCTCACCGATCAACCCATTGAGGTTCCTTCCAGCACCGTCCTGCGAACGCTGGATTCAAAACCACGCCGTTATGCTACTCAGGAAACCGTCTTGCTCAAAACGGACAATGAAAAAACAGCCACAGTCCCCATTCAAGCCTTAGAGGCTGGTTCTGCCCATAATGTTCAACCCAACGAGATAAAGGCGGTAGAAGGATTTCTGGGTCTAAAAATTGCCGTAACCAACCCAAAACCTGTCCAGGGCGGAAGCGACATAACAGCTTCAGCCCCAAGCGAACAAGATCGACAAACGCTTTTCCGATCCTTGCAAGCCGAATTGATTGAACAAGCCAAAGCAAAAATATTCTCTGAGCTACCATCCGGCAATCTTCTCCTGCCTGACTCCACAATCAAAACTGCAATACTGAGCCAACAATACCTCCCCGAAAAGATAAGCCCCTCCGATTCGCTCTCTTTAGACCTTGAAATTGAAGTTGCCTTTGGAATCATTACTCGACAGTCTCTCATCGATTTCGGAGATCAAATTCTAGCCTCTTCCTTACCAGCCGGCTATCAACCATTGCGCGAAACCTTCTCAGCCACCTGTCAAAATCCATTTCTCCAAACCGAAAGCGGTGATTATACCTGCAACCTGAACCTTTTTAGAAAAGTTCGGTTAAGGCTTGACCCCGAAGAAATACGCCCACTGGTTGCCGGTAAATCAATCTTAAAAGCATCTCAATTGTTACAACAAATCTATCACCTCTCTGAACCCCCCGCCATCGAAACCATGCCTCACTGGTTTCCAATCCTTCCCTTGCTACCCATGCGGATTGAAATCGTTACAGAAAAATGAGAATCCTCGCTATCGACCCAGGACAACAGCGTATCGGGGTAGCCATTAGCGACCCGAGCGGTAAAGTAGCCTTTCCGCTAACAGTGTTTCCCCATCGTTCTAAAGGAGAGGACGCGTTGCGAATCATTGCCCTGGCAGAGCAAAACCAGGTAGACTTAATTATTATCGGACAGGCGCTTGGTATCGATCAACAGCCAACGTTGCAAAGCCGCCGTTCTACGAACTTAGCCAAGGCTCTTCAAGCTCAAACGAACATACCGGTTGTTCTTGTGGATGAATTCGAGACAACCCAAACAGCCTTAACTGCACGCAAGCAAATGGGGGTAAAGACCAGAAAACTGATCCAGAATCTCGATGCAACTGCTGCAGTCGTTCTCCTGCAATCCTATATCGAGAATTTAACTTCTCCAAACCATGAATAAACGAAATCTTTTTCTTTCCTGCTTAATTCTTGCTTTTCTGATCGTCCTGATTAGCCTATCCACTGCAATGGCTCTCCTCACGCTCTCTTCGGTCCAGACCGAAATCAAGACAACCTTTGGTGAGCCAAGCCCATCACTCGCCGAGACTCAAAAACTTTGGTTTCAATTGCTTCTCTATGCCAATAAAGAAAAATTAACCACACCGCTGAACCCCCAGGCTCAACCGAAATCCTTTTTCATCACACCCAACGAACCTACCCCAACAATCCTGGCTAGACTGGCTCAAGAAGGTTTTATTACCGACCCACAAATCCTGCAGACACTAATGCAATATCTCGGTTACGATACCCAAATCCAAACTGGCGAACATTTCCTCAGCGCCGGGATGAGTCCGCACCAGATCGCTAAAGCGCTGGTCGATCCAGCTAATCTGCTGATTCAATTCGATTTATTAGCCGGCTGGCGCAAGGAGGAAGTCTCCACGGCTCTGGTAGCCTCTGGTCTAAACTTTACTGTTCAGGGGTTTTTAGAAGCTGCAACTCAACCGCTCGACTTCTACCTTCCGCACCGAAGTTCGTCTTCAATCACCACTCTGGAAGGGTTCTTAATGCCGGCTACTTATCGTCTTCTCAAGAACGCCTCCCCCGAAGATTTGCTCCGCTTATTCACCCAAAATTTTGATGCTCAGGTTTCGACGGAAATCGAACAGCAATTTCGACAAAAAGGGTTGTCATTTTATGAAGGCATCATCCTTGCTTCTATTGTTCAGCGGGAGAGTGTTGTAGAAGAAGAAATGCCAATGATCGCTTCGGTATTTCTGAATCGCCTGCGCGCGCAAATGAAACTCGACTCAGATGCCACCGTTCAATATGCGCGTGGTTTTAATGAAGCCCAAAATACCTGGTGGACAAATCCGCTCAGCACAGCCGATTTTGCGATCGACTCCCCCTACAATACCTATCTGTATCCTGGTTTACCGCCCTCCCCAATTTGCAATCCCAGCCTGCCAGCCATTCTTGCCGTTGCAAATGCACCGCAAAGTGATTACCTGTACTTCCGTGCTGCCTGTGATGGTAGCGGGCGACATATTTTTGCCAAAACCTACCCTGAACATCTCGAAAATGCCTGCCCTTAATACAAAAAAGCTCATGGAGCATAACGCAACTCCATGAGCCTGACCATATTTGTTTTGAGCTTACGCGTGGGCTAATTCCTTCATTTTTTCCCGAATCACATTCCCCAGGCGATAGATGCCTTCTTCGATTTTTTCTGGGGTAGCATTCGAGAAATTCAAGCGCATGGTATTGTGTCCACCACCGCCTGGATAGAAACTTTCGCCGGGGACAAATGCTACCTTTTGCTCAATGGCATCTCTGAGAACCTCTTTGGAATCTAGATATTCAGGCATCGTACCCCACAGGAACAGACCGCCTTCGGGTTGAGTCCAGTCGACTTCGGGTGGAAAGTAACGATCCATTGCCGAAAGCATAACATCTCGTCGTTCACGGTAAACTTGCCGGATTAGCTTCACGTGCTCATCCAGAAATCCGCCCTTGGAAACCTCATGGGCAACCATTTGGTTAAACGTTGCGGTATGCAAGTCTTCCCCCTGTTTGGCTTCCACCATTTTCCGAATGACTTCTGGAGGTGCAACGACCCACGCCAAGCGCAATCCGGGCGCCAGTATTTTCGAGAAGGTGCTAAGATAAATCACATTACCGCGATAGCAGCGATCGTGATTGCCACGATACTGACTGTCAACCACCACAATCGAGGGTAAATGTTCCCCCTCAAAACGCAACTGCCCATAAGGATCGTCTTCAACAATCGGCACTCCAAAGCGGTTCGCCAACTCCACCAGTTGATAACGACGCTCCAGGGAAAGTGTTACCCCAGTAGGGTTTTGGAAATTCGGCAATACATAGATAAACTTAGGCCCATATCGCAGTGCCTCTTCTAATGCATCCGTGATCATGCCGTGCTTATCTGAAGGAACTGCCACATATTCTGCACCATAAGCATTCCAGGCTTGCAGGGCGCCCAAATAAGTGGGCGATTCAACCAATATCCGGTCGCCGCGATTGATAAACACTTTCCCGATTAAATCGAGTGCCTGCTGTGACCCCGAAGTAACCAAAATATTCTCCGGGTTAATCGTGATACCATATCGAGCTGTGTGGCGAGCGATTTGTTCCCGCAAGGGTAAAAAGCCTTCGGTGGTGCTGTATTGCAATGCTTGAGCACCATGGTCGCGAAGCACTTTTTGACAGGCTTCGGCAAAGCGCTCAATTGGGAAAACATCTGGCGCCGGTAAGCCCCCGGCAAATGAGATGATGTCGGGGTGTTCGGTAAGTTTTAATAACTCTCTTACCGCAGAGCTTCCCATGCGTTTGGTACGGTGCGCGTAGCGATGATCCCATGGGGTTTGTAAGCCTCTTTCATTTCGAATTGCACCCGTTACCTTTACCGCGGGTTTCACCATTTACAAGCCTCCTTCCTTTGTGAAAACAACTATTTTGGAAAACGGCTGAGAACAACCGCTTCGCTCGGTAAGATAGATTTTTCACCAATCGCCAATGCTGCCGGCGCTTTGATTTCCTTATCTGGAGAACCTTGATAGATATAAATATGCGTTCCTTCTTCAGCAGCTTTTAACTCAATATACGCTTGTCCGGTTAGGGTTCCTTGTTGATCAACTGCGCAACTGGTCACCCAACCGATCATGCGACCCCGTTTATCCAACACCGGGTCGCCACCGTGCGCCATCCGCACCCCTTTTTCCTGGAATTGAAAGCGGACTACAACCCCTTTGCGCGTTTTTTCTCGCTCCACAAATGCCTGACGCCCAATAAACCAGGGTTTATGCAACTTGACATAACTGCCAAATCCGCCCTCAGCTACACCCAAATCCCGTTCACCGCGTTTTCCGGAGCCCTCCCCCATCTCGTGCCCATAGAGAGGTAAACCGGCTTCTGTACGTAACGAATCGCGCGCTCCCAATCCTATGGGTTTTATGCCAAACGGTTCTCCTTTCTCCAGCAAAGTTTTGAACAACTCTGCCGCACGATCGGGGTGGACAAATAGCTCAAAGGCCATCTTTTCACCGGTATAACCGGTGCGCGAAACAATCAAATCAAACCCGCCAATCGTCGCGTCGCACAGCTCGGTTCGTTTGAGAGCTAGGATTTTCTTGCGTGTGTCAGAGTCAACACCCAGCGATAATAAAATATCCCGCGACTTCGGACCTTGCAAGGCAAGATCCACACGCATATCCTTTCCCTCTTTTGGATCCCGCAAGTTGCGCAGGCGGGCTTTGCGCCCAAAAGCCCGCGCCCACGGGCGCTCGCGGTCGATGCAAACCTTTCCATCCAACACCGCGTTCAGCCACGCCCAATCTTTATCATCATTCGAGGCATTGACCACCACCAAAAAGGCATCTAAAGCGCGGCGGTATACCAATGTATCATCGATTACATTTGCGTCCGGATCCAAAAAATGGGTGTAGCAAGATTCGCCAACTTCCAATCCCCCAATGTCATTTCCACACACGCTATCCAAAAATGCAGCGGCATCAGCTCCTTCGACTTGATAGACCCCCATGTGAGCAACATCAAATAAGCCGGCTGCGGTACGAGTGGCTTGATGCTCCTCGATGACCGAGCTATACCAGACCGGCATTTCCCACCCGGCAAAGGGAATCAACTTTGCCCCCAACTGACGATGCAGGTCGTAAAGGGGCGTTTTTTTTAGTTCTCCTTCTGACTGTCTCCAATGAAAATCTGGCTTTGCTTCCCCAGTTCCAGACGTCATGCCAATATAATAGGGCTTTTGAAATGGGTAACCGGTTTTGCTTGCTTGGGGCGGTGAGGTCGCTTCAATTTCTTTAACAATCACCGGCCCGGGCAACTTTTTCATAACCCGATCGGTTGCCCCTTCCGCCCAATCAAAATCGGCAAAACCATCCGAAAGAGCGCGCAACCAGGCAGCGAAATAAGCCGCCTCCTTCTCGGGTAAGGATAAGATAAATTCTCTTTCTGAGCGGCAGGCTAAAGTTCCTTCTGCAATTCTCTGGGGGGCCGATATTCGCACCGAACAAGCTTCCCCGATCTCGAGCGTAGAAACATCAACATCTGTAGCATAATTCAAAAACTGACGTACAGTATCCCCCTTGACAACAAAAGAAACCTGTCCAGAGGCTGAAGGAAGCGCATCATCAATGAAGTAATGGTGAGGGTAGCCATGGCGAGGTACATCAAGATCAGAACCGGCTTGCTCTGCTAACTGCCGGACTTGAATTTTGACTGATTCGAGGGTGTCAAAATCAACCTTTGCGCGGCGCAGATTTGCAACCCGTACGGCATACGTGTAGGGTTTGGTTGCTCTTAACACCTCTACAATTAACTCAGCAACTCTTCGCATCTGTTCTTCTTTGAGACCGCGTTGGGTTACCCAGGGGGTCCCCAGACGTATGCCGGAGGGATCGGCGGCAGAGCTGTCGCCGGGGATGGTATTGCGATTAACCACAATTCCAGCAATATCCAAAATCCGAGCCGCCTGATCGCCGGAGAGAGAGGTCCCATCAGCGCCAACAAATGTGCGGCAATCTACATTGGTCAGATGGGTATTAGTACCGCCATAAGAGATACGGCATCCGAGTTCTTGCAATCGCTCGGTCAAAGCAACACAATTTTTCACCACTTGGGTTTGTAATTGGCGAAATTGTTCTGTACCAGCCAGTTTAAAAGCTAACGCCATTGCTGCAAAGGTACTGACATGCGGGCCGCCCTGCTCACCAGGAAAGACTGCCCGATCGATTTTCTTTGCCAAACCGGGATCCGTGGTGAGAATACAGGCTCCGCGGGGGCCGCATAAAGATTTGTGGGTGGTGAACGTGATCACATCTGCATAGCCCACAGGAGAGGGATAAACCCCGGCTGCAACCAACCCGGCTACATGGGCAATATCCGCCATCAAGTATGCCCCTACGGATTGAGCTATTTTTGCGAAGCGTTCCCAATCTACTGCCCAAGGATAGGAAGAATAACCGGCAATAATGATCTTTGGGCGAACTTGCTCAGCTAGCTCTTGAATACTTTCGTAGTTAATCTGCTCTGTCTCTGGATCGACCGTGTAATGATAAGCTTGATAAAATTTTCCTGAACGATTGACAGAGGATCCATGCGTCAGATGGCCACCATGCAAGAGGCTCATCCCTAGGATCGGATCTCCAGGATTCAGGAGGGCATGGAAAACAGCATTGTTTGCCGGAGCGCCAGAAAGAGCTTGAACATTAACAAAGAGTTCTTCAACACCCACCCGTTCGTTGGCAAACAATTCCGCGCAGCGACGCCTGGCTAGCATCTCAACAATATCAGCATATTCAACCCCTTTATAATAGCGGGGATCGGAATTGCGCCGATAGGAAGCAAGCTGAAAATCGTAGTCGAAGATTTCTGCTTCACGATATTTTCGACTTTCCTCAGGCGGATATCCTTCAGCATAGATATTTTGAAAAGCCGAACTCAAAATTTCTCGCACCGCCAAAGGAGCCGTACTTTCGCTGGGAATCAAGATTAATTTCCGCACTTGCCGTTCTTCTTCCAGGTCCAATAGCTCTTTGAGATCGTGGTCGAAGTCTGCAACGGAACCCCGGAATAAATAATCGGTCATTTTAATCTCCTTGTGTGATGATTTTTCCTAAATTTCGGTTTTATCCCGAAGATTCGGGCTTTTTTGCGAAAATGCCAAAAAGGATGCAATCTTCCCCTACTTATGGAATAATCCCCCCACATGAGACCTTGTCTTTGGGTGATTTTGCAAATTGCTCTTTCCATGCTTTTCCATCGAGTAATAATTTGCACCTCAGATCTCCTGTTTGTGTCGGATTACCGACCGTTAAGACAACGATCATCCCCTTGGGGAAATTCATCGTTTTATGCCACGGAACGGCAATTTCAATTAAGTCTGTCTTGGATCCATCTGGCTGGGTATAGGTCACAACTGCAGTCGAAGCGGTGCCTTCTACCCGATAGGTAATCGAACGATATCCCTCTGGTCTCGAATTGAAGGCTCCGAGAAAATAATAAACGAGAGCCGCTCCCCCTAGAACCAAAGCGATTATCGAGATTTGTAGAGCCAGCCCTGTCCTAGATGACTTCACCGGTAGAGACATACTTCCCTCACGGCTACGATCCTCTTTGATTTTATTCCTTAGAACGCTTTCGGTCAAGTTAATAAAATCATCCTATGAAGGATGAACTTCATAGGATGATTTCTGATGGGCGGAAAGGGACTCGAACCCCCGACCTCCTCTGTGTAAGAGAGGCGCTCTAACCAACTGAGCTATCCGCCCGCTCATGTTTTGATTATACCCCAGATTTATCCTATGGAAAGATGTTATCTCAAGAGATCGAAACAATTTTTTCGATTCTGATTGAAGAAACCGATTGGATTTCAGAAAAGTTTGCAATTTTTTTCAACCTATGGTAATATTTATTGTAAGGCTTGGTTTTCTTTCATTTCATAAGGAGATAATATGAGTTACGAAGAAAGAATACGGGCAGCCAGATCAGAAATGTCAAAAAGTTTTTCGAAGTTGGCTGACTACCTTTTGGATTCCTATATCGAAGCCTCATTTATGACCGCCAGTGAATTGGCCCATACCTTAAATTTAGACGCAGCCACCGTAGTTCGTTTCTCTCAATTTCTGGGGTATGATGGATTCCCTGAACTGCAAAAAGAGATACGCCAGAAAGTGCGCACCGATCTGCTCCTTCGTCCTAAAGAAGCCCTCGACCCCAACAGCGTAGCAGGCATTGCGCAATCAGCGATGCGCGAAATTGCTGAAGCCATTGAACATACTCGCATCTCACTGGACATCGATGCCCTCGCCAAACTGGTAGAACTGCTAGGCACTGTACGTCGAATTATCATCTTCGCCGAAGGGCCTGCCCAACCAAATGCTTATAGTCTGGTACAATATTTAGAACAAGGCGGTTTCCCGGTGTACATCGCCCGCGCCGGTGTAGCCGACCTGGCCAGAGCGCTAAATAACGCCAGTAACCAAGATTTGATTCTTGCCTTGGAAATTAGCGGTCAGACGCCCTACATTGCTCCGGCACTCTGTGAAGCTCGCTCTCGCGGTATCCCTACCGCAGCGATTGTTGGCGCCGCTTCCCTGGCTTCAACGCGTTGCGCCGATATTGTGATTGCTGCAGCAGCCCATTCCTCCGTCGGAGTAGGTACGGTGTCCTTGGAGGCGATCATCTATACTTTTGCTAAACTGTTACGCTGGCGATTTGCCGATCGCTTTGCCGGCACAGAGCAAGCCATCTTAGAGATTTCAAACCGCCTTCAACAGCCTTTAGACTAATATCCTTTCGGAGAGCAGCAATGCGATTCGTGCGTTATCAAAAACCCAATCAGCCCCCCCGTCAAGGTTGGCTTTCAGGCGATGCAGTCGGACCGATTGAGGGATCGATCTTCACCGAGTTTCGCCGCCTGGAAGCTGAAGAGGAGCTCTCCCAGATCAAACTCTTGCCACCCGTTTTACCAAGTAAAATTATCTGCGTTGGGAGGAATTATGCTGCTCACGCCTCGGAACATGGGGCTGAAATTCCCGAAGTTCCGCTGTTGTTTCTCAAACCCCCTTCCGCCGTGATTGGGCATTTGGACACGATTTTCCTCCCGCCTCAAAGCCACCAGGTCGAACATGAAGCCGAACTCGCAATTGTTATCGGCAAGCGCGGGCGTTGGATACTTCCTGACCAGGCCGAAGATTACATTCTTGGCTACACGATCGCTAACGATGTAACAGCCCGAGATTTACAAAACAAAGATCACCAATGGACGCGCGCCAAAGGTTTCGATACCTTTTGTCCAATCGGACCTTGGATCGAAACTGAATTCAATCCTGCCGATGCGTTGATCACCTGCACAGTGAATGAAGAGATACGCCAAATGGCTTCAACCCATGAGATGGTCTTCAATATCTACCAGTTGATCGCTTTTGCCTCTTCGGTCATGACCCTGGAACCTGGAGACCTGATTCTCACCGGTACACCGGCTGGTGTCAGCCCGCTTGCGGATGGTGATATTGTGCGCATCACCATCGAGGGGATTGGCACGTTAGAAAATCCGGTTAAAGCAGAAGCGCCTCACTGAACTACCATAAATGTCTCTGGATATCCATACTGCGGTTCAGGTCACCCTGCTGATCCTTTTACTCTTGGTCGCCTTGATGGTGTGGCAAGGGATTCAATCAATTCGGACAGCTCGCAAGCTCCCTTTCTTTCGCCTGCGCCGCAATCGAAACCTGCGCGGTTGGCGGTTGATTGGCGGCTCGATCGTTCTCCTCATCCTTACTCTGGTCTTAAATACCCGCCTGGAGCCGATGATCTATACTGTTTTCCCACCTTCCCCCACTTTAACGCTCAGTCCAACCATCACCCTTTCACCGACTATCACCCTCTCACCCACTATCACCCTCACCCCAACCATTACCTTAACCCCTGAAGTCACCGACACTCCCACGATCACTCCGACGCCTTATGTGCCCCTCGCCATCGAAGCTCGTTTTGAAGCAACCGTTCCTCCAAACCCGGAGGCGAAATTTAGTCCGATTATCTTCACCCAAGGGATTGATGCGCTTTATCAACCCATTGCCCCGGGCGAGGAATTTCGCAATCCAGTCGGACATCTCTATGGCGTTTTTAGCTATGATCAAATGCTGGATGGCTCACAGTGGACTGCCCTATGGTACCGCGAGGGAGAGTTGGTGCATTTTGAAACCAAAGTCTGGGATGGCGGCACCGGCGGCTATGGTTACACCGACTGGAATCCCGATCCGTCACAATGGCTGCCGGGTGAATACGAAGTCCAATTGTTCAATGGATTATTGTGGAAACGATCGGGTCGCTTTCGGGTTGTCGGTGAACCTCCAACGCCTGCGCCAAGCCCCACATTCACGCACAGTCCTACACCATCCCGCACACCCACCCCAACCCGCACCCCCACCCCGACGCGCACCCCTACACCAACTCGCACACAGACCTTATCGCCCGAATTAAGACTGACCCTGACAGCAGCCTTTAGTCCGACGCTTACCCTCACTCGTACCCCCTACCCGACCGCTACCCTCACTCCAATCACACCGACCAAAACGCTTGCTCCAACGCGCACAATTACCCCAACCCGAACACGCATCCCAACGGATACGCCCACCGTTACGCTCACCAAACGGCCAACCTGGACAATCACCCTGACACCTACGGTGACCTTAACCCGCACCCCCTATATCAGCCCCACCGTGACCTTGACCAGAACACCCTATCCAACCCTCACGCGCACGCCGGTCACTCCAACCATTACTCCCTATCCCACCTTGACCCGCACACCGACCCCCACAAATTAGCGCTCCTGGCTGAGAGCCAGAGCTATTTGAGCTGCAATTCGGGCGTTGTTTTTCAGTAAACTCAGATTGGTCTGCACACTCTTACCCCCCGATAGTTCATTCAAGCGCTGTAAGAGAAAGGGAGTCACTGCTTGACCGTGGATGCCCTGCCTCTCCGCCTCTTGAACCGCTTGCTGGATGTAAGCTTCCATCTGTTCAAACGGTAAGGCATCGGCTTCAGGGGGTGGCACAGCAACTAAAACTGCGCTCCGAAACCCTAGCTCCCAGTGGGTACGAGCAAACTTAGCCACCTCTTGTGGGCGATTTGCAACCACATTTACTTCAAGATTCTTGCTCCCAACGCTATAGAAGGCTGGGAATACCTTGGTTTGGTAACCCACCACCGGAACCGAGCGGGTTTCGAGCGCCTCTAACGTAGCAGCTAAATCGAGTATAGCTTTTGCACCTGAACAGATCACAATAACAGGGATTTCAGCCAAGGCTTGAATATCGGCTGAAACATCACTATGGCGCAATTGTTCAGTATAACGATGCACTCCGCCAATTCCACCGGTCGAAAAGACTCGTATCCCGACCTGATGAGCAGCCCACATCGTTGCAGCAACCGTCGTCCCACCCCATCCCTTCTCAACCAGCACTCGAGCGATGTCGCGTAAACTCACTTTGGCGACCGAAGCACGGGTTGCCAGGGCACGAATCTCATCTGCCGTCAACCCACAACGAATCTGCCCTTCGAGGATACCGATGGTTGCCGGAACGCAACCGACCCGCTTTACTTCTTCCTCGATCTCTTGGGCTAATTGGAGGTTCTGCGGGTACGGTAATCCGTGGGTAATGACCGTCGTTTCCAGGGCAACTACTGGCCGGTTAACTTTCAGAGCTTCTGCCACAGCGGGGGATACGCTGAAATAATTTAGAGGTTCATGCTTCATTAAATTACCAATTGGTCGTAAAGTTTTTCTAAGGAAAGATCAGGCACCACTGCTCCAGGATATTGTAAAGTTAAAGTAGCTGCTGAGACCCCCAACCGCAAAGCATCATCTAATGGCATCGCATTGAGCAAAGCAAATAAAACTGCAGCCGTTAAGGCATCTCCTGCACCGGTTGGATCTAAGATCTCGGTTTGAATTGCCGGAATATGTCCATTGGTTTCAGAGGAAGCATAACATAAGCCTTGTTCAGCCATCGTAATAATCACGATATCAACCCCTTGGCTGACCAAAGTTTTTGCGATCAGCAGTGCCTGGCGACGCGAGGGAGATTTTCGGGGTTGTTTTGCCAACAAACTTGCTTCGGAAAAATTGGGTGTGATCAGAAAAGTTTGTCCCAAATAAGGCATTAAACGAGGCACCAGGTGTATTGAAGTCGGATCAGCACAAACCGGAACTCGATATCTTTTTGCCAACGAATAAATTGCCCGCAGCGTTTCTGGGGGTAAGTTCAGATCGATAAAAACAAAAGAAGCTCCTTTAAACAACTGCGAACGTTGACGAATATAGGCAGGAGTAATGTTGTGTGTTACCTCCATACTATCCAATGCAAAAAGAATTTCGCCCTTGCTGTTTAAAATACCAACATACATTCCGGTCGGACAATCGCCGCAGCGGATAATATATTCGGTATTCACCCCTGCGATTTGGGCATTGCGGACTAAGCGCTCGCCTTCTTCATCTTCCCCCACTGCCGTGAGCAGAATGACCGCTTGACCCAATCGGGCAAGGTTTTCAGCCACATTTCTCGCTACCCCACCAAAAGTTGTGCGAATCCGAGCTGGATTCGAAGAGCCTTCGTGCAAATCGCCTTCCAATCTACCGACGATATCCACCCCCGCCGCACCTATGACCACCACTGGACAATCTGACTTTAGCTCAAAATTGTTCTGTTTCATCCTCCTCTAAATTATAATAGCAGCTATCCTTTCAGGACATCCCATTTTGAGAATTCTGGCTGCAAATCCATTTGGGAGATCATTTTTTCATGTCTATCCGAGTTGAACTTCATTGCCATACGGATGCTTCAGGAGATAGTCTCTTGAGTATTTCCA
>DAOTZA010000157.1:0-2183 GCA_034434515.1 Anaerolineales bacterium | reverse complement strand
TCATACTCGGCATCGCGTTTTTCGCCAAGCCAGACATCTCCTGTCCCTAACGGTTTATGACGGGCCCCATTCGCGCTAAAGAGGGTCATCTTGTATGGAGCCAATTCAGAATCTGGCAGGTCACCGTAATCCATATCGAAGCGGCGGTTGCCGAAGTAGAGGGTCTTGTGCTTGGGGTAATCCAGGTTAATAGTTTGCTCTAAACCGCTGGTATTGTAATACTCTGGATCGGTTAGAGACTCGACTACTTTGTACTCGCCAGCGGGCAGCTCACTAAAGCTCAGCTTGCCGTCCAGCCCGGTGGTGCCGCCGGTGAGCTGTTGCCAGTTGCCATCCACTTTCTTGTAAAGGTAGAATTGCCAGCCGGGTAAGGTTGGCTCATTGTTGTTATCTTGTTGTTTATTCCCGTTTTTATCTTCATACTTAATAACGGTAATCAAAGAATACTGGGCATTGCCAAAATGGGCAATCCATTGCGTGCATCCTTGATCGTTGCTACGTTCGCAGGATTGGCTGAGGGGTGTGCTGTTCGTCCAGTTCGGCTTTAAGGTTTCGGTCAAGGTGTATACGCCGTTAGCAGAAACTTTGTTGTAAAAATACGCTTTCCCGTTATTGTCGGTCGAGGCGGTATAAGTTGTGCCGTCCGGAACGGTTAAGGTGAATTGCCAGTTCGCCAAGTCTGGCTCGCTGGTATCCTGCACGCCGTTGTAATTTTTATCTTCAAATTTGTGGGCGATGATCAGATTCTGAGCGTCGCTCCAGGTTTTGCTAGCCGTTGCTTGCACGACGGCCGTGGTCGGCTCGCCCAACACCAGGCGCTGCTTGGTGGTTGGGGAAGACTGGTGAATAAAACGCGAGCCGGCCGGGATTACAACTGAAGCTGTAGCGGTAAGCGTGGCGCTGCCGGCTGTACTGGAGGTAACGGTGAAAGTTACCTGGCCATTGTTGTCCGTCACCCCGCTGGTTTGATTTATCGTTCCAAAAGTTGTCGAAACATTGATGGTTTTCCCCACCAGGGGCTTGGCGCCTTTGGTTAAGGTCACGGTGAAGGGATGCACATCCTGACCAGGCAAGAAATTGGTGGCATTTTGGGGCGTGATGGTCAGGGAGACATTGCCGGCTTCATATTCGGGCGGCATCTGAGCCGGGATAGCCGCCAGAATGGCGTTGTAATGGTTCTTTACTTTATCATCAATGGTTAAGTCACCTGTCGTCGGATCGCTCTGGTTTAAGTCGAAACCATCGCTGAAATGCCACACCGCTGCCTGTCGGGCAGCGTTAAGTTCTTTATCGTCATCCGGGGGATAGTTGTTGACCAGCCAGGCAATGCGCCAGTCGGAGTAAAAACCGCTGTCCAAACAATAGGTCTGGTTATCGCCAACGGTATGATGGATATCGGTACAAAAGGCGTATTTGACCGAATTGTCGGGAAAGGTGAGTTTTGCTCGAGCGGTTTTGTATTGTTTTGCCGAGCTTCCGATTGTCCCTTTTACTTCATAGGAAGTGATGTCTACCCAGGTGTGGTTGACACACAATCCGCTCCCTCCCAAGCTGCCCATCGGTTCGGTTTCGCTCAGCAAATTCATTTCGCCCGGTTCAAGCGGAGCAGCCAGACCGCGAGCGAAGGGAAAAGCGCCCAGCGCCATGCTCAAGATGAGCAGACAGGCACTTCCGATCCAGAGAAGCAGGTATCGCGATGAGTTTTTCCAGATTTTCTTTTTCATGTCTAGACCTCCTTAAACAAACAAAAAACTGCCGTTGCTTTCGCCGACGGCAGCCAGACTATCTACCCTGAAGAGGATAGACCCTCAGCTTTGCGCCCCCACCTCACGATGGGTTTGCCGTTTCGATGCGTGTCGCACCAGAAAAACGATTGACTTAACGTCACTATAACATCTTTTGTTACAAAAAACAATCCCCCAAAAGTACCAATTGTGAATTGTTCCACTAAGGGACTGGGTACAATGGAAGAAGCCCTCACCCCCGACCCCTCTCCCAGGACGGGAGAGGGGAGCAAGCCCTCACCCCCGACCCCTCTCCCAGGACGGGTTCAGGGGCGGACAGATCGGGGGATAAGGGACAATTCCTCTTGAAAAATTAGCAAAAAGTGGCATGATATTCCCACTCAAAAACATTTTCATCCCAAAAGGAAGGAGAACATCATGCCACCAAAACAAGTTTAC
>DAOTZA010000156.1:0-11635 GCA_034434515.1 Anaerolineales bacterium | reverse complement strand
TTGATTTTCTTTGCCCGGCGAGCATCAGCTTTCGAAACAGCTCGGCGGAAAAGATTAAAAACCGTCTATATATGGCGGTCAAATAGCAGGTTATCCTCATATCTGGCGGGCGTCGCCAAGTGGTAAGGCATCAGCCTTCCAAGCTGACATTCGCGGGTTCGAATCCCGTCGCCCGCTCTGCAGAACATAACCTCGATACACTACACCCTAAAGTCTCTGTCCGTCCATAAAAAGGGCCCGTAGCTCAGCGGCAGAGCGGACGGCTCATAACCGTTTGGTCGCAGGTTCGAATCCTGCCGGGCCCATTGCGTAAAAGTAATGAGGTAATTGGTGGTCAAAGGCTTGTAGCGGTCTCAATAATTAGCTTTTTGATTGACAAATTTGATATCTAAAGAGCAAATATTCAATGCGGGCACCAAATGTTTATTGGAGCGCGGTTACGTACATAGCCGTATTAAGTAATGTAAAAACGGCTATTCTCCAAGTGGCACGATTAGGAAGAATTTATCTAGCGTAAAATAGAGAGTGCCATACGTCGGTAAGTGTGACGCTTGCCGCGAATCGTTAATGAAAAATCCAAGATATTTTCTGGCAAGGGCATTCCTGCCATACCGGCTTCATCCAGTCGATAGACATCTCCACCAATCATTTTGGCATTAAGTGCCATTTGCCGAATGTTTTCACACGGGCTACCTTCCACCGAGCCAGTCATAATCAACCACACTAATCCACCTAACTGGTGCACATGATCAACTAATTCGGCAGTATCTTCTGTTCTCCAGCTCTGCTTACTACCCGGCATTACTAATCCAATAGATTGAGCACCAGCTTCCAAAATCAGTTCATGTGCTTGACGATATTTTTGGCGTACCGTCTCATTGATAGGAGGAGGAAAGAAAACATCGGGCACTCCCACAATCATCAGCGCCTCATTGTAATGGCTACTTATATAATGAGCTACTTCAGCTACTTGCTGCGCAGCCTGACCACTAGTCGGATCACCGTACAAGAAGACAATATCCGCGCCCTGTTGGACTAATTTTTCTAATCTCTGTGGAGAGTAACGACGAGTATATAACCAACCACCTTCTTCTTGGCAAGTTATCGCCATATTAACAGCAATTGGACGACCAATCATGCGTTTTAATTGGAGTAGGATGTTCTTTTGAGCCGCTATATGTTCGGGCAAACCACGAATGATAGGCTTATCCGGATCAAAATAGTCTAGCGTGATGATATCTGCACCAAAGGCTGCAGCAATTTCAGCATGGGTCACACCTTCTATGGGAGGTTCATGAGTACAAATAACTTCAGCGGACACCGTTCGTCCCTCGGTTTCACGAATACTTTGCGCTAATTGCATAGCATTCATCGAGAGAAAATCGCTCGCAGTGGCATCTAAAATTCTCTTGATCATGATCTTCTCCATCAATTAAGGGATCGAACAACTCGAATAAATTCCCGTGCTCTTTCAGGTGAGATACGATTAGTCGTTATTCCCTCTTCTTTCAAAGCAGAGCCAACAATCACGCCATTTGCTATTCTGAGGATATCGCTAACATTATGCACCGTAGTGCCGGATCCAGCATAAACAGGCAAACTAACTGCTTGCTTGACTTCTTGAATTGCATCTAGGGGGGTGGCTTTGCCTGTTGCTTCGCCAGTAACAATGAGAGCATCTGCACCAGCGGCTTGTGCATCCAAAGCTGATTTGACTAAAGATTGAGGAATTAGATTAACTGTATGCTTGGTTTGGACATCGGCAAAAATTTGTACGGATGCTCCCAACTGTTTGCGATAGCGAATTAACTCCGCAGCACAAGGAGCTATAATTCCTTGCGTACTGACAACTGTATCCACAAAAACTTCAGCGCGAATGAAATCTGCTCCACAAGCGTAGGCGATTGCCATTTCCGCTTGCCAAGCATTGAATTGAACGTTAATTCCTACCGGGATTTTGACTGAGCGAACAATCTCACGAGTTACACTAGCCATTAAAGCTATCACTACAGCTTCAGGCTCTCGAGCCTGGTAAGGTAGATCACCAAAGTTTTCAACAATTAATCCGTCTACACCTACACTTTCTAATATTTCAGCTTCCCACAAGGCACGTTCATAGAGTCCCTTTAGATCACCTTCAAAAAGAGGACTAGTGGGTAAAGGGAGAAGATGGATCATCCCGATCACAACATTGGAAGAAGAAAACAAATTCCTCATTATCAACTTACACTCCTATTCCTCTTCTTTATAGCGTGTAATCCCTTCTAATGCTAATCGCGCCAATTCTCGCTCCTTATTTTGACGCTCTTTCTCTTCCAAACTTCTCAGTTCAAAACCATCTACGGTGGCTAAGAGCAACGTCAAACAACGTATACCAAGATATTGAGCTGCAATATATAGTGCAGATGTTTCCATGTCAGCACTGATAATTCCCGCTTCTGCATATCTTTGCAGAAGAGTTTGTTGCTGGCGGATTGGGTGTCGATTCTGGATGGAATGAGAGAACAAATCGGTATAGAAACTATCCGAGGTCAGAATTACTCCTGCTGCAACAGCAACCTTTTCTTCCTTTAGGGTATGCAAAAAACTGTGAAATAAATCAATATCAGCCACAGCCGGAAAGTTAAGAGGCAAGTAGCTTTGGGATACACCTTCATGCCGAACTGCAGCCTGCACCAGAATAAAGTTACCAAGCGGTATTCCTACACTCATCCCTGTACCTGCACGCACAACAATGCGAGCTCCTAATTCCCAAAGTTCTTCCAGAACCAGAACGGCAGCTGGGGCACCAATTCCAACAGTAATCACCGAAACGCTTTGCCCATTATAGACTCCCTGAATTGTACAAAACTCGCGTTCATTGGCAACCTCACGCACATTGCCCATGTGTTCAGAGAAAAGAGCCTGGCGTGCCGGATCTCCGACTAGAATTACACGAGGTGTACAATCGTCAGCAGATAATTTTAAGTACCAACTGGTATTAGACTTCACGATGTTTTTCTCCTTCCAGAGATAATGCCCAGCGTTCAAACTGGTCAAGAGATTGGACTATCCCCATATAACGATGAATATCTTCTAAACTTGCTTCATGCAAGTGGACATAGTTCGAGCCAACAGCTTCTCGTATGACCACAGGCCGGTATCCCCAACCAAATGCATCCTGCACGGTTGCTCGAACACAGACATTCGTCTTTACACCCACAACTACAACTTGATCGATCGCTTTCTCGCGCAATAATAGATTTAGATCGGTCTCAAAAAAAGCACTATAGCGCCTTTTCTGTAAAACATGCTCACCCGGCAAAACTTCTATTCCATCCGCCCATTCCACCGCCGACGAACCTTCTAGGCAATGAACTGGCAGCTTTTCAAACTCAAAATCCTGATCATGGTGAATCGGATGTGTCTCCCGAATATGGATAATCGTCCAACCAGCCTGGCGAGCAATAGCCAATACCCGGCGAATTGCCAGTAGAACATTTTCATATTCGGGACGATAGTTCACGCCTTCAGGATGGAAAAAGTCGCGAATCACGTCAACTAAAATCAAAGCCCATTTCATGTCTCAAAACCTATTCAGCCTTTCATGAAAAGATTGATAATATCTTTCTTGCACCGCCTCCCATGTTGGTAAACTGGTTTGACAGCCCCAATCTTCTATTACAAATGAAGCAACGACGCTACCAATTTTTGCTGAAGTCTCTAAGTCAAACCCAATACATAGACCGGCTAAAAGACCACCTACATATGCATCTCCTGCACCGGTTGGGTCAACATACTGTTTTGGAACAACGGCAGGTATTTGTATCACTTGACTTGGTTTCAGAAGCATACTGCCCTGCTCTCCCAAAGTGACTATGAGGGATTCAATTCCCCAATTAAGAATTGACCACACGTTCTCTACATTTATCCAGTTCATAAGGGCTTTCTGTTCGGCGAGATTCATTACCAGAATACTACACCTACTCAATAATTCTTTCACCAAGTCAGGCGGGAAGGCATGTGGATCGTTTCGCAGAGACCAAATCAGTGTCGCTCGACTACTCCTTAGTTGGTGTAAAACCTGCCATGTATGATGAGGGCTGGCAACCGTGATGACAGCAAACTTAATTGCCTGGATCAATTCAATGGATAGTTCAATATCCACATCAGCATCAGCACAGCCAGGGAAATAATAAGTTTGATGTCCACCTTGCGGATTGATGAATAAAAAAGTTGTGGCTGTTTTGCCATTCGGATGAAAAGTTAAGTAATCAACCGAAACGCCTTCAGCTTGGAGCAAGGCTCGCATCTGCCTACCATTATCGTCTTCACCTAGGATTAGAGAAGGTGCCGCACAAATCCCAAGTCGCGCAAGACAAACGGCAATATTACTTGCACAACCGCCCGGTTTAGGTTGGGGGATACCAGGGGGATCAAGAATAATTGCTGTTTCACCCTCTTTTGGATAATGATCAATCCGCAAAATATAGTCAAATCCAGGATAACCACTAATAAGCACCTGCGGAAGGCTCATCCTGCCATCCTCTTCGTAAATTTTTTCTGGAATGAGATAGCTGTAAGCGTTAGCACAACAATCAAATATGGGAGCATTTGAGGCAACTGGGGAGGAATGTTGGCAGAAGTTTGAAGGCGAAATTGCAAGATTTCAAACAAGCCAAACAAGAAACATCCTAGAGTTGTTAGACCAGGTTTGCCTGCTCCGAAAAATACAGCAGCTAAAGCAATAAAACCACGACCGTTTATCATACTGTCGTTAAAAATGGTTAGATCACCAATAGCAAGTTGAGCACCCGCTAAAGCACACAAAACGCCGCCTAGTAGTAAGGCAAGGTACTGAATGCCTTTCACGTTAATCCCAGCAGTTTCAGCAGCCTCTGGACGCTCACCCACTGCTCTTAGGTGTATCCCTTGTGGGGTTCGATAAAGAAAAACAGAACACAACCCAGCTAATATCCATGAAACATACACTAAGACTCCATGACCTGAAAATACCTTTCCAAGTATAGCTATGTCCTTTAGGAGGGGAAGGTTTAGGTGAGGTAAACTAACCAAGTCACTTGGTGAGTAAGCTCCTCGAGCATTAAACATGACCACTAGCAGGTAGGAGGTTAATCCAACGGCTAAAATATTAATTGCTAAACCAGCAACAATTAAGTTAGCACGCAACTCAATGATGGATAGAGCATAGATAAAGGTGATCAATGTCGTAAAAACGATGGAAAAGAAAAGACCCAACCACGGACTGTTGAACTTTGCGCCAAACACAACCGCAAAAAATGCTCCAAATAACATTAAGCCTTCTAAAGCAATATTAAGTAAATTGACTCGCTGGCTAATTAAACCAGCTAATGCAGCAAGCAACAAAGGGGTCATCACACGCAGAGCAGCAAAAAGCACATTTGTCAATGGGTCAATGTTCACGGTGACGCCTCCAAAGCAAATTGCCAAATTCAATAGCGGCAAAGAAGATAATTGTAGCTTCAAGAACACGAATCAAGTCACGAGGTACATCCGTCATAATCTCCATCGTTGCACTACCACTTCGAAGCATACCGAACAACAAAGACGCCAACAGAACTCCTAATGGTGAATTACGCACTAATAGCGCAACGGTTATACCCGTGAATGCAAGTCCAGATGAAAAACCGGCAATAAAGCGATAATGAACTCCCATCACTTGTCCTGCCCCTGCTAGACCCCCAAATATGCCACCGTACACCATGACTTTCTCGATTACATTAACGACGTTGATACCCGACCAACGCGCAAATTGAGGATTATCTCCAACCATACGAATTTCATATCCAAACTTTGTGCGTGTCATCAGGTATATCGTAAATAATGCAGCCAAAAGCGCAAACAAAAAACTGGCATTTAATTGAGAGGGGGGGAGAAGACGCAACAAACGAGCTGACTCAGAAATTTGAGGTGACATTGCATTTGCCAAACCTGGTACGAGGAAAGGGCCATTGACCAGGTATTCAGTGAATAAAATGGCTACGTAATTAAGCAGAATGGTTGTTACTAACTCATCGACTTGTAATCTGGAACGTAGGATAGCAGGGAAGTAACACCATACCCCCCCCACGATCCCTGCTGTCAGAAGTGAAAGCGGAATGATCAGCAAAGGGGGTAAAGTGGTAAACGTAAAACCAACCCATGCCGCTGCAAAGCCTCCCAGATATAAAGATCCTTCAACACCCACATTAAAGATACCTGCTCGAAAAGCAATCGCTGCAGCCATTCCCGTAAAAAGGATAGGAGTTGCTGCTAATAGGGAATTGGCAATAGCTGTTCGACTACCCAGTGAAGCTTGCAGTAAAGCCCGGTAGGCCTCTACTGGATTTTTACCCGAAATCCATATGACCAATGCTCCCATCAATAAGGCAATAAAAAGAGTCAACAACATTCGAGAAAGCGAGAGGATTGCTGAAGGTATCTGCTCTGCTGAATCCTCAACATTTATTTGAGAAGCGGCTGGGTCGAGATGGGGTAATTCAGCTTGCATGGAAGTGTCCTGTCATCAAGAGTCCAACTTTTTCAAAAGAAGTTTCATCTGGTTTGGTTTCACCAACAATCTGACCTTCGTAAAGAATCAGTATACGATCTGAAACAGCAAACAATTCGTCTAGGTCAGCAGATATCAATAAAATTGCACCACCCTGATCGCGTCTTCGGATCATGGTTTCACGCACAAATTGGGCGGCACTAACATCCAATCCACGCGTGGGATAAGCTGCAATTAGGACATCGGGCTGTTCGATCATTTCACGGCCTACAATGACTTTCTGTTGATTGCCTCCAGATAGGTTTTCGACCTTACTTTTCAGACTGGACATCGTTATACTAAACTCACTAACAATCCGTTGTGCAAATTTTTCAGCTGGGCGATCGAACAAAGTTAGCCATCGACTAAATGGAGATTTGTAATAACGAGTGGAAATAACATTCTCGACAACATTGGTGTTCAAGTTCAAGCCTTGTTCTTTACGTTTTTCGGGAATAATCGCCAAGCCAATTTCTCGCCGTTGGCGAGGCGAGGCCCGAGTGATGTCTTTCCCATTTAGCCAAATTTTACCCTTTGCTGGGTGAATCAAACCACTAATTACTTCTACAAGCTCACTTTGACCACTGCCTTGTACACCAGCAACACCAACAATTTCACCTGCATTGACAGTAAAAGTAACCTCCTTTAGAGCCAGGATACCACGATCGTCTATGGCAGAAACTCGTTCTAGTACCAGTTTTTTTTCTCCAACTTGCCCACTACGAGGAAAGATATAATCAATGACCTGTTCACCCACCATCAGATTTGCTAACTCTCTCTCTGTAACATCAGCTACCCTGACCCTACCAACAACTCTCCCGCGTCGCAGAATTGTAGCAAAATCACAGATTTTTTTGACTTCACGCAACTTATGGGTAATATAGATAATGGTTTTTCCTTGCTCACGCAGGTTTTGTAGGACTCCAAACAAATTATCAACTTCCTGAGGCGTCAGCACAGATGTAGGCTCATCCAGGATAAGAATCTCTGCTTTTCGATAGAGCAGCTTGATAATTTCAACCTGCTGCTGAACGCCGACTGGCAATTCAGCAATCGGTTTCTCTAAAGGGAGCTTAAAGCCGAAATGCTCTATTATTTCTGCGATACGGCGACGCTGTGCTTTACGGTCAACTAGCCCATTACGGATCAGTTCATAACCCAATGCGATATTTTCGGAAACCGTTAGCGAAGGCACAAGGTGAAATTCCTGATGAACCATCCCTATCCCCAGACGTATAGCTGCGCGTGGGTTAGGAACACGAATTTCTTGTCCGTTGAAAAAAATTTTTCCTTCTTCAGGGGTATATATGCCATAAAGTATCTTCATCAGCGTGCTCTTGCCAGCACCATTTTCGCCCAACAAGGCATGAATGCTACCCTGCGCAACTTCTAGATCAATCTTGTCATTCGCAATTACGCCCGGAAAGGTTTTGGTTATAGATTTCATCAACAAGTACGACAAATTTCAGCACCTCCGCAAACAGGCTAGAACTGCTGAAACAGGCGGGCTGAGGTAAACAGCCCGCCTGTTATAAATTTGGGAAATTACTTTTTAGTTATGTCTGTAACTTGAATCTCTCCGCTTATAATTTTTTGTCTCAAATCCTCAATTGTATTGAGAAATTCAGCAGGTAACTTATCCTTGGTGTAAGTCATTGGACTTAAGCCTACACCTTCTTCCTTCAATCCATACTCAATAACCGTACCACCTTGCAAGGAGCCATTGACAAGCCGAGAGCAGAGATCGAAAACAGCGTTATCAACACGCTTGATCATACTGGTCAGGATATAGCCAGGTTTGATATAATCTTGGTCTGAGTCCACACCAATGGCATAATGCTTTGCTTCTTCAGCCGCTTGGAAGACACCTTCCCCTGTGCCTCCCGCAATCTGAAAAACGATATCAGCGCCCTGATCATACATTGCCAATGCAAGCTCACGACCTTTGGCCGGGTCTCCAAACGAATTGGAGTAAGCTGAAAGAACCTTGACCTCGGGGTTAATATATTGAGCCCCTTCGGTATAGCCCACAATGAATTTGTCAATACCTGGTGACTGTGTTCCGCCAATTGCCCCAATAATCGCCTCAGAATTTACTAACTCATTGCCTTCCATTGTAGTTACCATCGCTGCCAGTGCGCCAACAAGGAAAGATGCTTCATGTTCCTTAAATATTACCGAGACAACATTACTACCTTCAACGGCAATATTGATGATAGCAAAGGTGGTATTTGGGTAATCTGGGGCAACGCGAGCTAGCGGATCAAAGTGGCTATATTCGAGAGTAATCACTAGATCAAATCCACTTTCAGCAGCATTGCGCAAGAGTTGTTCGCCTTCACCAACTGGGTCAGCAGATTCAATCACTTTTACCTCGACACCTAGTTCGCTCTCAGCACGCTTTAGTCCCTCATATCCCGAGTCGTTGTAGGATCGGTCTCCTAAACCACCTTGCGCAGCGATCATGGCTACTCGATAGGTCTTAGCAGGCGGTTCAGTCTGGACAGGTTGCGCAGGGGCTTGCTCAGCTTGAGTTGACTGCGCCGGCGCTTGCTCCGCTTGGGTTGGTGTAGTAGGAACGGTAGCTGGTTGCGTGGCACAAGAAGCCAGGGTGAAAGAAAGTAAAATTATTAAGCTCAGGGCTACACGCTTAAACATAGTCTCACTCTCCTCAGGGTAAATGTAATAAATTAGATGGCTTTTCAATAATCAGCGGCGCAGGTGGACTGCGTAGCGATATAGATCAGCCCGATAGGTCGCTTCAACAAACTCGATAGGGTGACCTTTTTGATCGCGAGCAGTGCGGGTAACCCGCAAGAGCGCTGCACCTGTACGAACGTCGAGCAGGTTGCTCAACTCTTCATCAGCTTCTACAGCTTCAATCAAATCATCTCCTTCAGATAGAAACACCTCCTTCCGTGCCAAGAGTTGGTATAGCGATCCTACCGCTTCGAGTTCTGCTTGACTAAACTCTATGCGGGCAATCCATGCATTATGAACGCCAACCGGTTGGTCGTTCGCCAGTCTCAGTCGGCGTATGTGGATGGCAGTTTCACCCTCATTCAGACGTAATACATGACAAATAAACAAGGAAGGATGCGCTCGCTCAAATTGCAATATTCTTGAACCAGGGATTAAGTTACGTGCATGCATATCCTCTGAAAACGAGAGCATCCTTTCAAGGGTGTGCTCCAAAAAACGGGGCGCAACATATGTTCCTCGTCCTCTAACTCTATAGATATAACCTGCCCGAGCCAACTCATTCATTGCTTGACGCACCGTCATAGGCACAATGCCAAAGCGGTGGGCAAATTCGTTTTCAGACGGTAATTGCTGGTTAGGCTTAAGATCACCATTTTGAATAGCCTTGAGTATTGCAGCACTGATTTGACGATAGATTGGGATGGCGCTATCACGATGGATCAATAGATGTGATAAAAAATCATCTGCCATAACTACAGTTAACTAGAGAACTATGTAAATTGATTATACTATAAAATACCCAGAATACAAGATTATATTTTGGATTATCAGGTTTGACGGACTCCTAGGGAAAAGAGGGTGTGTCCCAAAATCGTTGGAAAATTTCAGCTGGTATTGCCGATGAGCTTCCAGGCTTGCGCCCATTCCTGATTGCCGCCCATCCCGGCACTGCGCAAGGCCAGCATGGCATTCAACCCTTTGGATTTCCAGCGCTGCCCGCGCCCCTTACAACGCCAGCCGATTCCCTTGCAAGCGCTCTCCACCGTCCCACTCCCAATCGGATAACCCGCCTGACGAAAAGCCGGGTAATCCATCTGGGCTTGGCGCTCGCGAAAGTATTCCGCCGTCCGCCCAACCCCATTCCCCCAAGCCGATTGCTTCGCCAGCACCTTTTCACACGCTTCCACAACTTGCCCAACCTCCCCTTCCCACAACGCCTGCTCAACCCCTTTGACCCAGCCACTCGCTTTTTCCCCAAACGCTTCTCGCCCCAACGCCCACAGATGCTCCAGCGCATGATACCAATCCACGATCCGCACCCGCCGGGCACAATACTTCTCGGCAAACCCGTCTATCCAAGTTGCTCCATCCCCAATCACAATCGCTTTCCCTTCTAACCCCAAGCCCCGATGATAAGCATAGCCCCACAACGTCCGCCGAAAGTCTTCCACCTCCCCAAAGTGTGCCCAATACCCTAGCTCGCGCGCTTCAACCTCCCCATCCTTCCCCGGCCCAAACTCAAAGCAACTGCCTACTTTCACTTCATGCCAGCCATCATCAACCCACACCATCACCCCATCCAGACTGATGCCCAGCTCTTCCTTCGCCCCATCCCGCGGCGCCGGTAACGCTGCTCCCTTGCCCCCCTGCTCCCACAACTGCTGCGCTTCTGCCTGGCGCTGCTTTGCCAGACGGCTTCCATGCTCTTCCACCTTGCGATGGATCGTGCTCCGCGGAATCGACAACCCCCCTAATCGCTCCAATGCCTCCTCCGCTTCCCGATACGAACCTACCGCTTGCGCCGTCCACAGCACCTGCTCTAACCCCCGCTCACTCCACCCCCCACTTATCCCTTTCGCTTCGTCGAAGGGGGAAAAATCCCTGCCCACACCGCTCGCAGGTGAAATAGGCTCGCTTCACTCGAATCACCCCTTGCGAGGTCATCACGTGCCGTTCCCGATAGCCGGCAATCACCCACGCCCCACCACAGGAACACCGCTCTTCAGCCAACGCTGCCTGTCCCTGCTGCGCCACCGCAGCTTCCAACAACTGTGTCCCTATCTCGGTCTTTACCTTCTGCACCCGATCTTCTAACTCGCTCAGCTTGCATTGCGGGTTTTCTTTCGCCCACTGCAGGAACGCTTCCATTGATTGCACTATCCCTGAAAGAACTGTTTTTTGCTTTGTCTCTTCCATTTTCAACCTCCTACCCCCAATTTTACCCCAACAAAATTGGGACACACCCCCCATCTAATCCACAAAATCGTTATCCAACATTTCAATATCTATTCACCTGATAACAATCCTCTTGTTCCTCACAGCAACTCATCAATAAAAACGTATAAACCAACCTCATCCTGAAATAGGAGGCGTATAATCCGT